>NZ_PPFB01000001.1:7056620-7418681 GCF_002899455.1 Streptomyces sp. DH-12 | reverse complement strand
CGGCCCCGCTGCGCGGTGCCGTCAACGGGCCTTCGGCCCGAGTAGCAGCAAGAGGGGTCCGGGTGCTCAACCGCTACGCTCTTCGGCTTTCCTCTTGGCCCGGATCGCCACCCACTGCGCCACCACGTTGACCACGGCCACGGTGCCGGCGAAGGCAAACGCGTCGAGCCATGACTTGTCAGTGAAGACGCGCCACACCACTGCGGCCACCCCGTAGGTGGCAAGCCACACGGTCACAGCAACCACCCAACGCACCCGCCGCCGGGACCGTAACTGGGCCAACCATCCCTGGCTTTGCATATTGCTCGGCTACCCCCATGACCGCTTGTCAGCAAACTCCGTACTGCGGCCTGAACGGTTACAGGGAGGGGTTTTCGCCTTCCGCTCGGATCGCGTGCTGATGGCGCCTCAAGCGGATGAAACTCTGGACGGCGAGAGCCGGCCAGAGCAGTGCACAGGCTCCGGGGAACCACAGGTTGAACCCGGCGGGACCGTACTCCTTCCGCCACAATGCCAATCCGAACCAGCCCAGCATGAGGACAGCCACTGCGAGCTGCACCCACCGCGCTGTCCGCAGGGTTTCGGCCTGGCCCTCGGGTAACGGATACGAACGATCTGCCATGCCCATCGGCTACCCCCAGGGGGTGGCTGGGCACATCCGCCGTCCCACCGCCCATCCAAGGGTTCAGGCGCTAATGCCAGGGGTGGATCATCTCCTCCTGACGGTGACGGCGGAGGGTTCATAGGGTACGGAAAGCCCTACCTACCTGCGGCGGTCAACCGGCCGTGGCCGCCCCGACCAGCGCAACAGCCGCACCGCACAACAGCACCACAAGCGGCCATGCCGGCCGGCCGCGTCCGGTACGCCTGCGCCACAGCACCAGCCACAGCGCACACGCCGCCACGAACACGACCGTCACACCGCTCAGCTGACCCTGGCGCCACGCCACCCGCACGGCGTCAGGGTCAGCACCCCATACAAGAAGCGCAACGAGGACGCCCACGGTCAGCGCACACACCGCTTCCAGCAACCTGCTCATACGGTGTCCTTCTTCTCCGGCGTGTCCGTCAGGTCAGTACGCGGACGGAATAGACGGCTTGGCCTCGATGGTCTCCGTCCTGCGACCTTCTGCGTCCATGCTGGTGGACCGCCTGCTGACGGATCGTAGACGGGGGCCGGCCGTGGGCGCAGCCGAACCCGGCACCCCGCCGGAGCCGGATCCGCCCGATGATCTACGTCATGGCCATCGGCCGCCGACCGGCACGAGTATCCGACTCGCCATTCACACCAGACCTGTGACCTGCGACTTCACGATGCACGCCGCTCATTCTTACGGCTGGGTGCGTCCTTAGAAGTCGCGTGGTACTGCCGCGCCCTGGTCCTCGACCAGTCCCGCGCTGTCGGGGAGGTCGAGGACGGCGTCGCAGTGGTTGCACAGTTTGCCGTCCTCGGCCGGCGTGCCGCACGCCTTGCAGAACCGGTTGCCCTCGCCGTTCCCAATGCTCTGTGTCATGACTCTCCCCTGCAGGGTGGACAGTGGTGGGCAGGGAGTACCCCTGGTGTCTGCGTTGATTCCCTGTGAATCTGCTTCATTCTGTGCTTGCGATAGGTTTTGGAGTTGGATGGCTCCGCTGTTATGAGTTCTGTGTGGGTTCAGTGGTCCGCTTGAGGGTGGTCATCTGTGTTCAGAATCAGGGCGTGGGTCCGGTGTTGCGGTGTAGGCGCTGTGGGCCAGAGACCGTTTTGACGTCGACTGTTGGCTGTGTCGTGGTGTGGGCGTGCTGCGTCTGGTGTGCGGGAGAGGGTGGATTGAAATGGCGGTGAGGGAGCTTCGTCCTCATCAGCGGGAAGCCGTGGACGCGGTGCTTAGGGCGCTTGAATTGTCTGCACGATCTGCTGTGCCGGAGCGGGGGCTGCGTACTCAGGTGGTCATGGCGACCGGATCGGGCAAGACCCTGGTTGCCGCACGGAGTGCCGAGGAGCTGCGTGCGGGCCGCGTGCTAGTCCTGGTGCCCTCGCTGGATCTGCTCGCGCAGACCGAGGCCGCGTGGCGCGCGGGTGGCCGCACGGGCCCGATGATCGGGGTCTCGTCCCTGCGGGGTGAGGAGGCGTCCTTCCCGAACACCACGGACGTGGGCGAGCTGGTCGACTGGGTACGGCCGCTCGACAAGGTCACCGTGTTCGCCACGTACGCCTCGCTCGGGCTGGGCACGCTGGAGCGCGCGCACGCCGCCGGTCTTCCGGGCTGGTCGCTGATCGTCGTGGACGAGGCGCACCGGACGTCCGGCCGGATCGGCAGACCGTGGGCGGTCGTCCACGACAACACCCGCATCCCCGCCCTGCGGCGGCTCTACATGACCGCCACGCCGCGGCTGTGGCAACTGAACGAGGACTCCGAGGCTGTGCCAGGCACGCCGGGTGAGCTGGTCGCCTCGATGGAGGACGACCCGGACGGGCCGTTCGGGGCACGCTGTTACACACTGACGCTGTCGGAGGCGATCGACCGGGGGATCTGCGCGCCCTACCAGGTGGTGTGCCTGGACATCACCGACACCCAGCTCCAAGCCGCCCAGCTCCTGGGCGCTGAGGGCCGTTCGGACGAGGTCCGCGGGGCACGCCTCGCCGCGCTGCAGACCGCTCTGCTCAAGGCGTCGTCGGAGGAGGGCTTTAGGCGCACGCTCGTCTTCCATCACCAGGTCCGCGAAGCCGAGGCGTTCGCGGCTGGCCTGCCCCACGTCGCCACGCAGCTGCACGCTGCGGATCCCGAGCTGTACCCGCGCACGATCTGGGCAGACTGGCTGTGCGGCGACCACAAGCCGAACCACCGGCGCCGCGTCCTGGGTGAGTTCTCCAGGGGAATTACTGCTGGCGACACGGTCGTGGAGAAGACGTTCCTCGGATCCGTTCGCGTGCTGGGCGAAGGCGTCGACACCCGAGAATGTGACTCTGTGTACTTCGCGGACGTCCGCGGCTCCATGCCTGACCTCGTCCAGGCCGTCGGCCGCGCCCTGCGCATCCAGCACGGTGAAGGCAAGGTCGCCTCCCTCGTAGTGCCGGTCCTGCTCGAGCCGGGCGAGACGGCCGACAACATGCTCACCTCCCGGGCGTACGGCGGACTGGCGAAGTTGCTTGAGGCGCTGCGGGCGCACGATAGCCGTGTTGTGGAGCAGCTCGCCGAGCAGCAGGCCCGCAGCAGTGTGAGGGGCGTGCAGAGCCGCAGCGGCGGGCCGGAGGGTGAGGAAGCCGGGAGCGACCGTGGTCTGTCGGTGCCGGCCCGGGAGCTGCTGAAGTTCAGTACGCCGCGTGACCCGGCGCAGCTGGCCGCGTTCATCAACCTACGGGTGATCAACCCGGAACACGCTCACTGGCGGCGCGGCATCGAGGCCGCCGTCATCTACAACCGGCTCCACGGCGACCTGCGCGTGCCGTTCACCTACCGCGTCCCCGCCCACGACGGCCAGGAGGCCGACGCTGAGGGGTGGCCGGCCTCGCTCGCCGGGTTTTCACTTGGGCAATGGATCGCCGATGCCAGAAGGTTCTACGCCCGCGGGGACATGGACGCCGACCGTGTTGAACAGCTGGAGAAGCTGGGGATGGTGTGGTCGTACTACGACGTCGCCTGGGAAGAAGGACTTGCCGCGGCGCGCGGATGGGCCGAGGAGAACGGGCACCTGCTGGCACCGACCGACGCCACCCACCAGGGCTACCGGGTGGGCATCTGGCTGAAGAACCAGCGGGCTGCCGCCCGCCGGGCCGCCGAGATCGAGCAGCGGCGAGCCGAAGGCCTCCCCGTGGGGTCGGCGGCCGGCGCGCTGCCGGAGGAACGGCGCGAGCAGCTCGAGGACATCGACCCCTCCTGGTGCCCGAGCTGGCCGGTGGAATGGCAACGCTGCTTCCACCTCGTCCGGATGCATCTGGAGGCCGGCGGCGAACTGCCGGTGGAGCCGGGCAGCATCGTGCACCAGGGCGAGGACCTGGGGCGGTGGGTGCGGGCGCAGCGACTCAGCTGGGACAAGCTGACGACCGCGCAGCAGTGGATGTGCGGACACGTCCTCGGGATCGAGCCCGCGGCCGAGGACGAGAAGCCGAAGCCGCGCACCAGCCAGGCCGACAAATGGGCCATGAACTACGCCGCCGCCAAGCAGTTCTACGAGCGTGAGGGGCACCTGCGGGTGCCGAGGAAGCACATCGAACGGATCACCACCGGTGGCGAGCAGGACCCCGGTCACGACGGCGAACACGCAGGCCATGACGGTGAGGAGGCAAAGGAGCATCACCTGCGGCTAGGGGCATGGGTCAGTAACCAGCGATCCCGAGCCGCAGCGCTCACACCCGAGCGCGTCGAACAGCTCTCCGCCATCGGCATGCGGTGGATCTGACCACCCGACCGGTCAGGCGTAGCCTGGCTACCTTGGTACGCCATATGTACGCTATTTGTACGCCCTCCGGTCGGTACGGCGGTGCCGACAGCTCATCCTGGTGGGACCAGCCCTGGCCGAACGAGGAGTATCTGTGGCCGGCCCGTCTCCAGGCCACCCGGCCCGCCGGCGCCGATCCGGTCTGGTGGAAGGTCGCCGCCCGCGACCTGATCACCTATCCCGAGACCGTCGTCCTCGCACGTCTGCTGGCCGACCGCACCGTGCAAGAGCGCACCGCCACCGCATCGCGCCGACATCTCCCCTACCGGCTGGGCGAACTACCCGGGCTGCTGGCCGAGCTCGCTGACCAGCTCGGGCGGCCGTGGCTCGCCCACCACCTCGCCACCGTCACCCACGGGCCGCTGTTCACCTGGGGCCACTCCTGCGTACACGCCCCCACCTCACCCGTCAGAAGGCACTGTGGGCGGTGCACTCGGCCCACCGGCCCCGTCCCCTCAGCGACCTCCTCCCTCACCCCCCGGCCGCCGATGGCACTCCGCCCGCACCAAGGCCCGCCAGCCAGACAGCTGCGCGGTCACAGCCTCCAGGCCGAGCAGGCCTTCCGGACAGGCCTGGCTCAGGCCCATGCCTACCACCAGCTGCACGGGCACCTCGCCGTGCCCAAGGAAGACACCCCCGCCGGCTATCCGCTGGGCCACGGAGGTCGAGTTCCGCGCCGAGGACGACAGCGACGACGCCCCCGCTTCGAGGACGGCGAGCAGGTCGTCCGCGTCAGGACCGACGACTCGGGCAAGGCCACGGCGCCGACCCTGACCGCCGGTGAGGGCACGGACACGTACACGGTCGCCGCGTCGGTCGGTGACGCCATGACCCAGTTCGCGGTCGAGGTCGTCGCCGGTGACGGGCCCTCGGCGTCCCCGAGCCCGTCGCCCAGCACGAGCATCTCGGGCACGTCCGGCGGCACCGACTCCTCGACCACGGGCGGCACGTCGACGGACCTCGACCACGGGCGGCACGTCGACGGACCTCGACAGCGGCAGCCTCGCCTCGACCGGCACCGGCGGCATCGGCCTCCTCCTCGCGGCGGCCGCGGCCCTGGCCACGGTGGGCTTCGCGGCGTTCCGCCTCGCCCCGCGCCTGAGGCTCCGCTCGCGCGACGACGCGTGACGCGGCGGCACAGCACCTGACACCAGGCGTCACCGCGACTGACATCACGCGTCACGCACCCGATCACCGGGTGCGAGCAATCACCGTTTCAGGCGCCGGAGAAACAGGTGATGAGAGAGGTGCGCATTTTGCGGAACCTTTGCCCAGGGTCGGGCGTTGGGCCAGTGAGCGCGCGGGAGCGGGTTCGCGAGATGACTTCCGACGATTACCGAGGTGACTCAATGGCAGTCTGGGACAAGCTCAAGGACCAGGCCAAGGCTCTCCAGCAGAATCAGGGCGGGCGTGGCGCCACCGGTGGGCAGAGCGGGGGGACGAGGTCCGGCGGGGGCAGCAAGGCCCAGCTGATCGGTGTACTGAAGACGCAACTCGGCTCGCTGAAGACCGAGTTGAAGAGCGGTGCCTACCGGGACGCGAGCATGGCGGTGTGCGCGCTGGTCGCGGCGGCCGACGGGCAGGTGGATCCGGCCGAGCGGCAGCAGGTCGAGTCGATGATCCTCAGCAACGACGTGCTCCAGAACTTCCCGCCGGAGCAGCTGCGGCAGCGTTTCAACAAGCATGTCGACCAGCTCACGATGAACTTCCAGCACGGCAAGGCCGAGGCCATGCAGGAGCTCGCCAAGGCCGCCAAGAAGCCCACCGAGGCCCGGGCCGTGATCCAGACCGGCATGGTCATCGCCAGTACCGACGGCCACTTCTCCCAGGCAGAGGCGACGGTCCTGCGCGAGGCCTGCGCGACGCTGGGGCTGTCCCCGGCCGAATTTCAACTCTGAGAGCTTGTCTCACGTGGTGAGTTTTGCGAGTTTCTTGTAGCAGGTCAGGGCCGCTGCGAGTCCGAGGAAGGCCAGGAAGTGGCTGCCTTTGCGCTCGTACCGGACGGTCAGGCGGCGGTAGCCGAAGAGCCAGGAGATCGACCGTTCGATCTTCCAGCGGTGCCGGCCGAGACGCTCGCTGGACTCGATGCCGGGTCGGGCGATGCGCGGGACGATGCCCCGCTCGCGCAGCCACTTCAGCCTCTCGGCGGAGTGGTACGCCTTGTCGGCGCGGAGCCTGCCGGGCCGACGTCTGCGGGGGCCGCGCCGGGAGCGGATGGCGGGGATGCCCAGCACCAGCGGCAGGAGCGCCTGGCTGTCATGAACGTTCGCCCCTGAGACGCCAAGGGTGAGAGGGAGGCCCTGGGCGTCGGCCAGGACATGGAGCTTGCTGCCTTTCTTGCCCCGGTCGACCGGATTGCGCCCGGTCAGCGATCCCCCTTTTTCGCGCGGACGGAGGCCGCGTCCACGATCGCCGAGGTCCAGTCCACCTCGCCACGGGCGCCGAGTTCGTCCAGAACGGCCTGGTGCAGCCGCCGCCACAGCCCGTCCCTGGTCCATGCGGAGAACCGGCGATGGGCGGTGGCCGGCGAGACGCCAAATGTCTCCGGCAGGTGCCGCCAGGCACAGCCGCTGGTCAGCACGTACACCACAGCCGTGAACACCGCCCGCTCATCCACCGGGGCCGTGCCTCCGCCTTGCGGACGGGAAGCGAACGAAGGCAGCAACGGTGCGACCAGTGACCAAAGTTCGTCAGGAACCAACCGCTGCGACAAACCAACACCCATGGCACAGCATCATGCCGCATCCACCTCACACCACGTGAGACACCCTCTTATGCCGTCTTCGTGAGACTCGCTGGTCGAAGCGTTCACCCTTTTGGGTGGTGGGATTCCGGCTCGCTCCGCCCACTGTTGTTCCGCTGACACCCTTGTCTGCGCGGGTCATCGTCCGCGGCCCGGGCTCTTGGCACCACACGGCCCGCCTTGACGGCCCAGATCATCCGCCTTGAGCGAGACCTCGGTCAGCCCTTGCTGGAACGTGCTGAACGCGGCCGAGCCATGCAGCCCACTCCATTCGGCAGGAAGGTCGCCGCTGCTGTCGAGGTCCTTCGCTCACGCGGGTGACAAAGCGCCCTATTGCGGATGCCGATCATTCGCGGTCCCGGCGACCGCCGGCCCGCAGTTCTCTGGAAGGCCATTCAGCACCAGCGCGACAGCGTCCTCCGCGGTCTCGGCTTCGCCGATGACTGTTCCACGGGACGGGCCGCAGATGCGATATCGGCCGTCGCGCAGCGGATCAACGAACGGAACGTCCCATGAGTACGGGAAGCCGGTGCAGGTGGTGAAATGAAGCGACCAGTGGCTGGTGAGTGGATACAACTGCCGCAGCTTCGGTTCGGCGGAGGCGGCCTCAGCGAGCTCAAGCGTCTGGCGCGCGAGGTCGAGCCGATCGGCCTCTTGGCGCAAGTCCTCCAGGAGAAGTCGCCACTGCACGGTGACCGCTGCGGCTGGACCGCGTTCATGCGCTTCGGCCAGCTCGCTCACCTCGATGAAGGGAGCGACCTTCTGGATCTCGCGGAGTTTGGCCCCGTTACGCCAACCTGCCGCGGCTCGGGCCAGCTCGCCCAGATCGGAGGTCGCCCCAGAGAGCAGCTGAACCCCTTGGCGCAGGCCATTGATGTTGAACCAGCGGCTCTCCGCCCCGATGAAGATCCAGCAAGGTTCCCGGCCAGCGGCTGTGCTGGCGACCCCAGCTGACCGCAGTGGGTCCGACTCATTGCACAGCACCACATCGAGATCGAGACCCTGTTCGGCAGCTGCCAGTTCCAGAGCCGCAGCAAGACTGCCGGCAGCCGCAAGATCCGGATAGAGATCAGCGTCGGCGGGAGTGGCAGGGCGAGGGGAATTTGAGGTCACCGCCGGAGTCTGCCGTCTGCGCTGAGGAAATGGCCACCCTCGTGAGACTGATCTTCCATGCCACACTGTCAGGGGCCGTTGCATGATCGCGATCCGTCCGGAACGTCGCGCTGGTCCGGTCCTGGAGGGGACGTCCCGGTTCGGGCAGGGGGTGGACGCAGTGCAGGCACGGTCTCGGTGATCATGTGAGTGTCGAAGTCCCATGAACACCTGGCGAGTCCGTGCCTGCTCCTGCATCTTCTCCCATCCCCACCGCGCTGGACCAATTGGGCCGGACTGCCGCGCCGGTCCCGCTGGCGGACGCGGTCACGCTGTCCGGTTTCCTGGGTCTGGTGCCCGATCCGCGAGGCGTCCGTGGCCGCCGCTACCGGTTGTCCGCCCTGGTCGCCGCGGCCGCTGCCAGTGTCCTGGCCGGTGCCCGCTCGCTCACCGCGATCACGGAATGGATCGGCGACATCCCCGCGTGGGCCTGCCGGGTTCTCGGCTTCCCCGTCGACCCGCTGACCGGCACCGTGTCCGTCCCGCACCCCCACACCCTGCGCCGTCTGCTCGTCCAGCTCGACGGCGACGCCCTGGACCGGGCGATCGGCGCCTTCCTCACCGCCCGCGCCACCCCGGCCGGCCCCGGACTGCGGGCGATCGCTGTCGACGGCAAGGCCCTGCGCGGCTCGCGCACCCACGTCACCGGGCACGTCACCCTGCTCGCCGCGATGGACCACACCGGCCACGTCCTGGCCCAGCGCCAGGTCACCGACAAGAGCAACGAGATCCCCGCCTTCCGGCCCCTGCTGGACAGCGTCGACCTGACCGGCACGGTCATCACCGCCGACGCGCTGCACACCCAGCACGCTCACGGCACCTACCTCCGCGAGCGCGGTGCCCACTACATCGCCCAGGTCAAGGCCAACCATCCCGGCCTGTTCGACCGCGTTCGCCGCCTGCCCTGGCGCGAGATCACGCTCGACCACTACGACCGCACCCGGGCCCACCACCGCCTGGAGATCCGTCGGCTGAAGACCGCCGCCTTCGCCCACTTCGGCTGTCCCGACGCCCGCCAGGCCCTTCAAGTCGTGCGTTGGAGGAAGGACTTCACCAGCGGCAAGCTCACCATCGAGCGCGTCTACCTGATCACCAGCCTGCCGCCCGGTGCGGTCACCGGCGCCCAGCTCGCCGACTGGATCAGAGGCCACTGGAAGATCGAAAACCTTCTGCACCACGTCCGCGACCGAACGTTCCACGAGGACGACTCCACAATCCATGTCGGCCATCTCCCGCGCATCATGGCCGGCCTGCGCAACCTCGCCATCGGAGTCCACCGCCAGGACGGCCACACCAACATCGCCGCCGCCCTACGTCACACCGCCCGCGACTGGCGAAGGCCCCTGGCCGCCCTCGGCATCACCGGATGAATCCGGACAGACCTCGATCATGCAAGGGACCCTGGGTGCCGGAAGTCCCCGAAGATCAGCGAGGTCCTGCCCCTGCTCTACCTGCACGGTCTGTCCTCCGGCGACTTCGTGCCCGCGATGGAGCAGTTCCTCGGCTCGGCCGCTGGGCTCTCGCCGGCCACGGTGACCCGGCTGACTAAACAGTGGAGCGACGACCACGCCGCCTTCCAGGACCGGGACCTGTCCGGATCCGACTACGTGTACGTGTGGGCCGACGGCGTCCACCCCAAGGTCCGCCTCGGCCAGGCCCGCTCCTGCGTCCTGGTCCTCATGGGCGTGCGCACCGACGGCAGCAAGGAGCTGATCGCGCTCGCCGAGGGCTTGCGCGAGTCGACCGAGTCCTGGGCCGACTTCCTGCGGGACTGCCGCCGGCGCGGCATGCGCGATCCCGAGCTCGTCGTCGGCGACGGAGCCATGGGTCTGTGGCGGGCCCTGGCCGAGGTGTTTCCGCAGGCCAGACATCAAAGGTGCTGGGTTCACAAAACCCGGAACGTGGTCAACGCTCTGCCGAAATCGGCCCAGCCCGGCGCGAAGAAGGCGCTGCAGGAGATCTACAACGCCGAGGACCGCGATCACGCCGAGAAGGCGGTGAAGGACTTCAGGCGTGCCTACGGCGGGAAGTGGCCCAAGGCCGTCAAGAAGATCACCGACGACGTCGATGAACTCCTGGCGTTCTACGACTTCCCGGCCGAGCACTGGGTCCACCTGCGCACGACAAATCCGATCGAGTCGACCTTCAGCACGGTAAAGCTGCGGACCAAGGTCACCCGCGGTGCCGGCAGCCCGGCCGCGGCCCTGGCGATGGTGTTCAAGCTCGCCGAGTCCGCCCAGGCCCGCTGGCGCGCGATCACCGCACCCCACCTCGTCGCCCTCGTCCGCAACGGCGCCCGCTTCGAACGCGGCGTCCTGGTCGAGCGTGAGCAAGAGGCTGCGGCATGAGTGAGCGCAAGGAACGCCCGCTGCTGTTCCTGGACGTCGACGGACCTCTCCTGCCGTTCGGCGACGGCCCGCAGCGCGAGCCGTCAGGCACCGCGACAGATTCGCACCTGACGCGGCTCGACCCGCGCGTCGGGCCTCGCCTCGCGGCACTGCCGTGCGAGCTGGTCTGGGCCACCACCTGGGAGGAGGAGGCGAACACCGACATAGCACCGCGGCTCGGCCTGCCACCCCTGCCGGTCGTGCACTGGCCGGAACCCTCCGACGAGCATGAACGCGAGGACCAGTGGTACGGGCTCCACCGGAAGACCCGAACCTTGGCGGCATGGGCGGACGGACGCCCGTTCGTCTGGGTCGACGACGAGATCACCGATGCCGATCGGGACTGGGTGTCCACCCACCACCCCACCCCGGCCCTCCTCCACCGCATCGCGTCATCCCGCGGCCTTACCAACGAAGACTTCGCGATCCTCGATCAATGGCTGCGGGCCACTTGAGGCTCCCGCGGTGATCCACAGGAATTGACAATTGCTCACTCGCCGCAGTTCGAACCCGTACTGGAGAAAGTCCGCGTGCCCCGCATCGGACCGGGCCGGCCACGCGTCCGCCCTGATCGGGTCCGCGCAGACAAGGCGTACGCCTCCCGCAGAAACCGCGCCTACCTGCGCCGCCGCGGAATCCGCTGCACCATCCCGGACAAGGCCGACCAGGCACGCAACCGCCAGAAGCTCGGCTCCTGCGGCGGCCGGCCACCGCATTTCGACCCGGTCGACTACCGCGAGCGCCATGCGGTCGAGTGCGGGATCAATCGCCTCAAGAGGCACCGCGCTGTCGCCACGCGATACGACAAGCTCGCGGTCCGCTACGAGGCGACTGTCCTCGTCGCTGCCATCAACGAGTGGCTGTGACCCTCGGCCGTTACGCGGTAGGATCCACGTTCCACGTCTCCGGCAGATCGCTGCCGCAGAAGACGCAGACGAAGTCGTCCTCGCGCGATGTTGTGCTCCTGGCAGTCAGGGCACCGCCGGAACACCACCTCGTGGGTGAAGCCGGAGGGCTGCCCGAGCCCTACATGGTCCAGAGCACGGGCGACTGCCGACCTCAGGTGACGGGGACGTTGACGGCTTGCCTCATGGTGGGTGGCGGGGGTGGTCCAGGCCGGGCGGGGACGCCCCGCACGCCCTTGGGAGGCCGTGGTGCTTGCTGGGGAGTTTGAGGGGCGGGGGTGAGGTCGCTGTCATCGAGCCGCAGGGTGAGCAGCGGCCCGTCGAGGATGCCCGTGTCGAGTACGGCTCTGGTGTGGCGTGCTGTCGCTTCCAGTACCGGGACGAGGCCGGGGAATTCTTCGCTCGATGCGTCTAGCCGCCCCTGCACTGCATCCCACCAGGGGTGTGGAGGACGAGGTTTGGTGCCGGTGGCGCCCGGCTCGAACCGCTCGGTGCACTGTCCGTCCCGCCAGTAGGCGAAGCCGTTCATACCGTCTCCGCCTCGCAGTACGCTGAAGGTCTCCGTGCCGCGGGACAGCGCGGACAACGGGCCGGGCATGCATCCCATGACCCCGTAGTCCTCAAAGCAGAACGACCAGTCACCCGTCCGCCCTGCCCGCAGTACCGAACCCTCCGGCAGGTCGTCACCGGCCAGCTGGGCGGCCTGCTGCCGGGTGAGAAGCCGGGCGGTGCGGGCGTCGGCTCCGTAGCGGGCGAGCACTTCTTCAGGAGTGATGCCGTAGGTGATGGTCACGCACCACATCACGGCGCGCGGATCCTCGGCCCATGCCCATGGCCCGGTGGTGGAGTTTTTCACTGGGGCTCCTTCGGGTTTGCCGGGCGGGGCCCCGAGCATTATTTTCGGGGCCCCGGCGTAGTGCTGCTGTCTCCTCTGTTACTCGATGACGGAGACGTTGTACTTCTCGATGTCGAGGATGCGCGCGCTCTTCACGAGCGCACCATACTTGCCGCCAGCAGACGAATTGGCCTCCCCGGAGACGTGGGCACGCACGCACGGCTCTTCGTAGGTGAACGGCTTGTCAGTCCGAGCCGGATAGATCCACCATGCCCCGTCCTCGTACCGCGGGATGATGTCGGCGCACAGAGCGCCGTCGGTCCCTCCCTCGAGGGAGCCGGCGAAGGGGAACTCGTCACAGGTGTCCCCCGGAACTTCATCGTACATATGTACGAACGGGTCGCTGCTTCCCTCCTCGCAGGTCCGCTTCCGGTTGGCTGTGTTGAGGCCGTCCGCCCGAGTCAGCGGGGCCCAGTCGCGCAGGCGGCCCTGAGCGAAGCTGTAAGCCGCCGAAGCTGCGGCGTGCTTCGGGTCGGACAGCGAGTATTTGAGGCTGGCGCGAATGTCGGAGAAGACGCAGCCGGGTGTGATGAGCTCGGCGTCGCAGCGAAGATTGGCCTGGTACGGGAGCTCCCAACTGACGTTCGGCTTGGTGGGGGTGGTGCCCGTCGCGGTGATGTACATGTGGTATTTGGTGCGGATATTGTCCCGCATACCGGAAGCTACATTGCTGGTGTAGGTGACCGATCCGGATGCCTCTGCGCCCTGGCCGAGGGTTTTTGCCCCAGTCCAGGGGCGGTTGTTGGTCGGGGAACAACTCGAGGTGCAGTCCACGTCGAATTTGATATTGACGTTGCTTACGGCATTGGTCACCTTGGTCACCTTGACGGTGATCAGTTCGTTCCAGGTGAGGCTGTCGTACCTGAGGTTCATGCTGCTCTTGACGTCTATTAGAGCAGTACCCAGGACGGCGCCCTGTTCGTCGCTGAGCGTGAAGGTCACTTCCTTGCCGTTCAGGCATATGCCTTTAGTTCGTTCCCAGGTCCACTTGCCCGGCTTGGTTATGTCGCAGGCTTCGACAGTGTCGGCCTCCTCGGCAGTCCGCGCCGTTACGGTGCTGGATGCCTTCATCGGCCTTGTCTCGACGCACGCCTTGACCGCGCCACCTAAGGCCGCACGTTCGGAGGCGGCGACGGGAGAACACGATTCCTCGATACTAACCATTGCCTGGCCACGCTCAGGCTCCGTCGGCAGGTCAACGGTCTTGGCGACACCGAGCGCCTGCTGTCTGTTCTCCGGCTGCCGGGCTTCGTCAGCAGCCTTGGCGCTACCTGCCAAGGAAAGAGAGGCTACTGCTGCCAGCGAGGCTGCTAATGAGGACAGCCGCCGGGCGTGACGATTCATCAATTTCTCTCCCTCGCGCACACTCAGGACACCCGCATAGATGTGCGGGATTCGTGAGGGATCCTACGGACGGCTGTGGCGCAGGTGCGCGGAGTGACTGAAAAATGATGACAGGGAATCACCTTTTGGCTCAGAAAGCCCTTTCGTGGTTGCTGTAACTGTAACGCATCCCAAACTGCTGGGTAATTGAAAAAAGCCATCCGGTTAACCGCAAATTATCGCGCTGCATCTGTAGCGAGACGTGGAAGCGCGAACGATTCGCTTGCGCTTGCTGACACGCGACGCCGTGCCCTTTACCCCGTCTGACCGTCAAGCCGAGGTCCTCCTATACGGACCACAACCAAGGCATAGTCGATCATCGTCAGTTAGGTTCCCCCGCTGCGCGGGAGTGGCTGACTAGCAGGTCAGATCGGGTTGACGTGGTTTCAGGTTCCCTTGTTCGGCCGCTGCCTGGTCGGCGTAGTGCTTCTCCTCGTACTCGATCGGGCTGAGGTAGCCGAGCCGTTTCTGGATGCGGCGGGGGTTGTAGAAACCGTCGATGACCCTGTTGCCCAATTGATCTCATGCTGCGAGCAGGGCTGATGCGTTCTCAGCTTTCAAGATCGAGTAGTTGGAGTGCGTGGTCGGTCCGTGACCGGTAGTGGTCGGTGGCGGCGGCGATGTTCGTCCAGCCGGCCTGGCGGATGAGGCCGATGGCGAGGTTGCGGAAGGTCGCCATCGCGCGGGGCGCGGTTCCGGTGCGGACGCGAGAGGCGTCCTCGGCGAAGGTCACGTCCCGCACGTGGTGCAGGGCCTCGACCTGCCAGTGCCCACGGATCAGTTCGGCGAACTGGGACGCGGTGGCCTGCTCGGGGGTGAGGCTGGTGACCGCGTAGATCGTCTTGATGGTGGTCTTCCCGGTCGTGCGGTTCGTGCGACGGCGCTTGACCTCGATGGCCTGGACGGCGTGCGGAAAGAGCAGGCCCGGCTGGACTGTGCAGACTTTGAGGCGGCGTATCTCGCCTCGCCCGTGTGCCCGTTCGCGGGTGCGGTGCTGAAGCGGGACCTCGCGCCAGGGCAGTCGCCGTAGCTGGCGGCGGAGCTTTTTCTGGTTGCCTTTGACGACGAGGATGTAGTGGGCACCCCGGGCGGTGATCTGCTCGGCGTGATCGGTCTGGGTGTGCATCGCGTCGGCGGTGATCACGTGGCCGTGCAGGTGAAGCCGGTCCAGCAGCGGGGTGAAGGCGGGGATTTCGTTGCTCTTCGCAGCGATCTGTCGCTGGGAGATCACTGCCTGGGACTCGTGCAGGACGGCGGCCAGGAGGTGAACGGCGTTCTGGTCGCCGTTGCGGCTGCCGCGCACGGTCTTGCCGTCGACGGCCAGGCCTACCAGCGGCTGGTCGTCCTCGACCGGGTCGGCCGCGTGTCGGGCGAGCCAGACGCCGATGGCGTCGTCGAGTGCGTCACCGTCGATGCGGGACAGCAGGCGGCCCAGGGTGGTGGCGCGTGGGAGGCTGCCGAGCCCGATCCGCGTGCGCACTTCGGCGGGGGCGTCCGTGGCGAACCGGGCGATGCCGGCCAGGGTGGTCGCCCCACCCAGGACCGCGAGCAGGCACAGGGCGAGCAGAGAACCCAGCCGGTAACGGCGGCCCCGCACCCGCCTGGGATCCGGGAGCTGGTCCAACATAGCGCGGAGCGAGGTGAGTTCCTCGGGCGGGCGGCATGGATCGATGACCCCGCAGTGGCGCTGCAGGAAACCGATCAGGGATGATGACACGCGAACGCGACCCCTGTTCGTGATCAAAGGCTTCGAGAACCTTGATCATCAGAGGTCGCGTTCGCCATCTCCAACCCGGACGACCAGCCCGTCCCGTCGCAGACACCCGCAATCAGCACGTCTCGCCGAGTGAGAACGCATCAGCCCTGAACCCGGGGACACGCTGAACTCCATGACGACCGGGGGCAAGTCGTACTACTACCTCACCGACGCGCTCGGCTCCGTCGTCGCGCTCGCCGACGAGACCGGCATCAAGGTCAACACCTACGCCTACAGCCCCCGCGGCGTGCAGCGCAGCACCACCACCGACCAGGTCCCCCAGCCCTATCGCTTCGCCGGCGGCTACCAGGACCCCACCGGCCTGTACCACTACTCCGCCCGCTACTACGACCCCAACATCGGCCGCTTCACCAGCCCCGACCCCTCCGGCCAGGAGAAGAACCCCTACCTCTACGCCGAAGGCGACCCCGTCAACCGCATCGACCCGGGCGGCCTCGCTTCGTTCGGCTTCAACCTCGAAGGGTGCTACTACCTGTGCCTCGGAGGCGGCCTCACCGTAAATGACGACGGTTCTTGGCATCCGAGTCTCAGCTTGGGGGCCGGCAGCCCCGGAGTGAGCGGTGGAGTAGAAGGCAGCGGAGGCGACGCCAATAGCGGTGTGACGGGCGAGCTTGAATGCTCGGCCGGCTTTTACCGGGCCTCAGCGAGCACGCAGGGCGACACATCTGCGGGAGCTTCAACGGAGTACTCCAGCAATCCGAAGTGTTCCGCGAAGGCCAAGTACACCTGGTGACACAGGCACGTAACGTGCCCTCAGACGAAGGGACCAAAGAGCCATGACTTTCCCACTAGCAGCTCCTGGAGGCGGCCTCGACCTGCCAGTGTGGGGACAGGTGGCCTTCGTCATCGTCGCCGCGATCGTGGGAGTCTTCATCGTGACAGGGCTGCTTCGCAAGCGGCGCAGATGAAGCGGCCAACCGTACGGGTGCGGGGCACCGCGTCCAGGCGATAGCGGGACAGGGCCTCTGACTCGGTGGGCCTTCCCCGGGCGATCCCGGGGAAGGCCCACCGAGTGCCATGGAGCCCTTTTCAAGCTGCGGTGTCTGACCGCGAGTTGGACCGTCCTGCGCAACGACGAAGCTCCTGGTAGACGGGTTCTCGACCAAGATCGCCCTTATCCGCCAGGAGCTTCGCGTGCTTGTCTATCCGTCCTCGATTGATCTGTCCAGCCGCACCCTGCGGTTCCTGACCGGACAACTGACAGCCCGGCGGCAGGAGATCGGAACGCGGTGGCGGCGCCTTCCCGCCGCACGTCAGGCACTGCTCGCCCTGGCCCATCTACGGTGCGGTGACACCTACGCCCAGCTCGCTGCCGGGTTCGACATCGGGATCGCGACCGTCTACCGCTACATACGTGAAGCCGTCGAGGCCCTGGCCGCCCTTGCCCCGTCCCTGGCCGAGGCGATGAAGACGATCCGGACGAAGGCGTTCGTGATCCTCGACGGCACCCTGCTGCCGATCGACCGCATCGCCGCCGACACCCCGTACTACTCCGGGAAACACAAACGCCACGGCATGAACGTCCAGGTCCTCACCGATCCGTTCGGACGGCTGCTCTGGGCCTCGCCGGCTCTGCCCGGCTCGACTCACGACCTGACCGCCGCGCGGCAGCACGGCATCATCGAAGCCCTCGCCGATGCGGAACTCAAATGCTGGGCGGACAAGGCATATCAAGGCGCTGGCGGACCCGTCCGCGTACCGTTTCGGGGCCGCCGCCTCAAGCGATGGAAGCGTCGCCACAACACCACCCACGCCAAGATCCGCTGCCTCGGCGAGCGGGCCATGGCCACCATCAGGGGCTGGCGCCTCCTGCGGAAGCTCCGCCGCAGCACCAACCGAATCACCGACGTGGTGAAGGCCGTCCTCGTCCTTCACCACGCATCAGCGTGAGGTTGGAAAAGGCTCACTGGCTCAGCGGATCCGTCCCCCGCGGCGACACGCCCCGCTACCTCGCAGTCGCCCTCTCCCGGCGCCTGGGCCGCCTGCTGACCCTCGCCGACCTCGGCCTGCCCTGCCCGGCAGAGGCAGACAGTGACACCATCGGACTGTCCCTCGGGAACGACCCGCTGGATGTCCTGCTGCCGATGTGGAGGTACGAGTTGGACCGCCGCCGCTTCCTGTCGGCCTCCGCCTACTCCGTGGCCGCCGCCGCCCTGCCCCTCAACCACGTCCAGGACATCACCGCCCGCACCGCGGCCGCCCGCACCGGCCACACCGTCGGCATGACCGAAGTCGCCGCCGTCCGCGACATGATCCACGCCTTCTCCGAGATGGACGAACGCCACGGCGGCCACCACGGCCGCAGCGCCCTGGTCACCTACCTCCGCGGCGACGTCGCCCCGCTGTGCCGGGCCCGTTTCCGCAGCGACGACGTCCGCCAGCAGATGCTCTCCGCCGCCAGCCGCGGCGTGCACCTGCTGGGCTGGAAAAGCTACGACGCAGGCCAACAAGGCCTCGCCCAGCGCTACTACCTCCAGTCCTACGCCCTGGCCACCGAATCCGGCCTACGCGGGCACGACTGGCTTTAACGGTCTGATTTGGCCCCGGTTTTCCGGTCTGACGTGGCCCCACCTCGACGGCGCACGGGAGCGTTGGGGGGTTGTTCCGGTCTCATTTGGCCCCACCTGGGTGGTGGGCTGGGGATGGTCTGGGAGGGGCCATCGTGAGGGGGCGGGGCCGGGTGGATGTGTCGAAGGACGAGTTGTTCCTGCGGATCCGGCGGGACTCCTGGCACGAGGGTTTGTCGGTCCGTGCTCTGGCCCGGAAGTACCGGGTGCATCGTCGGCTGGTGCGGGAGGCGTTGTCGTCGCCCGCGCCGAGGCCGCGGAAGACGCCGGTGAGGCCGTTACCGAAGCTTGACCCGTTCAAGAAGACCATCGATGAGTGGCTGCTGGCCGATCTGGAGGCGCCGCCGAAGCAGCGGCACACGGTTCAGCGGATTTTGAGCCGGCTGCAGCAGGAGCGTGGGGCGGACCTGGCTTACAGCACGGTCTGGGACTACGTCTCGCGGCGGCGGAAGGAGATCACGGAGGCCGCTGGGGCGGTGCCGACGGCGGGGTTCGTGATTCGTCACAACCGGCTGGGCATGGACGCCGAGGCCGATTTCGGCGAGGCGTGGGTGGACATTGCGGGTGAGCGCACGAAGTGTTACCTGTTCACGTTCCGGCTGGCCTACTCGGGCAAGGCGGTCCACCGGATCACGACGTCGTGCGGGCAGGAAGCCTTCCTGGACGGCCATCTGCATGCTTTCCGCACGCTGGGTGGTGTCCCTGGAGGGCAGATCCGTTACGACAATCTGTCACCGGCGGTGTCTCGGGTGATCCGGCGGAGCCGGTCGCGGGAGGAGCATCCGCGCTGGACGGCGTTTCGCCAGCATTACGGTTTCACCCCTTTCTACTGCGAGCCGGGACTGCGTGGGGCTCATGAGAAGGGAGGGGTGGAGGGGCAGGTCGGCTACTTCCGCCGGAACTACCTCACGCCGGTTCCGCGGGTGGAGTCGCTGGACGAGCTCAACGCCGCGTTCGCGCAGTTCGAGCGGGCGGAGGAGGGACGGCGGATCGGAATGCGGATCTGAGGTGGCCCCTGGGGTGTGGACACTCTGACAATGGATCTTGATGGTCTGAGGAAGGGTGTCCTGGTGGGACGTAGGTCTCCGTATCCGGAGGAGTTCAGGAACGACGCGGTGGCGTTGTATCGCGCGGCCGCGGGTCGGCGCACGTATGCGGCGGTGGCGGCGGATGTCGGGGTGACCGGCGAGACGCTGCGGTCCTGGGTGCGCCAGGCCGACGAGCAGGCGGGCCGGGCCCGCGGCACCGACGGCCCGGTGGAGGGCAGGGACGAGGAACTGACCCGGCTTCGGGCCGAGCTCGGCAGGCTGCGCAAAGCCGAGGCCGAGTGGCAGTTGGAGCGGGAGATCCTGCGGCGGGCGGCCCAGTATTTCGCCCGGGAGATGAAGGCATGACCGGCCGCTGGGACTTCATCTCCCTCCACCGCGCCGACTTCGGCGTGCAGCGGATATGCCGTGTCCTCGGGGTCTCGCGCTCGGGCTACTACCGGTGGACGGCTGGCGCGGTCGCCCGCGCCGAGCGCCGGGCTGCCGACGACGCGCTGGTCGCGGAGATCCGCCAGATCCACGACGACCACCGCGGCACCTACGGAGTGCGGCGCGTGCACGCCGAGTTGCGGGGCTTCGGGCACACGGTCAACCGCAAGCGGATCGAGCGGCTGATGCGCCGCGAGGGGATCGAGGGCCGACACCTGCGCCGGCGCAAACGCACCACGATCCCCGACCGGCTCGCGCCGCCCGCCCCGGACCTGGTCCGACGCGACTTCGCCGCCGACCGCCTGGACGAGAAGTGGTGCGGCGACATCACATACGTGCAGGTCGGCGGCACGTGGCTGTATCTGGCCTGCGTCTTGGACATCTGCTCGCGCCGGGTGCTCGGCTGGTCGATGGCCACGCACATGCGCACCGAGCTGGTCGTCGACGCGCTCACGATGGCGGTGGCGACCCGCGGCGGCCACGTGGACGGAGTGATCTTCCACGCGGACAGGGGCTCGCAATACACCTCGGCGGCGTTCGCCCAGGTCAGCGCCCATTTCGGCATCCGCAGGAGCATGGGCCGTGTCGGGTCGAGCTACGACAACGCCCTCGCCGAGAGCTTCTGGCAGGGGCTGAAGAGAGAAGCGATGCAGACGGTGTTCACGACGGTACGACAGGCCAGGCTGGAGATCTTCCAATGGCTCACCTACTACAACGCTCGCAGGCGGCACAGCTCACTCGGCTACCTCTCACCTGTCGAGTTCGAACAGCAGCACCGGGCAGAGCATAGACTCACGCTCGCGGCATGAACCCCCGTGTCCACACTCCAGGGGACGCCTCAGATCCGCACCATCGGGCAGGACTTCGCCCAGGAGGCGCCGCTGCTGATGCCGCTGCCGGACGAGACGTTTGAGACGGGGGTCGTGTTCACTCCCCGTGTCGACCGCTACGGCATGGTCGCGGTGAGGGTCTGCCGATACTCGGTCCCGGCCCGGTTCATCGGCCGGCGGGTGAGGGTGATGCTCCGCTTGAGCGAGCTGGTCGTCTTCCACGGCCGCACCGAAATCGCCCGTCATCCGCGGCTGACCGCGAAGGGCGCCGAGAGGGTCGTCCTGGACCACTTCCTGGAGGTGCTGCTGGCCAAGCCCGGCGATGGCCGGCTCCGAAGCCTTGGACCAGGCCCGCCGGGAGGGCTCGTTCACTTCCGCGCACGAGGCGTTCTGGGCTGCGGCGAAGACCTCGGCCGGGGACACGGACGGCACGAAGGAGCTGGTTCATGTCCTGTTGCTGCACCGGCACATGGAACACGGGGACGTGGTCGCGGGGATCCGGGCGGCTCTCGCCGTCGGGTCGTGCACCGCCGATGTCGTCGCGCTGGAAGCCCGCAAGGCCGCGCAGGCCGACGGCCGGTCCCCGACCGTCACCGCCGGCGGGTCCTTGCCGGCTCTTCCCGAGACCGGGCCCAGTGACGTGGTCAGCCTGACCGCCCGCCGGGTCGCCCGGCTGCCCGACGACACCCGTCCGCTGCCCTCTTTGGACCGCTGGGACCAGTTGCTGAACCACTCCCGGAAGGACGCGCCATGACCGGCCCGCACCACAATCTGACCGAGCCCGCCTCGCATGCCGCGATCGACACCGCCTGCCGGGTCCTGCGGCTGCCGACCATGCGGTCCCAGTTCCCCGACCTGGTCACCCGGGCAGAACGGGAACGCATGTCCTACCGGGGTTTCCTTGCCGAGCTGCTGATGGCCGAGTGCGAGGAACGTGACCGGCGCCGCTCGGAGCGGCGGATCCGGGCGGCCGGCTTCCCCCGTCAGAAGTGGCTGTCCGACTTCGACTACACCGCCAACCCGAACGTCGAGCCCGCGGTGGTCAACAACCTCGCGACCTGCGAATGGGTCCGCAAGGGCGAGCCGCTCTGCCTGATCGGCGACTCCGGCACCGGCAAGTCGCACTTGCTGATCGGCCTGGGCGCCGCTGCTGCCATGGCCGGCTACCGGGTTCGTTACGCGCTGGCCGCGAAACTCGTCAACGAGCTCGTCGAGGCCGCCGACGAGAAACAGCTGACCAAGACGATCGCCCGCTACGGACGCGTCGACCTTCTCTGCATCGACGAACTCGGCTATCTCGAGCTCGACCGCCGCGGCGCGGAGATGCTGTTCCAGGTCCTGACCGAACGCGAGGAGAAGAACAGCGTCGCCATCGCCTCGAACGAGTCGTTCAGCAAAGCGCACATGTTCCGGCGAATACGTGCCAGGTGGTGCCGAAACGTCACGGGTTCATCTTGCGGAAGTCCTGGTACTCGTCGCAGACCAAGCCTTGGTTTACCCAGCGTTGGGGGTCTGCGGCGAGATCACGCTCGGCCAGGTGCAAGGCTTCCTCGGGGGTGGGCAGCAAGGCGATCTCCCGTCCCCACGTCTCCTCCTCGGGGTCCAGGGGCGGGAACTCGGTGATGTCGAGGAAGTTGTCGGTGCCGACGTCTTCGACATCGCTCAAATAAATCGTCACGCCGGAGATGCCGGGGCTGAGGGCGATCCAGCGAAGCCCTTGGTGACCGTCGCGCTCGACCCTGCCGAGGAACTGCTCGATCTGCTTTCCGCGACGGAGGGCAGCGAGAGCGAAAGAGGGGATGAGGTGCCGCATGCAGGTTCCTCTACTGGTGCTGGTCGGGCAGACGCCCTGGGTCGATGTGATCAGAAAGGTAGACGAGGGTGGCCTGCGGGTCCATGCCGAAGGCGGCGGCGACGAGCTTGGGGTCCATGGTGTTCACCAGGTCGACGAGGCGGGTGCTGCGGATCATTCGGGGCGGGTATCCGCAGTCGTCAAGGACGTGGGAAAGATAGGCAGTTGAGGCCGGGCTTCGCCCGGCCTTGGTTCCTTTGGTGACCATCACGTGCGGGTTGGATGTCGGCCATGCCTCGCGGTGGGCCAGGCAGCGTTGCAGCACGGTCCAGGAGGCGGGGTCCAGCGGGACGGGATGGGGCCGCTTCCCCAGCCGGACAGTATGGGCCTGCTGGTCGATGTCGTCGGTCTTCAGTATCCGCATCTCGGAGCTGGAGGCGCCATGCAGCAGAGCGAGCATGCCCATCACTGCTTCGTGCGGGTGCACGTGGCTGTCGGTTGTCCACCGCCTGAACAGCTCGCGCTGCTGGTCGAGGGCGAGGGTCTGGCCGCGGAAGCTGTTCGTCTCCTTCGCGACCAGCTCGCGGGTGGGGTCGACCAGCAGCATCTTCTGGGACCGGGCGAAGCGAAAGAACTGCCGCAGCACGGTCAGCCGCCGCTTGCGTCCCTTGGGCAGGGTGGACAGGAAGGCTTCGACATCGTGCACGTCGACGAGGGCCCAGGCGTTCTTGTTCCGTTCGTCGACCAGGAAGAGAGCGAGGTCACGCAGGGTGGCCAGGGCTGTCTCCAGGGTGTGGTTGCTGCGAGGGCGGGTGCCCGCTCGGCGGGCTCGGTCCTGGGCCCGCATCCGGGAGGTGTCGAAGGCGACGACGGCTTGCCGCAGCAGTTCGGGGACGGCCTCGATGCGTCGTTGCCGTCGGCCGGCGGCGAGCCGTTCGGCCTGGTCAGTGGGCAGTGCCAGGTGGTGGAGGGTGAAGAAGTCCTCGAGTGCGCGGGCGAAGGAGCCCATCGACCGTCCGGGCCTGCGGGACCTTTCCAACAGAGCCTGGGGCGAGGTGGAGTGCCCGTCTTCCAGGAGTCTGCCGAGGTCGGTGACGAAGCCGCAGGCTCTGGCGATGCAGTGCCGGGCGGCGACATGGGCGACGAAGTCCTCCAGCCAGGAAGGTGGATCGGCGAGCCGGTCGCGGAGGTGTTCCCCACGGATGAAGGGCCGGCCAGGGTGCTTTTGCCAGCAGGCCGAGCACAGCCCCAATCCCGCATGTCGCCGCACCTGGCCGCACTCGCGGCAGGTCCTCGGAGGATGTTTCTCCTGCCGGGGCCGTGAACAGTGGCCGCACCAGCCGGTCGCCTCACGCAGATAGCCGGGCCGGTGGCAGCGCGGACATGTCTGCTGGGCCGCCCGCTGGTCGGCCTTGCGCCGGCAGTCGCGGCACAGGCGGTTCTGCGATGACCGGACGGGGTGGCCGCATTCCTGGCATACGCGTGAGCAGATGATGCACCGGCCGGTGTCCTGCTGCAGGACGCGGTCGCGGCCGCAGCCAGGGCAAACCGCCCTGGCGGCCTGCTCGTTCAGTCGGTGCCAGCACCGGCAGCAGTGCTGGCGGTCGAGATATCCGACGGGGGCACCGCAGGTGACGCAGTCCCGTTGCTTCTTGCCCATCGCAGCCCGCCGGTCACAGAGGCGGCATCGACCGGCCCCTGGCGGAGGCGGCATGCGGCAGGTCGGCGACTGGACGAGGAGGTGCGAGGGGCCGTTCGACGGGGGTGGTGTCGACCTCGATCAGGTCGTTGGGAGTGCACTCCAGCGCGGTGCACAACGCGGCCAGCGTGGTCATCTTCACCTGCGAGGGTTCCTTGGTGAACAGCGCGGATACCGATGCCGAGGACAGTTCCAGGTCGGCCTTCTCGGCCAGCAGCCGCCGCAGTTCCGTCCCGGTCCACACCTCGCGCTGGGCGGCAGCCATTCGCAGCCGCCATTGGATCTTCATGCCGTGGTGTCCTTCCCGGTCAGCTCGGCCAGAATGCTGGCGACCGCGCGTTGATAGGCGTCTTCGATGAAGGTCGCGGAGGGCCGGACATAACGCATGGTCGAGCTGACGGTCCAGTGACCGAGCATCTGCTGGATCGCGACGAGATCGACTCCACGTTCGTAGTTGTGCGTCGCGCAAGCTCTTCGCAGAGCATGTGGGCTGAACCGCTCGGATGCCGGACGTCCTTCGAGTTCCATCAGATAGCGGAGCCGGTTGCGGATGGTCCCGCGATGCAGGCTGCCGCCGGACTCGTCGGCGAAGAGCACCGGCGAGTCGGGGAACTTGGGCCGCACGTCCTCCAGGAACCACCGCAGGACCAGGTCCAGGCCGTCGAGCATGGGAACCCACCGAGGCCGCGGCCCGGACGTGTGGGCTCCCTTGCCGAAGCGAACGTGGAGCTTGCCGAACGGGCCGCGGGTGAAGTGTAGGTCCGGCCTCTCCAGCAGCGATGCCTCCTCTGAGCGGAGCCCGGCGTGATACAGCGTCCGGAACATCGCATAGTCCCTCGCTGCGGGTCCGTACTTCCTCGCGGCCGCGATCCTCTGTTTCATGAAGGAGAAAAACTCGTTCACCCGCTCTGGTGTCGGCGGCGGCAGCGAGGCCGACGAGTCGTCGCCGACATGGCGGGAGGCGTTGAACTCGTCGACCGGGCAGACCAGCCGGACACCGAACGCTGCCTCGATCTCGGCTGCCTTGCGGGCCTGCAGGAACCGGTGGAACCTCTTAAAGATCTGCACATACTCGCGGCGGGTCGACGCCGCCCGGCCCTTCACCGCGAGATCACCGACCACCCGGTCGATGTCCTCGGGCGTGACTTCCCACGCGGGCCGTCCCAGTGCGGTGAGTGTCCGCTCCAGCAGGCCGATGTCGTTGTCGATGGTCACCGGGCTGAACCCGCGGGCCCTCCACGAGGCGACGAACGCGTCGACGCACATGGTCTGGAACTGCCACGGGTCCGTGGTCAGCGGCTCCTGCGGGACGGCTCCGCCTGCGATGACCTGGAGTCTGGCCTCGGCCACCGGCACACCTTCCTCGCACCTGAACGGTCAAGGCAGCACCTGGAAAACCCGGGTGTCACCACGAGAACCAACGAGGACCCCAGGAGTGGGATACGGCCAGGTGGCAGCGGCAACCCTTGTGAGGGAACAAGTGCCAGCCCCAGATGGCTGGACCAAGACATTCACCGACCCCCGCCTCTGCGCGGCCATCGTCGACCGCCTCACCTTCAACGGCACCATCATCGAGACCGGCACCGAGTCCTACCGTCTCGCCCGCACCAGGGCCGCACAACAGAAGAACGGATAGAGGTCCGCCACCACAGGCTCGGGAAGGCACTGGCAAGCTGGAGCCATGCCGCCGCTCTCCGACGATCAACAGCTGAGCGCTCTGTTCGAACAGGCGAACTCGCCTGCCTGGTCGGTCCGTGCTGCAGCCGGACGACAGCTCGCGGCCGCACCACGGACCGACCAGGCAGTGGAAGTCTTGTTCCGTCTTCTCCTGGACCCCGACGACACTGCCGTCACCAGGGAAACAGCACAGGCACTGCTCGAACGCGGTGACACATCACCTCTGAGGCGTCCCCTGGAGTGTGGACACGGGGGTTCATGCCGCGAGCGTGAGTCTATGCTCTGCCCGGTGCTGCTGTTCGAACTCGACAGGTGAGAGGTAGCCGAGTGAGCTGTGCCGCCTGCGAGCGTTGTAGTAGGTGAGCCATTGGAAGATCTCCAGCCTGGCCTGTCGTACCGTCGTGAACACCGTCTGCATCGCTTCTCTCTTCAGCCCCTGCCAGAAGCTCTCGGCGAGGGCGTTGTCGTAGCTCGACCCGACACGGCCCATGCTCCTGCGGATGCCGAAATGGGCGCTGACCTGGGCGAACGCCGCCGAGGTGTATTGCGAGCCCCTGTCCGCGTGGAAGATCACTCCGTCCACGTGGCCGCCGCGGGTCGCCACCGCCATCGTGAGCGCGTCGACGACCAGCTCGGTGCGCATGTGCGTGGCCATCGACCAGCCGAGCACCCGGCGCGAGCAGATGTCCAAGACGCAGGCCAGATACAGCCACGTGCCGCCGACCTGCACGTATGTGATGTCGCCGCACCACTTCTCGTCCAGGCGGTCGGCGGCGAAGTCGCGTCGGACCAGGTCCGGGGCGGGCGGCGCGAGCCGGTCGGGGATCGTGGTGCGTTTGCGCCGGCGCAGGTGTCGGCCCTCGATCCCCTCGCGGCGCATCAGCCGCTCGATCCGCTTGCGGTTGACCGTGTGCCCGAAGCCCCGCAACTCGGCGTGCACGCGCCGCACTCCGTAGGTGCCGCGGTGGTCGTCGTGGATCTGGCGGATCTCCGCGACCAGCGCGTCGTCGGCAGCCCGGCGCTCGGCGCGGGCGACCGCGCCAGCCGTCCACCGGTAGTAGCCCGAGCGCGAGACCCCGAGGACACGGCATATCCGCTGCACGCCGAAGTCGGCGCGGTGGAGGGAGATGAAGTCCCAGCGGCCGGTCATGCCTTCATCTCCCGGGCGAAATACTGGGCCGCCCGCCGCAGGATCTCCCGCTCCAACTGCCACTCGGCCTCGGCTTTGCGCAGCCTGCCGAGCTCGGCCCGAAGCCGGGTCAGTTCCT
The DNA here is from genome assembly GCF_002899455.1 of Streptomyces sp. DH-12. Taxonomy (GTDB): domain Bacteria; phylum Actinomycetota; class Actinomycetes; order Streptomycetales; family Streptomycetaceae; genus Streptomyces. The sequence continues at coordinate 7,391,712 of NZ_PPFB01000001.1, read as the reverse complement.
CGTCCCTGCCCTCCACCGGGCCGTCGGTGCCGCGGGCCCGGCCCGCCTGCTCGTCGGCCTGGCGCACCCAGGACCGCAGCGTCTCGCCGGTCACCCCGACATCCGCCGCCACCGCCGCATACGTGCGCCGACCCGCGGCCGCGCGATACAACGCCACCGCGTCGTTCCTGAACTCCTCCGGATACGGAGACCTACGTCCCACCAGGACACCCTTCCTCAGACCATCAAGATCCATTGTCAGAGTGTCCACACCCCAGGGGCCACCTCACCTCGTCGATCACGACAACAGGTGGAGCCAGTCCAAAGCGGAAGCCGGGGCCACTTCAAACCGGAACTCTCGCTGAAACGATCTCTCGATGGGGCCACGTCAGACCGGAAAAACGGGGCCAAATCAGACCGTTAAGAGGGTGTCTCACGTGGTGAGTTTTGCGAGCTTCTTGTAGCAGGTCAGGGTCGCCGCGAGTCCGAGGAAGGCCAGAAAGTGGCTGCCCTTTCGCTCGTATCGGACGGTCAGGCGGCGGTAGCCGAAAAGCCAGGAGATCGACCGTTCGATCTTCCAGCGGTGCCGGCCGAGCCGTTCGCTGGACTCGATGCCGGGCCTGGCGATGCGCGGGACGATGCCCCGCTCGCGCAGCCACTTCAGCCTGTCGGCGGAGTGGTACGCCTTGTCCGCGCGGAGTCTGCCGGGGCGGCGCCTTCGCGGGCCGCGCCGGGAGCGGATGGCGGGGATGCCCAGGACCAGCGGCAGCAGCGCCTGGCTGTCATGGACGTTCGCGCCGGAGACGCCAAGAGCGAGAGGGAGGCCCTGGGCGTCGGACAGGACGTGGAGCTTGCTGCCCCTCTTGCCCCGGTCGACCGGATTGCGCCCGGTCAGCGATCCCCCCTTTTCGCGCGGACGGAGGCCGCGTCCACGATGGCCGAGGTCCAGTCCACCTCGCCGCGGGCGCCGAGCTCGTCCAGAACGGCCTGGTGCAGCCGCCGCCACAGCCCGTCCCTGGTCCATACGGAGAACCGGCGGTGCGCGGTGGCCGGCGAGACGCCGAACGTCTCCGGCAGGTGCCGCCAGGCACAGCCGCTGGTCAGCACGTACACCACAGCCGTGAACACGGCCCGCTCATCAACCGGAGCCGTACCGCCTCCCTGCGGACGGGAAGCGAAGGGAGGCAGCAACGGTGCGACCAGCGACCAGAGTTCGTCAGGAACCAACCGCTGCGACAAACCAACACCCATGGCACAGCATCATGCCGCATCCACCTCACACCACGTGAGACACCCTCTAAGTCGTTCATCGCTCAAGGAGACGCAAGGTGATGGTGCGGGTGACGAGGCGGATTCCTGGGTCTTCCGAGCTGCGGGTCTGGTAGTGCAGGCCGGGCGTTTGGTCTTGATCGGGGCGGTGCGGTCGGGGTGGTCGCGTATGCCCCGGCGGGGAAGGCCAGCGATGAAGAACTTCAGTGCCTGGGCGAGGTGTTCAGGGGGAAAAGGCCGCCGCGACGGAGTCATTGAGCGTTTTCAGCGTGGCCACCGATCGGGTGATGGCCTCGGTGCCCGCAACGGACAGGGCCCCTGTGCCGTTGGGTGAGGTGTTCGAAGTCTCAACCTGCCCGTCCAGGAGCCCTGTTGGTTCCCTATCCTGCCGCACTCGACCTGCCCCATGCCCTGGTCGAGTGGGTCACGATGCTCATCGTCACCCGTGAGGGTGACCGACGCTGCAAACTCCCGCCGCACCAGCGTGCCCTCGTTGCCCTCGCCTACCTGCGCAAGCACGACACCCTCACCCAGATCGCCGCCGGCTTCGGCATATCCGTCGGCACCGCCCACGCCTACACCACCGCCGTCGTGCGACTCCCCGCCGGCCGGGCACCGGGCCTGCTCAAGACCCTGCGCGAGCACGACCCGGACTACGTGCTCTTGGACGGCACCCTCAGCGAGTGCGACCGCCTGGGCGACGGACGCGCCGACTACTCGCACAAACACCGACGCCACGGCGTGAACATACAGGTCGTCACCGATCCCGACGGCCGGCTGCTGTGAATCTCGCCGGCCCTGCCGGGCCGGGCCCACGACCTGTCCGCAGCACGCACCCACCGCATCATCCGGATCTGCGAACGCCAGGGCGTCCCGATCGTCGCCGACCGCGCCTACATTGGCGCGGGCCCCTGGGTCACCACCGCCATCCGACGCCCACCCAACGGCGAACTCACGCCGACCGAGCGGACGCCGAACCGCGCACTCGCCCACGCCCGTGCTCCCGTCGAACGAGGCGTCGCCCGGCTGAAGTCCTGGCGGATCTTCCGCCGAAGTCGCTGCAGCCCGAACCGGATGACGGTCATCGCCGCCGCGGTCCTCACCCTGGGGAGGCAACGCTGAAAACGCTCACTGACGGCGTCCAGGACGGGCGGAAAGCTGATGCGGGTGGGGTCCCGCTCCGGTGATCACGGCGGCTCGGGTGAGCAGCGAGCGGAGTGCCTGGTAGAGGAAGAGCAGGGCCCGCAGTTCCTGACGGGCCCCCTCGGCGGTGCGCGAGCGCAGGACTCCTCCCGGTGTGCGCAGGTCCACCTCGACCAGGCGGAAGAGGATCTCCACGTGCCAGCGGTCCGCGCAGATCCGTGCGGGTTCGATCGCGGGTGCCCGATCGAGGTCGAGCAGAGTGGTGATCAGCGCGAAGACCTCGGAGACGTCGTCGTCAGCGGCGCTGTACTCGATCACGCGGACCGTGACCCGCTCCCGGGTCCGTCTGCCGCGCAGTTCGGACAGGCAGGTGCCGTCCTCCAGGCGCTTTTTGACCGGCAGGGTGGAGGAGTCGGAGACGTGCCACAACAGATGTGCGCCGGTGGCGGCACTGACCGTGTACAGATCGCAGGAAGGAAAGCCCCGGTCGGCAGCAGCATGCCGGGGGTAAGATTTCCCAGCAGCCGCTCGAAGAGGGCACGTTCGCCGACCTCGATGGAGTCGAAGGCGGCTCCGACCAGGGCCATGCTGCCGCGTTCGGCCAGCGCGACCAGGCGGGCCTGCGGCAACGCCCCGCCGGCCGGGGTGCCGAAGGCCGACGCGTTGTCCGTGCCGGCGGACACGTCGAAGACCGTGCCGTCCACGACCACTTTGCGCAGGTCACGCCAGAACACCTCGTCATGACCGGCTGGAACCGTCGCGCGGTGACTTCGAACAGCGCACGCAGCGGCGCGCTGCCCAGCCGGTCCCCGGCCCGGGACCGGGACCGGAAGATCGCCCCGTCCGCCGGCACCACACAGCCGTCTCAGCCACCCCGCGCCCACCGCGGTCCGCGCAACAGGTTCCGCAGCACCCGCACGCGCCCCTTGCCGAAGTCCAGCCACAACGCCATCGACAGATAGACCATCAACCGGGCAGGCAGAGTCCGATTGTGCTGCTCGCGCCCACCCGTCGCCTCGACCGTCGCACAGACCAGACCGGCCACCTCAAGTCATGGACATTGGGCTCTGACCAGCGCATGGAGCAGCAAGCCCGCACCTACCCCCTACTCTTTCTTTACTGTTTCTTGGGCATCCTTGTACCCTTGGCAGCTCTCGCCGTAGGAAGGAATTCAGGTTGAACGTCTCAACGACCATGTGGGTGCTCACCGTTGTAGGGCTGTGCGTGCTCATCGCGGCCGACTTCTTAATCGGCGGCCGCAAGCCACACGAAGTCTCGATCAAGGAGGCGGGTATCTGGACGACCGTCTGGATCGTTCTCGCCGTCCTCTTCGGTGTGGGCCTGCTGATCTGGGGCAGCGGACAGGCCTCCGGTGAGTTCTTCGCGGGTTACGTCACCGAAAAGTCGCTCAGTGTCGACAATTTGTTCGTCTTCGTGCTGATCATGGCGAAGTTCGCGGTCCCGTCGGTCTACCAACAGCGCGTGCTGATGGTCGGCGTGCTGATCGCGCTGGTCCTGCGCGCCGTGTTCATCGCCGCGGGCGCCGCCGCGATCAACTCGTTCGCCTGGGTCTTCTTCATCTTCGGCGCCTTCCTCATCTGGACCGCCTGGAAGCTCGTCCAGGAGGCGCGGGCCGGCGAGGAGGACGAGGACTGGGAGGAGGGCCGCCTGATGAAGGCCGTCGAACGGCGCCTGCCCTCCACCGACACGTGGCACGGCATGAAGCTGTTCGTCCGCGAGAACGGCAAGCGGCTGGCCACCCCGATGCTGATCGTCATGCTGGCGATCGGCATCACGGACCTGCTCTTCGCGGTGGACTCGATCCCCGCGATCTTCGGCCTGACCCAGGACCCGTACATCGTCTTCACCGCCAACGCCTTCGCGCTGATGGGTCTGCGCCAGCTGTACTTCCTCATCATCGGCCTGCTGAAGAAGCTGGTCCACCTGTCGTACGGCCTGTCGGTCATCCTCGCCTTCATCGGCGTGAAGCTGGTCCTGCACGGCATCCACGAGACGACGAGTCTGAACGTCCCGGAGGTCTCGCTCCCGGTCTCGCTGGGTGTCATCTTCGGCGTACTGATCATCACGACGATCACCAGCCTCGTCGCGACGAGGAAGGCGGCGAAGGAGGCGCCGAAGGCAGAGGCGGAGAAGGCCGGGAACGAGAACGCGGACGTTCAGGGCTGAGCCCCTTCCCGTGGGATAGGGGACCCCTAGCTTCACCGTCCGTCCTCCACAAGGCCGTGTGCGGCCGCCTAGCTTGATCTTTAACGTCCGGCGTCGAATGGCGTCTCGAACTTGATCACTCGGTTCGGTATCCGGCGGACGCAGAAGCGGCCTTCGTCTGAACATGTGCTCCGACCAAGGAACACACACGTCCAGCACGAAGGCCGCAAGGATGAGTCTGCTGCAACGCGACACCCGGCAAGAGGAATTGGCGCAACTGTCACGCTTCCGGGGCGAGTTCTACTCCTGTCTCACCGCTCGTTCGGATGCGTTGTTCGAGCTGGCCGACGCCGTCCTGTGCGGTGACGGGCCGGTCAGGTCGCTGGCCGAGCTGTCATTGGTGGGCGAACACCGTCGCGGTCACGGCGGACTTTACGCGGCGGTGGCCCGCGGCCAAGTGGATACGGACCGGCTGCGGCAGGCCCTGACCGCGGTGCCCCTGCCGCGGGCCGCTGATGGCCGGCTGGTCCTGGCTGTCGACATCACCTGTTGGCTGCGGCCCAATGCTCACACCTCACCGCAACGGATCCTGTGCCACACCTACGGACGCGGCAAGGACCAGCACATCCCCGTTCCCGGCTGGCCGTACTCCATCGTCTGCGCGCTCGAGCCCGGCCGCAGTTCATGGACCGCGCCGCTGGACGCGCTTCGGCTGGCACCCGGGGACGACACTGCCACAGTCACCGCCCGCCAACTGCGCGAACTGGTTGAGCGACTGATCAGGGCGGGTCAGTGGCAGACGGGCGACCCGGACATCCTCATCGTCGCGGACGCCGGCTACGACGCACCCCGCCTGGCCTTCCTCCTGCGAGATCTGCCCGTGCAGGTGCTGGCCCGGATGCGTTCGGACCGGGTCCTGCGCAGGCCTGTTCCGCCTCGTCGGCCGGGCACGATGGGCCGCCCGCCCCGGCACGGCGGCGAGTTCGTCTTCGGCCAGCCCGACACCTGGGGCACCCCGGACACCCAGACCGTCACCGACACCCGCCTCTACGGCACCGCCCTGGCCCGCTCCTGGAACCGGCTGCATCCCAAGCTGACCCACCGCTCCTCCTGGGCCATGGCCGACGGCACCCTCCCCATCATCGAGGGGACGGTGATCCGCCTGGACATCGACCACCTGCCCAGCGGAGCCACCCCCAAGCCGGTCTGGCTGTGGTGGTCGGGCACCGACGCCACCGAAGCCGACGCCGACCGCCTCTGGCAGTCCTACCTGCGACGCTTCGACATCGAGCACACCTTCCGCCTGTTCAAGCAGACCCTGGGCTGGACCACACCGAAGATCCGCACCCCCGAAGCGGCCGACCGCTGGACCTGGCTGATCCTCGCCGCCTACACCCAACTGCGGCTCGCCCGGCCGCTGGCAGCCGACCGGCGCCGCCCCTGGGAGAAACCCAGCCCGCCGGACAGACTCACCCCCGCCCGTGTCCGCCGGGACTTCCGACACATCCGCCCGACGACCGCCTGCCCGGCCCAGGCACCGAAACCCTCCCGGCCCGGTCCTGGACGACCACCGGGCCGCAAGAACACCCAGCCCACACCCCGCCACGACGTGCACACACCCCGCAAAGCACAGCCGACGCAACGACGAACAAAGAAGTCAACGACCCCACGGCCCCGCCGCACAGGTTAAAGATCAAGCTAGTAGTGCTTGGTCAGGTCCGGAGTGGGGTGGGTATGTCGCGGTGGCAGGTGGGGCAGGCGCCGGTCCAGGTGGCGAGGAGTGTCTGCAGTTCCCGGACGACTTGGTAGAGGCTCAGACCTGCGCCGCTTCTTTTGGGTGGCGGGCCAGTCGTTGCAGGGTGCAAAAGGCGTGGGCGGCGGAGACGAGGGTGACGTGGTGGTGCCAGCCGGCCCAGGTGCGGCCCTCGAAGTGGGCCAGGCCCAGCGCCTGTTTCATCTCGCGGTAGTCGTGCTCAATGCGCCAGCGGAGTTTGGCCAGCCGCACCAGGGTGGCCAGCGGCATGCCGGAGGGCAGGTTCGACAGCCAGAACTGCACCGGTTCGCTCTCGGTGGCCGGCCACTCGGCCAGCAGCCACCGCTCGGGCAGCTCCGGATCGTCGGCGGCCCTGCGGACGCCGCGTCCGGCCGGGCGGATGCGCAGGGCGACGAAGCGCGAGTACATGCGCTTGACGCCACTGCGGCCCTTGCCCGGCCGGGAGCCCTCCCGCCAGGACACCGGCCGGGCCGCCGTCCGGCCGGCCGCGATGACCAGGTCCTTCACGGGCTGCGCGGGCTCGGGGTACTGGATCTTCGGCGGACGCCCGGTGCCCGCATAGACCGGTTGGACGGGCCGGGCCTCGGCCGGATGCGCGGTGTGACGGCCGGAGATGCCGACCGCATAGGGCAGGTCCCGTTCCTCCAGGCCGAGGCGGAAGGCGGCGGCATCGCCGTAGCCGGCGTCCGCGACCACCAGTGGGATGTCGATGCCCCACGAGAGGGTCTCGTCGATCATGTCCAAAGCGAGCTGCCACTTCTCCACATGCCCGACCTGGTCGGGAACGCCGCAGCGGGTGCGGCGGGCGACCTTGGCCGGATCCGCCTCGGGCGAGGCCGGATCCCAGGAGGACGGCACGAACAGCCGCCAGTCGATCGCAGCCGAGGCATGATCGGTGGCCAGGTGCACCGAGACGCCCACCTGGCAGTTGGTGACCTTGCCCGCGGTGCCGGTGTACTGCCGGGCCACACACGCCGACGCATCCCCATCCTTCAGGAAGCCGGTGTCGTCCACGATCAGCGCTTCCGGGCCGATCGCCTCGTGCATCCGCCAGGCCAGCCGGGCCCGCACATGCGCCGCATCCCACGGACTGGAGGTGATGAAGTGGGCCAGCGCCTGCCGGTTGCCGTCCCCGCCGAGACGGGCCGCCATCGGTTCCACCGACTTGCGCCGTCCGTCCAGCAGCAGCCCGCGCACATACGCCTGCCCCCACCGCCGTTGATCCGCCCGGAAGAACCCGTCGAACAACTCCGCCGCGAACGCCTCCAGGTCCTCCCGGACCCCGGCCAACTCCTCAGGTGTCACACCACCTCAACGACACCCACGAGCAAACGGACACGCCACCCGCGAGTGAAGATAACCAAGCCCTACTAGTGACCTGAGTCGGAGACTCGTCGTTGGTTTGGCATGAGTCGTCCGGGTCCGAAGATTCCGCCGTTGTCGGTGACCGATGCCCAGCGGGCCGTGCTGGAGGGCTGGGTGCGCCGCCGCTCGACCGCTCAGGCACTGGCCCAGCGTTCAAGGATCGTGCTGGAGTGCGCCGACGGACACTCGATCATGGAGGTGTCGCGCCGGCTGGGTGCCTCTCCGGACACGGTCCGCACCTGGCGGCGACGCTTCCTCGAGCGAGGGCTGGACGGCCTGTGTGACGAGCCGCGGCCCGGTGCTCCGCGGAAGATCACCGACGCGGACGTCGAGCGGGTCATCGTCAAGACGCTGGAGGAGAAGCCGAAGAACGCCACCCACTGGTCGACCAGGTCGATGGCGGCGGCCACGGGCATGTCCCAGTCCGCGATCTCGCGGATCTGGCGGGCGTTCGCCCTGGCCCCGCACCGGTCACAGACGTTCAAGCTGTCCACCGACCCGCTGTTCATCGACAAAGTCCGTGACGTCGTCGGGTTGTATCTGGATCCGCCGGAGAAGGCCCTGGTCCTGTGTGTGGACGAGAAGTCGCAGATCCAGGCCCTCGACCGCTCTCAGCCGGTGCTGCCGATGATGCCCGGGGTTCCTGAGCGCCGCAGCCACGACTACGTCCGGGCCGGCACCACCACCCTGTTCGCGGCCCTGGAGGTCGCCACCGGCAAAGTGATCGGCTCCCTGCACCGCAGGCACCGGGCCGTGGAGTTCAAGAAGTTCCTGGCCAGGCTGGACAAGGAGGTGCCCGCCGACCTCGAGGTCCATCTCATCCTGGACAACTACGTCACCCACAAGACACCCGCCGTCAAGAAGTGGCTGCTGGCTCACCCGCGGTTCCATCTGCACTTCACTCCGACGAGTTCGTCCTGGCTGAACCTGGTGGAGCGGTGGTTCGCCGAGCTCACGCAGAAGAAGCTCAAGCGCGGTGTCCACCGCTCCGTCCAGGCCCTCGAACGCGATATTCGTTCCTGGCTGGCCGACTGGAACGACAATCCACGACCGTTCGTCTGGACGAAGACTGCCGACGAAATCCTCGACAAAGTCGCGGCCTACTGCCGACGAATCTCCGACTCAGGTCACTAGCATCGCGGCGTGACGCAGTCGGCTCAACGGCACGGGCACAGTGCCCGACCGGGGCACGGGCCTGGGGTGTGGCCGCCGCTTCGCAGTGACTCGTGGGGGCCGCACAACATCCGGGAGCATGCATGGCTGCACGAATCGTGGTGGCGGGCGGGGGCATAGCCGGACTGAGCGCCGCGCTGCTGCTCGCCCGCCAGGGGTACGCGGTGGACCTGGTGGAGCGGGACGGTCCCCCGCCGAAGGACCTCGGCGACGTTCAGGAGTGGCAGCGGCCGGGTGCGCCGCAGGTCCGCCACCCGCACATGTTCCTCGGCCTGTTCCGGCACCTGCTGCACACCCGGTTGCCGGATGTGCACGAGGATCTGCTCGCACATGGAGTCGACGAGGTGGACATGACCGCGCCGCCCGGGGTCGAGGCCCCGGCCGACGCGACCGAGCTGGCGAGCTTCGGCTCACGCCGGGCGACCGTCGAGTGGGTACTGCACCGCGCCCTGCAGGGGCAGGCCGGTGTCCGGGTCCACCACGGCCTCTCGGTCCGTGAGGTCGTGGTGGACCGGGGACGCGTCCGGGGTGTGCGGGTGAACGGCGCGGTGATCGACGCGGACGCGGTGGTGGACGCCACGGGGCGTCGCTCGCCGCTGGTCGGCGCCTTCACCAAGGAGGTGGAGGAGAGCCCCTGCGGCAACGTCTACCACAGCCGTTTCTACCGACTCCTTGACGGCGTGCCGAAGCCGCCTACGTTCCTGGTTCCCGTGGTCTTCGCGGGTGGAGCGGGCTTCGGCGGCGGGCTCTACGCACATGACAACCGTACGTTCGCGGTGGTGTTCGCCCGGCTGCCGGAGGACGAGGCACTCGGGCGGCTGCGCGAGACCGGCACGTTCGAGGCCGCCGCGAACGCGGTGGCCCAGTTCGAGCCGTGGCTCCGGCCGGGCAGCGCCGAGCCGATCGGGGACGTCGTACCGATGGCCGGACTCACCAACACCTGGCGCGAGCTGACGCCCGACACCCCGTCCGGCTATCTGCCGATCGGGGACGTGCTGTGCACGACCGATCCCATCCTGGGCCGTGGCGCTTCCTTCGCCCTGGCCGGTGCGGCCGAACTCAGTGACCTGATGGGCCGCCACGGCGCGGACCTGGAGGCGGTGGGCGCAGGGCTGCGGGCCTACGTCCGGCGCACGGTCCGCCCCTGGTACGAGGACGGGGTCCACGACGACGTGGAGCGCACCCGGAGCTGGCGCGCGACGGTGGACGGCCGTCCGGAGCCGCCCTCCGGCCTCCCGCCGGCCGTTCTCACCGCCCTGGCCGGTCAGCAGGACCACCACCTGTGGGAACTGGCGCAACTGCGCGCCAATCTGATGGCTTCCCCGGACAGCCTGGACACCCCCGAGGTACGTGAGCGGCTGGACGCCGTACTGGCCACCGGCTGGGAGCCTCCGGTGCTCTCCCCCGGTCCGTCCTACACGGAGCTGACGGACGCGCTGGCCGCGCACAACGGCTGAACGGACCCGATGCCACAGGGCTCCGGCGTGTGCCGGGGCCCTGTGGCGTCTCGTACGCGGGGCTGCCCCGCCCGGACCCGGCCGGCCGGGGCAGCCCCGCCTCGACTCAACCGGCCTTCGGTCGCGGGATGTCGCGCAACCAGGCGTCGACGGCCTCGGTGGTCGTGGCGGCGCCGGACTGCATCATGGAGAAGTGGTCGCCCGGAACCTCCCGCGTGGTGTTCGGCAGCGGCCAGCTCAGGCGCCACCCGTCGCCCGGGACGGTGTCGGTCACCGGCTCGCCCGCGCGGACGAACAGGGCCGGTGTGCGCACCGGTTCGGGCTTCCAGTCGTCGAACAGCCGCAGATAGGCGCCCATCGCGGTGAGCCGGGCGCTGTCGAGCCGCCCGACCGTGGACTCGTGGTCGAACATCATGTCGGTCAGCGCGTCCTGTACCTGGGTGAACGCGGAACTGCCCGGCAGGTAGGTGTCGATCAGTACGGTACCCACCGGCGGCACACCCCGAGCGTCCAGCCGGCTCGTCACCGCGTGCGCCAGCCAGCCACCGGCCGAGTGGCCGACGAGGGCGAACGCGCGGGCCTCGGCGCACCGCAGCACGAGGTCGGCGTGCAGATCGACGATGGCGTCCACACCGGCCGGCACCGGCTCGTGCGCCGTGAACCCCGGCACCGGCACGAACCACGCCTCGCGTCGCTGCTTGAGGGCCGTGCCGAAGCAGGCGTACTGGTAGACGCCGGACAGCGCGGTGATCGTGGACAGGCAGACCAGCACGGGTTCGTCGGAACCGGAGGCCAGGCGGACCGGCCGGGGCGGGGTGGCCAGCGCCGCCGGGTCGGTGAACTGCTCCCGGAGCCGGGACGCCGCGGCGAGCAGGTCCATCGCCTCGCGCGCCTTCCGCTGCCGGCAGGCCGCCCGGTACAGCGCCTCGATGCTGTCCGGCGCGCCGCTCTCCACAAGGGTCCTGCGGGCTTCCTCCGCCGGGGCGGGGCTCGGCCCGGCCGCCAGTTCCTCATCCAGGTACGCCGCCAGCGCGAGCGGGGTCGCGTGGTCGAAGACCAGGGTCGCGGGCAGCCGCAACTCCGTCGAGGCCTGCACCCGGTTGCGCAGCTCGACGGCGGTGAGCGAGTCGAAGCCGAGCTCGGTGAACGCCCCGTCGAACGGGACCTGGCCGACGTCGGCGTGGCCGAGCACGGCGGCCGCGGCGGAGCGGACCAGGTGCAGCAGCGCCTGCCGGCGCTTCTGCGGTGTCAGACCGGCAAGTTCCCGCCGTACCGTCGCCTCCCGCTCCCGCTCCGCCGATCTGTTCGGCGCGGTCCGGGCGGGCACCCTCACCAGGCTGCGGAGGAACGGCGGGATCGTCGCATCGGCACCCCGGGCGCGCAGGGTCGCCAGGTCCACCCGCGCTCCGAGTACGGTCGCCTCACCCGTCGCCAGCGCGGCATCGAGCAGCGCCAGTCCGCCCTCGGTGTCCAGCGGGGCCAGACCCGCGCGCGTCATCCGGCGCAGGTCCGCCTCAAACAGATGGGTGGTCATCCCGTGCGCTGTCCCCACAGGCCCCACGCGATGGAGAGCGCGGGCAGTCCGGCGGCGCGACGGTGCCGGGCCAGACCGTCCAGCAGGACGTTCGCCGCCGCATAGTTGGCCTGACCGGGGCTGCCGAGGGCGGCGGCCGCCGAGGAGAACAGGACGAAGGCCGCCGGTGGGTGCTCGCGGGTCAGGTCGTGCAGGTGGATCGCCCCGTCGGCCTTCGACCGCAGCACTCGGTCCAGTGGCGCTGTCACATTATTGGGTGCGTGGGTCTCTGGCGGCGCGTCGGGGCGTGGGGAGGGGCCGGGTTCCGGGCCGGTGTTCAGGCGTCGGCGGGCTGGCCGGCGGCGCGGGTGATCTGGTCCCAGATGGCGAAGCGGATGGTCATCTCGGCTCGGTAGCCGGGGGCGGTCATCAGGTGGCAGCGGGGCCGGAAGTGGGGTGAGATGCCGCTGAACGCGGCCAGGAACCGCTGGGTTCCGCCGACGCTGCGGAAGCCTTTCATGGCGCGTTCGCGCTGTCGGGTGGGCTGGTGGCTGTTCTCGGCCCGGTTGTTCAGGCCCTTGTACGAGCGGTGCTCGACCGAGGGCATGACCTCGCGGTGGGCCGCTCGGTAGGAGCGCAGCTTGTCGGTGACGATCACCCGGGGCACCGTGCGGGTCTTCTTCAGCAGGCGGCGGAAGAAGCGCCTGGCCGCGGCCTTGTCCCGCCGGTTCTGCACGAGGATGTCCAGGACGGTGCCGTCGGCGTCCACGGCCCGCCACAGGTACTTCAGCTCACCGTTGATCCTCACGAAGACCTCGTCCAGGTGCCACTTGTCGCCCGGCCGGGGCTGGCGGCGGCGCAGGCCGTTGGCGTAGGTCTGCCCGAACTTCGCGCACCAGCGCCGGACCGTCTCGTGGGAGACAGACGAGCACGCCGCGCTCGAGCATCAGCTCCTCGACCTCGCGGAAGCTGAGCGGGAAACGGAAGTACAGCCACACGCCGTGCGCGATCACCTCGACCGGGTACCGGTGCCCCTTGCACGACGGCGACGCGGACGACACGAGCAAACCCCACCCCGGCACAGCCAACTCCAAAATCATCCCAGGCCGGTCAGCCAACCTGACAACGCCCTTTCACGGTGTTGTCGACCTTCGTCTCGGTGGTGTCGGCGAACACGAACGCGAGGGGGACCAGGCCCTCCCGACCGGTCGGCGGGTAGATCCGCCGCCACAGCCGCTCCTCGTGGGGGAGTGTCTGCGGAACGGTGTAACTCCGTTGGTTGATTTCAGTTGTTGGTCATGCCGGTGGTGAGTCGGCCGTCGAACGCGATGCCGAAGGCGTTCAGGGCCAGCTTCCAGCGGCGGGTCCAGGCTGTCGTGCCGGTGCCCTTCGGGTCCAGGCTCATGATCGCCAGGTAGGCGCACTTGAGGGCGGCCTGGTCGGTCGGGAAGTGGCCGCGGGCCCGGACGGCCTTGCGGATCCCGGCGTTGAACGACTCGATCGCGTTGGTCGTGCAGATGACCTTCCGGATCTCCGCGTCGAAGGAAAGGAAGGGTACGAACTCCGCCCAGGCGTTCTCCCAGAGCCGGACGATTGCCCGGTACTTCGTTCCCCGTTTCCCCTGGAACTCGCCGAACCGCTCGGCTGCCGCGGCCTCGGTCGGAGCCGTGCAGACAGGCCGCAGGTCCTTCGCGAGTTTCTCCCAGTCCTGCCGGCCCGCGTAGCGGAAACTGTTCCGCAGCAGATGAACCACGCAGGTCTGGACCACGGCCAGGAGCCAGACGCGGGTCACGGACTCGGGAAGTTCCCTGAGCCCGTCGCAGACCACCATGAGGACATCCGCGACGCCCCGGTTCTTGATCTCGGTGAGGACATGCTGCCAGTACTTGGCCCCCTCACCGTCGTCACCGACCCACAGGCCGAGAATGTCGCGGGTCCCTTCCGCCGTCACGGCGAGCGCCATGTAGACGGGCCGGTTGGCGACCTGGCCGTCGCGGATCTTGGTTCTGTCGACGATCTTGTGATCCGGTGGGTTGAGGCTCATTGTGTGAGCAGGACGCGTTTGCGAAGGAGATCGAGGCTGGCGCGGCCGAACATCTGGCGTTTCAGCATTTTCAGTCGGTTAATGTTGCCCTCGACGGCACCGGAGCTGTGGGGCAGGGACAGTCCGTTGCGGACGGCGTCGAAGTCGCGGCGGAGGTTGCGGGCGAAGCCCGCAAGCGGGGCCAGGCTGTCCCGTTCGACGTCGGTGATCCAGTCTTCAAGGCGGTCGCCGTGGCGGCCGGTCATCATCGCGGCGAACTTCCTGACGTGAAGGGTGAGCCGGTCGAGTTCGGAATCGCGCTCACGCAGCCGGTGCAGCTTGTCGGCGTTCTCGTCCCGCAGGTGCTCGGGGTGGGTCATGATCCAGGAGGCGACCTCGCGGACCGACGGAGGCTTGGGTCCCGGGTCGGGTGCGTGTCCGCGCCCGGTCCGGTAGCGCCGCAGATGGCGCTGGACGGCCAACTCGCCTCCCGGATAGCCGAGCTCTTGGATCTCCCGGTAGAGCTGGGCGGCGTTTCGGATGCCTTCGCTCCAGCGCCGGTGCAGGTGGCCGACGTATGGGTCGACGATATGCGCCCGTTGCAGGCTCTTGGCGACGACGTCATCGGCGGAGCGAGCACTCACCAGCTTGCGGACGGTCGCCTGGTGCAGTCCGAGTTCCCGGCCGATCGCCGCCTTTGACATCCCCTGTTCCCAGAGCTCATGGGCGGCGGCATGCTGCTCACGCAGCCGGGCCACGATCTTCAGTTCTTTCGGGGGCTGCACCACCTCGGGCTTCACCGAGGGGGTGTCGTGGCTACTGGCCTGTGCTGGAGGCGGTTCCCCTAGACGGGAGCGATAGGCGTTGACCGTCTTCTCGACCGCCTGGCCGAGGTTGGCCCACAGGTGATAGCGATCCGCAACCTGTTCGGCCTGCGGCGCCCCGACCCGAGCGCCCTCCCCGTATCCGCTGGAACGGTCCCGGCAGATGACCGTCACCTCGGGGTGATCGCGGAGCCAGGCAGCCAGGTCCTCCCCGTCGCGGCCGTCGTAGAGGTGTAGCGGCCGGTGGGGGGCCATGTCGATCAATACCGTGCCGTAGTGGCGGCCCTTGCGGAAGGCGAAGTCGTCGACGCCGAGGACCTCCACCTTGCCGATTTCCGGTTCGGGCAGGGACCTGACCAGTCGCAACAGTGTGTCCCTGCCTATGGTGAGGCCGACCGCGGACGCCAGTCGGGCTCCTGCCCGGCCGGTCAGGGCCAGCCCGATCTGCGTCAACATCTCGCGCAGCAGCGGGGTATGCCGACTGTGCGGGGTGGTCAGTCCCAGGACCTGCTCGGCGAACGTCACCGCCGTGCAGGCAGGGTTCTCGCAGCGGAAGCGGCGGATACGTAACTCGATCACGACACCGAGCCCGCCCACGGCGACATCACGCAGCCTGCGTACGTACTGGCCGTGCACTCGGGCCGAGCTCTGACCGCACCGGCAGGAGCCGTCGTCGCCCGCACCCGCGTTCTCAGCACTACTTGGTCCGGGCGCCTCTCCACTTCCTCGATCACCAACGCGGTCAGGTACGGAAACAGCTCCAGGAACACATCACGAGAGCACGCGATGCATGATCGCGAACAGGCGGAGCGACAAGCTCAGCCGTCCGGATCACAAGATCGTCGACAGAACCCGGATCTTGACGTTCACGCAGTCGATGAACACGACCGGGTAGACGCGGTCGAGCGGGCGGTTCTGTCACTCGGCCATCCGCTCGAGCACGCTGTCCGTGATCGTGGAGATCGTCTGCCTGGACACATCGGCGCCGCAAACCTCGGCCAGATGCGCGGAGATCTCTCCATGGGTGAGGCCCTTCGCCGACAGCGACAGCACCATCTCGTCGACGCCCGTCAGTCGCCGCTGCCGCTTCTTCACCAGCTCCGGCTCGAAGGACCCGTTCCGGTCCCGCGGGACGTCGATCTCCACCGGTCCGACCTCGGTCGTCACCATCTTCGACCGGTGTCCGTTGCGGTAGTTCCCGCTGCGGCCGTCCTCCGTCCGCCCACCGCTCTCCCGGCCCAGGTGGTCGGTGAGCTCGCCTTCCAGAACTCCCTCCAGCACCAGCTTCGTCAGCTGGCCGGAGAAGTCCTCCTTCTCCGGTCAGGCTCACGCCGTCAGCCTTCACCCGGGCCATCAGCTGGGCCACCAAGGCCCTGTCCAGCGACGGCGCAGCCGTCTTCCGGCCCACCTCAACGGTCGAACGCGTGCTCTGCTTCACGGTCTTGCCCCCATCGGTCACAGCAGCCGTAACCACCGCGACCTACTGGGGAGTTACACCCTTCATGCTACAGACCCGAGCTGAGTAACCTTCGTGTACAAGCAAGGTCGTAAGGAATGGAAATGGGGCGAATGAGCAACCTGTCACCCTATTGGGAAATTACGACGCTGATGATCGGGGAGGAAGTTCCCGGCGTAACCTTCTCCGTCTTCATCGGTGATGGCGTAGATGCAGTGGAGAACGGGTATTACTTTGATCTCCAGCGTTTCGTAGATGATCAGCCAGACGAGCAGAATGTAAGGAATGGGACAGATAGCTACTGTGTTGTGAACGAGAGTGGAGGCGTTCACTACGGCGGCCTCAAAGGAGTCTCCCTACTGTCTGACCTCCTGACTCTAAGCTTCAATGACGAAGCCATCGAGGTGCTGGGTCTCCCTTCCAACATCATTCCATTGGCCATTGCGTCAAGCGTCGACCTTGGAGGGTTGCGAGCAGGGCTGCAGCGTGTCCTCACATACGGGAATCCTCAAAAACTTCCAAGGTTGAATCTGAGGTGAGTTAATTTTGGAGCGAGGGGGTCGATCGGTGTCCCCCGCGCCCCTTATCGGCGGGGAACGGGTGACGTTGAACTGAGCTGTTTCCAACCTCAGCTTGAGCAGGTCAGATACAGAGTGAGGACCGCACCCGCAGCAACCGCTGCAAGCGCTGAACACTTCGCGAAGAACCCGCTGCAGGTGGTCGCGAGCCGGCAGGCCGGCAACGACGAAGGCGGATCAGCGCGCCGGCTCCGACGTGCCTCGCGCCTGGTCGCGGCTGGCGACCACCAGGTATCCATCGCTCTCGGGGTCGAAGGTGGTGGACTGCACCGTGAGCCCGACACTCTGCAACTGCGCCACGAGGTCCTCGTACCGGTAGGGCCAGATGGACAACCGCTCCGAGCAGGCTCGCACTGACCCATCCGGCTCGATCTGGGCGACCACGATCTCGAGGAAGTGTTCCTGCTCCCAGCGCTGCTCGATCTGCCAGTAGTAGCTGACGACCGCATCGCGGCCGTTGCGGCGGATGAGCCGATCGCGGACGTCCACCCGTGAGCCGGCGGAGCGCACGAGCTCCCAGTTGCGTGAGTGGAGCACGAGGCGTCCGCCCGGATTCAGCAGCCGCGACATCGCTTCCAGTGCGGTCAGGCGCCCGGCTGCGCCCTCGGCGTGCCCCAGCGAGTTGCCGACGCAGAACACCAGATCGAACGTGGAGTCCTCCAGGTGGTCGGGCAGCTCGTCCCAGCTCGCGCGGAGGGCTCGAAGCGAGACACCCTGCTCGTCGGCGGCCTTCTCGGTCCGGCGAACCATCCCCTTGCTGGCGTCTGTGGCGACCACGTCAAGGCCAAGACTTGCGAGACCGACGGCGAGCTGGCCGGTTCCACACGCGCAGTCGAGGACGCGCGCGTTGGGCGGCAGAGAGCCCATGACATCGCTGTAGTAAACCGCGGCTGCCTTGGCGGGGGTCAACCTGTCGTCCCCGATCAGCCACTCGTATACGTCGGAAAGTGCCCCATAACCAGCCACCGCGATAACCTCCATCACTCGACAACGCGCGGTCTTAGTACTCCAGCAGCGGTTCGCTATCTGGCCTGGTCAGAGGCATTGTCGGGAGTGTAGTTGGCTGCTGGCACGTCAGGGGCTGTCTTTCCGGACCGCCCCTCCAACGAATGACATCGTCGTCGGTAGTGACAGTGTCGGGCCACGGCCTGATGCCTTCGCCGCCATCGCGACCAACTCAGCGCATGGATGCGAAGGGGCGGGCGGGGCCGGTGGGCGGGGTCAGTTGCCAGCAGCCGACGGACTTCTGCCACGGTGAGCGGGACCATGGTGGAACCGTTTCTGCGCCCCCCTTTGCCGCCGCCTGGGCCGCCGTGACCGCGAGAAAGGCATGCGCGAGCATGGCCAGGGTGATGTGCCTCATCCGTCCGACGTAGCGGCGGACTTCGTACTGGTCCAGGCCGCACTCGTTCTTCGCAGCCTGGAAGCATTCCTCGATCGCCCACCGACGTCCGGCAACGCGCACGAGCTGGTCGACACCGGCTCCCACCGGCGCGTATGCGAGGTAGTAGGCGACCTGATCGGGTCTGCTGATGCTGCGCCGGGCCAGCGCCCAGCGGTGATGGGCGGGCCGCTCACTGTCGAAGTCCTCGATCACCGGGAGCTGGACGGCTGCCCAGTCATAGACGCGCGGGCCCTTGGCGCCGTCGCCGCACGAACGTTGCTCCCATGCCTCATCCGGTGCCTGGCTGAAGAGATAGCCGATCCGGCCGAAGCGGGGCACCGGCTGGGACTTCGGGACGGCGAGCACATAGCCGACGGCGGTTTCTTCCAGTACCCGCCGAAAGCGCCACTCCTGGCCGTAGGCGGCATCCGCGGTCACCCAGGCGATCGGCAGCGGCGAGGCGAGTGCGCGCAGCACCATGGCCCTGGCCAGTTCTGGTTTGGTGGCGAAGACCCTCTCATCAGGAATCTTGGCGGCGCGGCAGCGTTCGCGGTCGTCCGTCCAGGACTTGGGCAGATACAGTTCGCGGTCCACCAGGGCGCGTCCGTGGGTGGTGGCGTAGGCGGCGAAGACACCGATCTGGCAGTTCTCGGTGCGGCCGGCGGTGCCGGAGTACTGGCGCTGGACACCTGCGGAGGTGGTGCCTTTCTTGACGAAGCCAGTGTCGTCGAGGATGAGGACTCCGTCGGCTTCGCCGAGTCGTTCAGCGACGTATGCCTGCAGGTCGTCGCGGATGTCGTCGGCGTTCCAGGTAGTTCCGTTCAGCAGCCGTTGCAGGCCGTCGGGGGTGCGGTGGCCTGCGTGTTCGGCCAGCTGCCAGCCGTTCTTGCGGCCGACCGGGCCGAGCAGGGCACGGACGTAGTCACGCATACGGCGTCGCAGATCGGCACGGCCGAAACGGTGGCCGATGCGCAGGAAGAGGTCGTCGAGTTCACGGTCCCAGGTCGCGTCGGCAAGGCCATCGATCACGCGGGAAGACTGCCCTCGTCACAGCGCAGACAGTTCTCGATGTCATTCGTTGGAGGGGCAGTCCGGCAAGACAGCCCCTGACGTGCCAGCAGCCAACTACACTTCCGACAATGCCTCTGACCAGGCCAGATAGCGAACCGCTGCTGGAGTACTAGCCAACGGGGCACCCTACCGATGGCATCTCGCGGACAGGTCGATCTGAAACAATCCGGGTACGGTGACCAACCTGCACGCGGCCGTCTGGAAGAGCAGGAGAACTAGGGCATCGGGGAGACAAGGAAACCTATGTGATTCAGCTCAAAGAACACCAGGTCGACCAGAAGTTGGCCTTTCGTAAGTGGGTGGGATTCCCTGCAAGGTCATCTGTGCCCCCGCAGGGTGCTCGGGGCACGATCGTGTCAGCGACCGGGTCGGGCAAGACGATCACGGCCGCCGCATGCGCGCTGGAGTGCTTCTCCGGCGGCCGGATCCTGGTGACGGTGCCGACCCTGGACCTGCTCGTGCAGGACTGCCCAGGCGTGGCGTCTGGTGGGCCACCGGGCGCCGATGGTGGCGGTGTGCTCGCTGGAGACCGATCCGATCCTCAATGAGCTGGGGGTGCGCACCACCACCAACCCGATCCAGCTCGCCCTGTGGGCCAGCTCCGGGCCCGTGGTCGTGTTCGCCACGTACGCCTCTCTCGTGGACCGTGAGGACATCGACGCTCCCGAGGGCCAGCGCAAGGTTCGCGGGCCGCTGGAGGCCGCGCTGGCGGGCGGAGAGCGCCTCTACGGCCAGCGCATGGCGAGCTTCGACCTCGCGATCGTGGACGAGGCCCACTCAACCGCTTCTACGAACCGCGCACGCCCACGGACGTCGAGCTCGCCGCATGACCCCAGCAAGACCGAATGACCCCAAAACCGACAGGGGTGCCTTGACGAAGAACATAGAGGCACCCCCCCCCGCGTCCGCGGGGGTGTTCCGGAGCACCCCCAGCCGTGAGCAACACTCCCGGCGTCCTCCCCGCCGACGCGGGGGTATTCCGCCGGGGTCCGTCGCGGCCGCGGGAGAGATCGTGGCGTAGGGGGGAGTGGTCGTTTCGGAAGGTCCTTGCTCGCGGGGCGGCCCACCGGGGGCGGTGCGGCCCGTGCCGCGCAGTGACCGGACCTGGTCCACCCCCTACCCGGGTATCACCGCGTCTTGGCTCCCTGGTGTGACGCCCCGGCGCCCACCGCGTCTCTACCTTCTCGTCTTCCCACGGACGAGACGGAGGGAGACGGATGGATGCGCCGCTTCAGGACGTTGCCGACCACCGCTGTAGTGACCACGCGTGCCGACAGCACACGGCGAAGCTCGCCTCCGCCGCACCCCGAGAACGCCACCGCGCGACAAGCCCCACCGGACGCGGGCAGCGAGTTCACGCCGCTGCTGCGTGACGTCAAGGGACAGGGGCTGCTCGACCGGCGCCCCGGCTGGTACGCGCACACCATCGCGACCAACGCACTGGGTCTTGCCGCCATCGTCACCGGCATGGCGCTCATCGGCGGCTCCTGGTGGGTCGTCGCGCTGGCCTCCGTCCTCGCCGTCCTGTGTGCCCGCCCGGCGTTCATCGGCCACGACGCAGGCCATGCCCAGATCAGCGGCAACCGCGCCACCAACCGCCGTATCGGGCTCATCCACGGCAACCTGCTGCTGGGAACACCTGCGGCTCCAGGTCCTCACGTCCCGCAACGTCAGGGGCAGCTTCCTCACCGACTGGTTCCTCTGGGGCCTCAACTACCAGATCGAGCACCACCTGTTCCCCAGCATGCCCCGCCCGCACCTGAGGCTCGCCCAGTCCATGGTGAAGGCACGCTGCCGCGACCTCGGCATCCCCTACGCGGAGACCGACCTCGTCGACTCCTGCCGTCAGGCCCTGCGGCACATGTACGAAGTGGGAGAACCGCTGCGTGCCGACATCTGAGGAGCCGACGCCTTGCGCCACTCCGGACGCCGTCGCGGCGCACATAGGCTGGTGCGCATGACCTCAGTGGAGGAGGAACGCCCGCGCGCACTGCTCGCGGGGGCCTCGCGGCGATGGGTGCGGCTGCTGCCATGGGCCGTGGCGTTCGTGCTGTGCGTCGCCCTGCTGCCCACGACCCTCGTGGTCCTCACCGCCGACTACGGCCTGACCGGAGGCGTCGCTGGCGGGTTGGCCGTCGCGCAGGCCGCGCCGCTGCTGCTCGCCGTCGTACGGCCGCTGCAGGCCTGGTACGTGGTCTTCGTCGCGGACGTCGCCGGGGCGCTCGCCCTGCTCACCGTCGACTTCCAGGAGCGGCTGCTGTGGCCGTTCCCGCCCATGGAGATCGTCGGGTACGTCGGCCTCTGCCTCGCCCTGGGGCTGCGCGAGCGACGCCGGACACTGCTGCTGGTGTGGCTGGCCACGGCCACCGCGAACGTGGCCCTGGGGTTCGTCGCGCCCCATGGCTTCGGCGCCATGGGCCTGCTGTTCACCATCCTCGGGGGCGTCGCGCTCCTGCTGGGCGGTGCGCTGCACGAGCGGTCCGAAGTGCAGCGCAGGCTGGTCGAGCAGGAGACGATCAGCGAGGCCGAACGTGGCCGGCGGACGCTGCTGGAGGAGCGCGCCCGGATCGCCCGCGAGCTGCACGACGTGGTGGCACACCACATGTCCGTCATCACGGTGCAGGCGGACACCGCGGAGTACCGCCTCGACAGGCTGCCGCCGGACGTGCGGGAGGAGTTCACGTCCATCGCGGCGACCGCGCGCGAGTCGCTCGGCGAGATGCGACGGCTCCTCGGCGTGCTGCGCAATGAGGAGGCACACGGCGAGCTCGTGCCCCAGCCGGGCCTGGCGCAGATCGGGCAGCTGGTGGAAGTGACGGCGAGGGCCCGCGGGCCGGTGGAGTTCACCCCCTGCGACGTCGAGGTGCCCGAGGCGGTCGGCCTGTCCGCGTACCGGATTGTCCAGGAGGCTCTCTCGAACGTCGTGCGGCACGCGCCGGGTGCCCGCACGCAGGTGTCGCTGTCGGTGACGGAGTCCGATCCGCAGGACGGTGCGCGGCTCACCGTCCTGGTCGTCAACGGACCGCCGCCCCAGCCACCCGACGGGCCGCTCGAGGTGGGCGGCACCGGGCACGGCCTCGTCGGCATGCGCGAGCGGGTGCGGCTCGTCGGCGGCAGCCTCGACACGGGGCCGCTACCGGACGGCGGCTTCCGGGTCGCCGCCCAACTTCCCCTGAACTTCCTTGGCTGAAAAGGACTTCACATGACGACGCGCGTCATCATCGTCGACGACCAGGCCATGGTGCGGGCCGGCTTCGCCGCCCTGCTGGCCGCCCAGAGCGACATCGACGTGGTGGGCGAGGCCCCCGACGGCGCGCAGGGCGTCGAGCTGAGCCGGCGTACCCACCCGGACGTCGTGCTGATGGACGTGCGGATGCCCGAGATGGACGGGCTGGAGGCCGCACGCCGCCTCCTGGAGCCGGCACCCGGTGTGGCACACCGGCCGCGCGTCCTGATGCTCACCACCTTCGACGTCGACGACTACGTCTACGAGGCGCTCCGGGCGGGCGCGAGCGGCTTCCTCCTCAAGGATGCGCCGCCGGCCGACCTCATCGCGGCGGTCCGCGTCGTGGCCTCGGGCGACGCGCTGCTCGCCCCTTCCGTGACGCGCCGCCTCATCGCGGACTTCGCCAAGCAGCGTCCCGCCGTCCGGGGCAAGCCCGCGCTGCGGCTCAAAGGCCTGACGGAACGCGAGACCGAGGTCCTCACGCTGGTGGCCCGCGGGCAGTCGAACGGGGAGATCGCGCAGACGCTGGTGTTGGCTGAGCAGACGGTGAAGACGCACGTCAGCCGCGTCCTGACCAAGCTTGACCTGCGCGACCGCGCCCAGGCGGTGGTCTTCGCCTACGAGTCGGGGCTGGTCGCTCCGGGCGAGTAGGACCACCCCCGCCCCCTACCGCGGTAGCACCCCCACATTGGCTCCCCGGTATGACGCCCGGCGCTCAGCCGTCCCCGCACTCTTCACCCGTCACAGAAAGTGCACATGAGAGGGAGACGGGACATGAAGCTACGCAGGGGCAAGCGGCAGAAGGCGGACAACCGGCCCAAGGCCCCGGCCGCCACGCCCGGTCTCGCCGTCGAACTGCGCGACGTCCGGCGGCAGTACGGCCACGGGGCGGGCACGGTGCACGCCCTCGCGGGCATCGACCTCGCCCTGCCGCGCGGCACGTTCACCGCGGTCATGGGCCCGTCCGGGTCAGGCAAGTCCACCTTCCTGCAGTGCGCTGCCGGGCTCGACCGGCCGTCGGCGGGATCCGTGCGCCTCGGCGGCACGGAGATCACCGGCATGAGTGAGAACGAGCTCACCGAGCTGCGCCGCAGCCGCCTCGGCTTCGTCTTCCAGGCGTTCAACCTGCTGCCGTCGCTGACCGTGGAGCAGAACGTGCTGCTGCCTATGCGCCTGGCCGGGCAGCGCCAGGACCGGCGCCGGGCGGCCGCGGTGCTCGCCCGGGTCGGACTCGCCGACAAGGCGAAGCGCCGGCCCGGAGAGCTCTCCGGCGGTCAGCAGCAACGCGTGGCCGTCGCCCGCGCCCTGGTCACCAGCCCCGACGTGATCTTCGCGGACGAACCCACCGGCGCACTCGACACCGGCACCGCCGCCGAGGTCCTCGGCCTGCTGCGCAACGCGGTGGACGCTCTGGGCGCCACCGTTGTCATGGTCACCCACGACCCGGCCGCGGCCGCCTGGGCCGACCGTGTGCTGTTCCTCGCCGACGGCGCCTTCGCCGACCACCTCGAGCGCGGTTCGGCGGAGCAGATCGCGGCACGGATGGCCGTGCTCACCTCGCGCACCTCCCGCTCCGGTGCGATGGCGGGGGTGGCGGCATGAGGCGCCCCAACGGACTCGCCCGTGAGGCCGTCCGCTTCAAGCCCGCGTCCTTCGCGGGGACCTTCCTCGCGCTGCTGATGTCCGCACTGATCGTCTCGGCCTGCGGAATCCTGCTCGAGACCAGCCTGCGCGCCTCCGTGCCGCCGGAACGGTACGCGAACGCGCCGGTCGTCGCGGCGGCGGACCAGAACAAGTACGTCGTCACCGGCAGCGGCGAGGACCGCGAGAAGGAGGCGACGCCCCTGCCGGACACGGCACGGATGGACGCCGGGCTGGCTGTGAAGGCCGCCGGGGCGCCGGGTGCGGCCACCGCCGTCGCGGACTTCACCTTCCCGGTGCGCGCGACGGACGCCGGCGCCCGTGCACTGAATGTTCCGGGAGGTGTGCTCACCGCGCACGGATGGGGCTCGCACACCTTCACCGGCACCTCGCTGACCACCGGCTCCGCACCCCGCGAGGGGGAAGTCGTCCTCGACGCGGGAACGGCCCGCGCCGCGCACGCCGCGGTCGGCGACACCGTCGTACTGGAGACCGCCGCCGGCCGGCAGGACTTCCGCGTCGCTGGCGTCGCCGAGGCCGGCCCCGCGGAGACCGCCCGCTACTCCGGCGACGCGGGCGCCCTGACCTGGTTCGCCGACACCCAGGCCCCCGTGCTCGCCGGGCATCCCGGCAAGGCCGACGCCGTCATCGTGCTGGCGGAGGACGGCACCGACGCCGACGCCCTCGCCGGCGCAGTGAAGCAGGCCCTGGCCGGCTCCGGCGTCCAGGTCCACACCGGCGACGACCGCGGTGCCGTCGAGGACCCGGGCCTCGGATACGCCAAGGTGATGCTCTTCGGAATCGGCGGCTCCTTCGGCGGCATCGCCGCCATCGTCGCGGTCTTCACGGCCGCCGGAACCGTCGCGCTCTCGGTCGGTCAGCGGGCCCGCGAGTTCGCCCTGCTGCGCGCCGTCGGCGCCACCCCGCGGCAGGTCCGCCGCGCGGTCGCCTCCGAAGCACTGCTCGTCGCGCCGCTCGCCGGGATCATCGGCTGCCTGCCCGGCATCGGGCTCGCCCACTGGTGGTTCGGGCAGCTCCAGGACCGGGGCACCATCCCGCGCGCCGTGGACCTGCACGTCTCCGGGCTTCCGCTGCTCGCCGCCGTCGTCATGGGGCTGCTCACCGCGCTCGGCGCAGGCTGGACGGCCGGGCGCCGGCCCGCGAAGATCAAGCCCGGACAGGCGCTGTCGGACGCGTCGGTGGAGCGGCTGCGGCCCGGTCTGGTCCGTACCCTCCTCGGCGTCGGCGCCCTCGTCGGAGGCACGATCCTCACCGGCGTGTCCGCCCGCTCCGCCGGGGACGACGCGGCCGGCGCCGCCCTCGGCGTCGTCATGCTCTTCATGCTCGCCGTCGGGCTGCTCGGCCCGCTGGTGGCACGGCTGTGCGCCGGCCTGTTCGGCCTCCCGCTGCGCGGCGCGGGCCCGTCCGCCGAGCTCGCGGCCGTCAACTCCCGTACCAACGCCCGCCGCCTCGCCTCCGCGATCACCCCGATCGTGCTCGCCGTGGCCTTCTCCTCGACCCTCGTGTTCATGCACACGAGCGAGACCCACGCCGCCGACAAGCAGCTGCGCGCGGGCATCACCGCGGACCACGTGGTGACGGACCCGGCCGGGCTCCCGGTGGACGCGGCGGCACGCGCCGCCCGCGCGCCGGGCGTGGAGGCGGCCGTCGGGCTGCTGAACACGCAGGTGCTGGTGCCGACCGGCTCCGGCGAGTTCAAGTCGCTCCAGGGCGCGGCCACCCAGGGCGTCACCGGCTCTGGCGCCGAGCTGGCGAAGGTGCAGGACCTGGACGTACGCGACGGCAGCCTCGACCGGCTCGGCGAGGGGCGTATCGCCATCGGCAAGACCCTGGCGACCTCGGCGGACGCCGGTGTCGGCGACCGGCTCCCGCTCTACCTCCCCGACGGGACGGAGGTCAGCCCCGAGATCGTCGCGGTCTACGACCGCGGCCTCGGCCTGGCCACGGTGACCATGGACCGGGCGTCCCTGGCCGGGCACGTCACCTCGGGCTTCGACAGCACGCTCCTGGTACGGGGCGGCTCGGAGAAGCCGCTCACCGCCCTGGGCGAGGTCACCGACGCCTCCGGCTACGCCACCGAGCAGAACCGCGACGCGAAGCTGGGCGCCTGGATGAACAACACCATGGCCGCGGTCCTCGGCGGGTTCGCCGCCGTCGCCGCGGTCAACACCCTGGTGATGACGGTCCTGGACCGCCGCCGCGAGCTGGGCATGCTGCGCCTCGTCGGCTCCACCCGGCGTCAGGTGATGACGATGCTCCGCTGGGAGGGCCTGCTGGTCGCCGTGGTGGGCCTGGTCCTCGGCTCCGCGATCGCCGCGGCCACGCTGATCCCGATGATGAGCGGCGTGACCGGTGACATGCCGTACGTGCCTCCGCTGGTGTACGGATGCTTCGCGGTCGCCGTCGGCGGCCTGGCCCTGCTGGCGGTCACACTGCCGGCCCGGGCCGCGCTGCACCGCTGGTCCTAGTACTCCAGCCGCACTTCGCTATTCCTGCTGGTCAGGGGCGTCAAACCGAGTCTACTGACCTGCCGTGAGACCGGGTGGCGGAAGTTCGTAACCTCTACAGCGGCGCTTGCAGTGGCACCGTTGGGCGGTTGCCTGGTGTCGACGTCGCCAGTGTGACCACTTCAGTGCGCGTTCGATGCGTCGGCGCTGAGGCGGCGACGGGCAGTGAGCTGCCAGGAGTCGCCGGACTTCCGCCACGGTGAGGGTCGTGAGGGCGCCGGAACCGTTTCTGCTGCCCCCTTTTCGGTTCCGGCTGCGGCGGCCATGGCGGCGAGGAAGGTGTGAGCGAGCATGGCCAGGGTGATGTGCCGGTACCAGCCTGGATAGCGGCGGACCTCGTACTCGTCCAGGCCGCACTCGTTCTTCGCGGCCTGGAAGCACTCCTCGATCGCCCAGCGGGTTCCGGCGACGCGGACGAGTTCGGCAACGGCGGTGCCGGCTGGCGCGTAGGCGAGGTAGTAAGCGATCTCCTGGGGGCGGGTCAGGCTGCGGCGGTCCAGTACCCACCGGTCGTGGGTGGGGTTCTCGCCGTCGAAGTCCGGGACGGAGGGCAGCTTCGCCGCGGCCCAGTCGTAGACGCGGGGTCCCTTCGCGCCGTTCCCGCACGAGTGGCGTTCCCAGGCGTCGTCCGGCGCCTGGGCTATCGCGAAGTCGATGCGGCCCGCGAGCGTGTGCTGGGACTTCGGCACGGCCAGGACGTAGCCGACACCGGCTTCCTCCAGCATCCGCCATTCCTGGCCGTAGGCCGAGTCGGCGGTCACCCAGGCGATCGGCAGCGGCGACGCCAGGGCCCGCTGGATCATGTCCTTGGCCAGGTCGCCCTTGGTCGCGAAGTCGCGGTCCTCGGGTATCTTCGCCGCCCGGCAGCGGTCCCGGTCGCCCGTCCAGGACTTCGGGAGATACAACTCCCGGTCCACCAGAGCCCGTCCGCGCGAGGAGGCGTAGGCGGCGAAGACGCCTATCTGACAGTTCTCGGTGCGGCCGGCGGTGCCGGAGTACTGGCGTTGCACTCCGGCCGAGACCGTTCCCTTCTTGAGGAAGCCGGTGTCATCGACGATCAGCACACCATCCGGGCCGCCGAGTCTCTCGGCCACGAAATTCTGCAGGTCGTCCCGTATGTCGTCAGGATTCCAGCGAGCCCGGCTGAGCAGGTGCTGCAGACCGTGGGGCGATGAGCGTACTCCGACCCGGTGACATCACTGACGAGATGATCCAGGCCATGGACACCGCCCGGCGTCAGGGACTGCAGAAGGACCTGCGCACCCTCGCGGCTAGCATCCGAGCCGACACGGAAGGCCGGTACGACAGCGCAGACCCCGGATGGCGTGCCGGAGTCGAGTGGGCGTTGCTGTGGATCGAGAACACCGCCAGCCAGCTGACCGAGGGCCATTCGTAGGGGGTACGGCCGCGCCCGCCGATTTCCCCGCCTGACGATGCCGCGTGACGACGGCACCCGCCAGCGGCTCGTCCTGGTTGCTGCGCCGCGCACCCGGGGTCCGTGGTCGCGCCCGGGTGCGCGGCCGTTCAGACGGCCCGGTCGACGGGCGCGGCCGCCAGGCGGTCCAGGCGTTCGTACAGGGCCCGTACGAGCCGGGCGCGGTTCTGGGCGCAGCGGGCGGTGCCCTGGATCGGTGGGGAGAGGCGGCCGGCGGCTTCGCGGAGGATGACGTCGGCGAGGGCGCCGCGGCCGTCGTTCTTCGGCAGGGCGGCGGCGTGGCGTTGGACGTCGGCGGCGACCGCGCGGGCGTGCCCGGTGAGCTGGAGGGCGATCTGCTCGTAGTCGCGGGGCGTGAGGTTCGGGTCCTGCCACGCGAGGACGGCGGTGACGAGCGCTTCGTACGGGGCTCGGTCCAGCGGCAGTTCGGCGTCGACCAGGCCGTGGGGGTCGTGGAGCACGGTGTAGGTGTCGCTCACCGACGCCTCGCCGCGTCGTCCTGGTCGTGGTCGTCGGTGCGGTCGTCCGGGGCCGCCTGGGCGAGGAAGCGGGCGTAGCCGCGGTCGGCGCGGGCCAGCAGGGCCGGTGAGGGCCGGCCGAAGGCGGGGGGCTGGAGGCCGCGTCCTTCGGGTGCGGGTCCGGCGGGTGTGGGTGCGCTCATGGGGCACCGCCTCCGTTGCTGGGTTGCGTCGGTGTCGTTCGACGCTACGGAGGCCGCCACGCGGCTCTCAACGAGATTGCGGGTAATTGCGGAAGTTCACTCCAGGGCGTCGATCGCGGCCTGGATGAGGGCGCGGGCGGCGTCACCGTAGACGGCCATCTCCGCGAGGCCGGCGAACGCCTTGGCGTAGTCGGCGACCTCGCGTGGCTGCGTCACCTTGATCTCCGCCGTGAGCGTCTCCACCACGGCCATGGTGTCGTCGTGGACGTAGAACGCCTCCAGCGGCCACACGGTGCGCTGCGCGGTGAACGGGATGATCCCCAGCGAGATCGAGGCGAGCGGCATCACGGCCAGGAGGTGTCGCAGCTGCCCGCGCATCGCGTCGGGGTCGGCGGTTCGGTAGCGCAGGACGGATTCCTCGAGGAGGACGACGTAGAGGTGGCCGCCCTCGTAGAGGAACCGGGAGCGGGCGACGCGGGCGGCGACGGCTTCTGCGACGTCGTCGGGGGTGCCCTGGAAGCAGGTGATCTGCTCCATCAGGGCTGTGGCGAACGCTGGCGTCTGGAGGAAGCCGGGCGGAAGGTTGGAGACGTAGACCCGGCAGTGGCGGGTCTGCTCGTGCAGGGCGTACCAGTCCTCCTGGACCTGGCGCATGCCGTTGCGGTGCAGGCGGCGCCACTCCATGTACATCGAGTCGACCGCTCGGGCGGTGGCGATGAGGTCGTCGGCCTGGTCGTCGGCGCCGCACGCCGCGCACCAGGTGCGGATGTCGCTGTCGGAGGGCGCGGCCGTGCCCTTTTGGATGCGGGTGGTCTTGGCGGGGTGCCAGCCGCACCGGGCGGAGAGTTCCTTCCCGGTGAGACCGGCGTCCTTGCGTAGGTGCTGCAACCGGACAGCGAGCGCCTCGCGGGCCGCCTGAGCGCTGGACGAGGGGGAGGCGGTCGTCATGAGGTGCGGGGCCCTTGGGTTGCGCGTCGGTCAGATGCGGTAGTCGGCGTGGTCGATGGCCAGGTCCCACACCGAGCGGAACGCCTCCACGCACAGCTTGACCGCGGCGGGGTCGTCGGTGTGGTCGGGCTCGAGGGCCTGGCCGTCACCGGAGAACAGGTTCCAGCGCACGAGGCGGTCGTCGATGAGCCAGAAGTCGTTGCCGGGCAGGGCGAGGGCAGAGGCGCGGCGGCGGGACAGCCAGCGGACCTGTTCGCCGGCGCGGAGGTTGGCGTCGGTGATGGCGTGCTCGAAGCGGATGTAGTCGGTGACGGGCTCGGAGACGATCCGGGCCCGGCAGACCTGCACGCCGCGGGCGACGGTCCGCTGGACCAGTGGCAGCCACCCGCTCCAGAACTCCGAGTCGTCTGCGGGCACGCTCCCGTCGCGCAGGAAGGCGTCGTAGACCTCGCGCTCCTCCCCGACGGCGTAGACGTCGCGGAGCTCCAGGTGCAGGGCGTGGGTCTGGGCGGAGTCGAGCAGGTCCTCAAAGCTGAGTGCCGGCGGCCTCTGCGGCATCGCACGCCCTCCTGATCTGCTCCACCATGCTGAGCGGGATCCGGACGATCCCCTCGTCGTCTGCAGGCGGGCTGTCCTGACGGCAGGTGGCCCGGGTCGCCGCGTCGGCGAACTTGCCCTGCAGAACCAGTTCCGGGCCGTGAGCGGTGTCGGTGTCCACCCACACCGCCGGGCAGTTTCCTCCGCCCGAGTTCGGGTCCGTGCCGAAGAAAAGTAACGCCATGATCCCCTCCGAAGCGAGCCGGTTGCGCGTAGTTGCGTGACGACCGTCCCGCGCCCTGCGCGCCCGGTCAATACCGCGGATCGGCGGACCATCGCCGTGCCATCCGGACGGGTGATTTCCCTTCGCGTACGCGGGCGCAGTTCTGACGGAGTGCGTCCAACTTGCCTTACTTAAGGGGATATTGACAGCTTTTTAGGTGCTTTATCATGTTTTGTCTGCCGCTTCCGGTGAACGAGCGAGAGGTGATCTCATGCGACGAACCGAGTACGCCGCGGGACAGGCCGCCAAGCGCCTGAAGGTGCCCGCAGCCGCCTTCCGGTGGGCCTGACACATCGGCCTGATCCCGGCCCCGGACGCGTCGTCCTACAGTGGTCCCGGGCCGCCGTGGAGGCGCTGGACGCCGACGCCATCCGGGCCGCGATGCCCTCCCCGCCGATCTCCGGCGGCGCGGCGGCCGACCGGATCGCCGATGCGCTCGGCACCCCGAACGTGATCGGCGAGAAGACGAACGTGACGGCGTTCGTGGTGCGCCGGTTCGTCGAGCGGGGCCTCCTGGTCGGCCTGAGCGCGAACCCGGACGGGACGCTGCACCACCCCGGTCAGGTCGCGGAGGTCTGCCGACGCGAGGACTTGGCGGACCTGGTCGCCGCCGATATCCCGCTCGGGCCCGAGCAGGCCGCCGCTCGCCTTCGGGTCCGTCGTGCCGACTTCGACCACATGGTCCGGCTCGGATGGGTCGGCTCCCCGCAGTCGATCGAGGTCCGCTTCGGCACCAGCCGTGCCGGGGCTGTCGACGTCGCGCTCTACACCACGGCCTCCGCGACGCGGTCGTCCCCTCCCATCCCGAGGTCGATTGGGAGCAGCTGCGCGCGGTGGAGAAGGGCCGGCGCTCCCCGCTCGCCGCGCTGGCCAAGCAGGCCGCCCCGGCCTGACCCGAGCCGCTGCTCGTCGACGCCGCCTCTCCTCTGTGTCCGACAGGGAGGGGCGGCGTAGCCGTGTGGGGTCAGCCGCGGCGGCGGAACAGGCCGCGGAGCTTGCCCGGCTCCTGGTCGTGCTCCGGCTCCGGTTCCGGTGGTGTGGCGGCCTGGAGGCGGGCTGCTTCGGCGGCGGCTTCCTTGCGGGCGACGTCGTCGGCGTGGCAGTCGCTGCACAGCGACAGGTCCCCGGCCTTCCAGGCCGTTCTCGTGGTGGTCTCCTCCCAGCGCTGGTCGGTGAACTTCCTTTCGCACCACTTGCACACCGGCCGCTGTGCCTCCCGCTCAGCCACGCGGCGCCGCTCGTCTTCCGCTTCGGCGTGGGCGTACTGGCGGCGGTAGAGAGCGTGGCCGTCGGGGTTGTCGAGCGCGTCGGTCAGGGTCTGTTCGTCCTTGCGCCCCAGGCGCCGCCACACTGCCGCATCCGCGCCGTGCTGTTGGAGCTGCTCCAGGGTGGTGACGACGACCGGCACGGCTTGGCTGTAGTCCTTCGCCGTGATCGCCTCTTGGTAGTAGGTCTCGTACCGGCGCGGCGCCCAGTAGCGGCGGCCGGCTTCCTCGAGGACCTTCACCGTGTTGTCGACCTTCACCTCGGTGGTGTCGGCGAATACGAACGCGAGGGGCACCAGGCCCTCCCGTCCGGTTGGCGGGTGGACCCGGCGCCACAGCCGCTTCTCGTGGTCGACGTTCTCGATCGCGCCCGGCCGGGAACGGACCAGGTCCACGGTGAGCTTGGCCGCATCCTTCGGGAGCAGCCGGCCCCACTCCCAGTACCGGCGCAGCTTGGTCACCAGATCATGCGCGTCCTCGGTACGGCGGTCGATCTCCAGCAGCAGCACCGGCACCCCAGCCGCCGGCACCCGCACCACCAGGTCCGCCCGCTGGACGTAGCCGTCCGCGAGCCGGTGCGGAATCTCGGTGGCGAAGCCGAGCCGGTGCCCGATCCCGGCACGGTGGAGTTCGGCGGCCGTCGAGGTGACAGCCGCGGAGCGGTCGTCGTAGCTCGTGCCGAGCAGCTCCCCGGTGACCGCGTCGTACTTCTCTTCGCGCAGCGCCGAGACCCGTATGCCCTTCGGCTCCAGCAGTCCCATGGGCCAGTCACGGCTCACCGCTTGGTTAGCCAACCGCAAGGTCCGCAACGCGTCCGCCGTCGCGGCCGCAGCGATCGAAGCCGCGAACCTGCAACACACGCAGATCCCCGGTGAGAAGACAGCCGCGGTCATGGCATGCACGCTGGCCCGAGCGGTCGCCGAGCTGGACCAGGAGATCGCCCGCATTGATGCGCAGATCGAGGCCCGGTTCCGCAAGCACCGGCACGCCGAGGCGATCACGAGCATGCCCGGCATCGGCAGCCTGCCCGGCGCCGAGTTGGTCGCCTGCACCGGTGGTGACATCG
Source organism: Streptomyces sp. DH-12 (assembly GCF_002899455.1). GTDB lineage: Bacteria > Actinomycetota > Actinomycetes > Streptomycetales > Streptomycetaceae > Streptomyces. The sequence continues at coordinate 7,358,947 of NZ_PPFB01000001.1, read as the reverse complement.
CCTCCTTCGGCAGCGCAGGGCGCCTGGCCGGCGTCGCCGGCCTGGCCCCGGTCCCGAAGGACTCCGGCAAGATCAGCGGCAACATGCGCCGCCCCCGCCGCTACCACCGTCGGCTCCTACGTGTCTTCTACCTGTCCGCCCAAGTCGCCGCACGCTGCTGCCCCACCTCACAGGCCTTCTACCAACGCAAACGCGATGAAGGGAAGACACACAAGCAGGCGGTGCTCGCACTCCCGGCGGCGCCTCGACGTGCTGTGGGCGCTCATACGCGACCACCGCACCTTCACCGTCGAGCCACCTCGGCCCGACCACGCAGCGGCATAGCCAACACACCAGGCGTCACATCAGGCTTGACAAACCACATTGGGAATCACTGCGTCCCAGCCTCGTCACCATCCCGATCGAGGGCGCTCCCCCCCCAGCCAGGTCGTCCTGATCAGCCGCAAGGGCGACCCGAATCCAATGATCAGGAATCTCCGACTGGCTGCCAAGGCCGCTCTGGCCGCCCCGCCATCCGAGCCGGAACCAGGCCGGGCGATGACCATGCGCGTGAGCTTCCCCCGCTGTGCGGGAGGCGCTGACTAGCTGGTCAGGAGGGGTTGGCGGGGTTTCAGGTTCACCGGTTCGGCCGTTGCCTGGTCGGCGTAGTGCTTCTCCTCGAACTCGATGGGGACTCCAGAAGGCGCCTCTGACCAGCAAAGACAGCGAACCGCGACTGGAGCGCTGAAGGCGGCGCACCCCGCCGCACCGATTACCGGGGCACCGTCGATCAGGGCACGGAGCCCGGCCGTGTCGGGGCCGATCCCCGCCTCGGGCGGCCCCGCGGTCACCGGTTCCGTCCGGCCCGGACGGCCGGGACGTCGCTCCGGCGGACCCGCTCCGGTCGCCGTCCGCCCAGTGTCTCCCTAACGTGATCGCGTACTCGAGCGTGTGCGCCAGCCGGGCTGGCGCACACGCACCGGGTGGACGACGGGTTCCGTCGTCCACCCGGCCGCTCCGGCCCAGGGGACGGTCATGCTGCTCGCACGGACGATGGGCGCCGCTTTCGGCGCCGCGGGGAAAAGTGGCACCTTCGTGCCGGCGGCGCCCCCGGTGCGGGGCGAGTTCTCCGGCGTGCTGACCTACACGGCGGGCGAGTACCGCATGGTGCAGTACGCCCTGATGGCAACCGCTCTGGCACTGTTGGCGGGTTCCTTGCACGCCTTCGTCACCCGGAGTGAAACGGCCCCGCGCTACCGGGCGGCGAGCGACGCCAGCGCCCTGCTCCAGCTGCTGGCCTTCCTCGCCTACGTGGAACTCTTCATCAGCTGGAAGACCTCCTTCACCCTCCGGGAGGAACGGTATGTACCGGTGGCCGACACCGAGTTCGACGGTGGGATGCGGTACGCGGACTGGTCGGTCACGGTGCCGCTGCTCGCCGTGGAACTGCTCGCCGTGTGCGCCGTCGCCGGACGGCGGATGTCCGTGCTGCGCAGCACGGGCGTGGTGGCATCCTTCCTGATGGTCCTCGCCGGTTTCCTCGGCGCCCAGGTACTCGACAACGGCAACCGGGTGCTGTGGCTGGTGGTGTGGGGCGCGATCAGCACCGTGTTCTTCCTCGTGCTGTACGCGGTGCTGGGATACGCGGTGCTGGCAGGCCGCGACGAGCTGCCGCCGGAGGCGTACACCGTTCTGAAACGGGCGACCGTCCTGCTGCTGAGCGTCTTCGGCGCCTACCCGCTGATCTACCTGATCCAGCAGTCCGTCGGCCCCGAATCCCACCTGGTGGCCTGGGCTCTCGTCACCCAACTCGGCTTTTGCGCGGCCGATGTCGCCGCCAAGGTCTGGTTCGGCATGCTGATCCACAAGGTGGCCAAGCTGCGCACCGCCGACGACATCCGCAGCGGCACCGGGACCCACCCGGAGGAGGTGTGGATCTCGCACGTCAAACGGGCCGATGCCTGGCCCCCGGTGGCGGCGGCCCTGACCGGGCACAGCGCCCGCCCCGCCCCGCTGCCGGTGCGCGAGGGTGGCGGGGACGGCACCGGCGGGGACCACGGCCGCGGTGGCACCGGCACGGCCCGGTGACACCCGGTGGCCGCTCCCGGCCCGGCGGCCCGCGTCCTGGTGCCGGCCGACCGGATCTCCACCGGTGCGGTGGCGGCCGTGCTCGCCGTTGGCCTGGTGGCACCGCAGGTGTGGTGGCGCTGGGGGGTCGCGGTGTTCCTGATCGGTCTGGTGGTCGGCCTGCCGCACGGCGCCGTCGACCACCTGGTGCCCGGCTGGTTCCAGCGCGGCTCCCGGCCCGCGGCCAGGCACCGGACGGTCGTCCCGCTCGGCTACGCCGCAGCGGCAGCGGCCGTCCCCACCGTCGCCCTGACCGTGCCGGCCTGCGTGTTCTGTGTCTTCCTGGCAGTCTCCGCACTGCACTTCGGCTACGGCGACGCCCGGTTCTGCGCCCTGCGCGACGGTCCGACGGATCCGGCTCCGCGGGCGGTGCACGCCCTCGCCCACGGAACGGTCACCGCCGTACTGCCCCTGGCGCTATGGCCCGAGCAAGTGCGCCCAGTGGTGCGGCAGCTCGCCCCCGGCGCCGACTGGCTGCTGGCCGCGCCGGTGCGGACGGCCACTGCGGTACTGGCCGGAGCAGCCGTGGCGGTCTGCTGCGGGACGGCACTGCGGGACGGACGGCACCGACAAGCCGCCGAACTGTTGCTGCTCACCGCGCTGTTCGGCCTGGTACCACCCCTGGTGGCGTTCGGCGCCTACTTCGGCGCCTGGCACTCGGTACGGCACATCGCCCGGCTGCTCCTGGCCGACCCCGCCAACGCACCGGCACTGCGGGCCGGGCACACCGCAGCGGTGCTGCGCAGGTTCGGCCGTCAAGCGGCCGCCCCCACGGCCGCCGCGCTGACCGCCCTCGCCTCCCTCACCGCCCTACCCCGTGCCTTTCTGACGGACGGCCGGACAGCGGCCGGCGGAGTGGTCCTGCTGGCCGCCCTCACCTTCCCCCACCTGATCGTCGTGGCCCGCCTGGACCGTGGTGAGGGGCGCCCGGAGCCCGGGCCCGGACGCCCCTCACCACCGCGCGCCGCACGGCGCGCAGCGGCCGCCCGATCACCGTCCGGCCGCTGCCGGGACGACGGGTGACGCGAGGTCTTCCGAGGTGCACCAGGGACTCAGGAAGCTGATGCCTGGCAGCGGCTCTCCTGCGGTGACGGGGCGAAGGGCCCACGCGCTCATGACTGGGCCGGGGCCAAACCGCCCGCCGACTTCGTCCTAGACCCCGACCCGCCCACCCATCATCACTGGTGATGGCCCGCCGCAGCCTGCCCGACCCCGCCGAGCCCGAAGAGGACAACGTCGGCCCCGGGCACAGCCCGTCCGGAGGCGCTGTCACGTTGCTGCGGGGGTAGGCGTCTGATGGTGTGTTGCGGCGTGCTGGAGCCCGGTTCCGGGCTGTGGTCAGGCCGTGGCGGCGGAGCCGACGACTCCGGTGATGTGCTTCCAGATGGCGAAGCGGACGATCAACTCGGCTCGGTAGTCGTGTGCGGGCATCAGATGGCGGCGGGGCCGGAAGTGGGGTGAGATGCCGCTGAACGCGGCCAGGAACCGGTGTGCTCCGCCCACGGAGCGGAAGCCTTTCATCCCCCGTTCGCGTTGCCGGGTGGGCTGGTGGCTGTTCTCCGCCTGGTTGTTCAGGTACTTCGACTGTCGGTGCTCGACGCAGGGCATGACCTCGCGGAGGGCCGCGCCGTAGGAGCGGAGCTTGTCGGTGACGACCACCCGCGGCGGCGTGCGGGTCTTCTTGGGGAGCCTGCGGAAGAAGCATCGGGCTGCGGCCTTGTCCCGCCGGTTCTGCACGAGGATGCCGAGGACGTGCCCGTCCTGGTCGACGGCCCGCCCCAGGTACTGCAATCGCCCGTTGATCTTGATGACGACCTCGTCCAAGTGCCACTTGTCCCCGAACTGGGGCTGTCGACGGCGCAGCGCGCCTGCGTAGGTCTGCCCGAACTTGCTGCACCAACGGCGGATCGTCTCGTAGGAGACGACGATCCCGCGCTCACGCATCAGCTCCTCGACCTCACGGAACGACAGCGGGAAACGGAAGTACAGCCACACACAGTGGGAGATGACCTCGACCGGGTACCGGTGACCCTTGTACGACGGCGACGCGCTCCTCACGGACGACCCTTCCCAGGTTGATCAACCCGAAGGTCATCCCACCGGTCAGCCAACGTGACAGTGCCCGCGGTCGCTGTGGTCGCCGGTTCGCGGTCAAGCCGCATCGAGCCGCCGGTGCCGCCGGCTGGAAGTGCGGAGCGTGCTTGCCGCCTGTCTACCGCCGGAGATCAGGCGCAGGTGCCGACGGCGGGCGTGGCGGGGTGGCTGTGTGGTGCGGGCGAGCCATTCCTCGATGCGGCTCGTGGTGTACAGCAGTACGGTCATGACCGGCAGCAGCAGGCACGCGGTCCAGATCACCGGCTCCTCCTTCCGGGGAGGCGACCTGTAGGCGGGTGCCCTGACCGGGCCCGGCGATGGCATGCAGGTGTGAAGATGCTGCACCTATTGCCCAGTTGACCTGAGGGTCGCCGCCGCGGCGGCTTCCACGAGCAGTAGTTGCCTGTCGTCCCGCTGCTGTTGGCGGCTGCGCCGGGAACGCCGTACGCCTGCTGGACTTGGGCAGCGGCAAGTCGCACTCAGGCAGTGTCTTTCAGATCATCCCGCGGACGCCGTGGTGCGCCACTCCAGGTCACGCGGGGCCGTCACCCGAAAGTGGGTGACAGTTCCCCGCACCACCACCGTCTGCCGGACGTGTACGCGCAGCGGTGCAAGCGGACTACGGCCTCGGGCGGAGGCTCCGGCCTGGCCGCTGCCCGTCGCCTTCACACCGGGCGACGGGCCCCGCTCCTTGCCTGTGCCGCCTGGGAGCGGCTCAGAGGCAGGGCATGCTCATGTAGAGCGCCTGCTCACCCTTGGAAGGGGTGCCTTCGTAGAGGGTGGTGTCGAGTCCGCAGAAGGCGAAGCCCATGCGTCGGTATGCGTGGATCGCGGGCGCGTTGATATTGGTGACCTCCAGCCAGAGGTGGCCTGCGTCCCGCTCGCGGGCGAACTTCTTCGCGAGTTCTATCAGCGCGCGGCCTACTCCCCTGCCCCGGTGCGGTGGGGCGACTACGATGTTCTCGATGGTCAGTCGGCGGTTCCAGCCGGAGTAGGAGACGGCGGCGAACCCGGCCAGGTCACCAGCGGCGCCGTGGGCGACGAAAGCGCGGGAGTCCGCGTCGTCCTCGTCGTCCGGCTCGTTCTTAGGGAACACCTTGGTCAGGGGCGGCTCCACCGGGATCTCCCGCAGCGCGAACGCCTCCTCGGTGACGGTCACCCGGAAGACGGTGTGGGTGGTGAAGGAGTCGTCCAGGGCCCTGATGGCTTCGATGTCCCCGGCGGCGGCGATGCGGTACCGATAAGCTGTGTCGCCCACAGTGGTCATGGCACGACGCTACGACCGCTCCCACCACGGCAGGACGGGTTTCGGCCGGTCACGCCCGCGCCTGCCAGATTCAAGGCTCCAGGTCGCCGGGCACCTCACATCCCCCACGCCCGCGGCGGTTTCGTTCCGGCCCCGGGCAGGACGCCGCATGAAAGAGCCTGTGCCAAACGCCCTCGGCGGCCCAGGCCCTTACGTCCAGCCAGCTCCTGGGAGCGCGCGCAGCCCTGGTAGAAGATCGTCGATGCTGGTCTTGTGCCAGTCTCCCCCGCTTCAGCCAGGGCAGGGTGTTCACCCGGGCAGCGAGGGTGATGCCCCGGCTTGCCGGCGGGCGTGGCACCTTCGTGGCCCGGTTTGAGAAGGTGGCCGGTACCGCCTCCTCCACGCGGATGAACTCGATCGGCATCCGGCCGGCTGGCCGCCCGGGGCCGCTATCTCTTGAGCGTAATCAAAACCCTGATGCGCTCCGTGGCGGTCTCCGCCCTGGCACTGCCCCCCTGACCGCTCCCACCTCGGCCGCCGGCGAGAGCGGCGCGGCACGCGCCGGCATCGACTGCCCGTCCGGCCACGTGTGCATCTACCCGGAGATCGACTTCGGCGGGCAGCCCTGAGTGCGGCGTGCCTCGGATGGCAGTGTGAAGGATCTGCCCTCCGCGATCCGTGACCGCGGCAGCTCGATCCGCAACAACTCCGACCGTACCGCCCGCGTGTACGAGAAGCGCAACCACGCCGGCCGGTGGGTGTGTGTGACCCGCAGCGGCGGCTCCATCCACGACCTGCGCGGCTACAACCTCAACGACCAGACCCGCTCGTTGAAGATCAACCGCAACGACTGCGGCTGAACACCTCGGCGAGCGGATACGAGGAAGACCCCCGACCCTGAAACAGCAGGGTCGGGGGTCTTCCTCGTGGAGCGCCGGGCAGGCCTTGCACCTGCATTTCCCCACAGGAAGCGGGGCGTCTTTCCTTGGACCACCAACGCACAGCCCACCACCGGTAAACCTGGCGGCGTTCTCAAGATCCACTCTACCGCAGTCTCAGCACACTGCGCACACCCCGAACGGCTCTCACCACCCGCCGGGCAACACCCGAGGCCGGGAGTCGTCCTTGTCCTTACCCTCGTGCGGCACCACCCGGGAGAGGAAACGGCCTGGGGCGCTCCGGCCGCTTGCGGCACGGCGGCTCACGAGGTCATCGTGCGGCCCGCCAGCGAAGAGCGTCTGCGCTCCTGACCCAGCACGCCGCCGAAGCGGCCCTCCTACGGCCCGCCCGCCCGAATCTCCTCAGCGTTATGACGCGTGCGAGGGCGACGCGTCCTCACCACAGGTACGTACCGCCCTTGCGCTTCACTCCCCAGTCGATCGGCCGTCTACCCGCCGCCGGACCGCTCATACCGTCCCGGTCGCGTACGGGAACTCATGCAGCCGCACGCTTCATAGGCCAGCTGACTCGACACATCGCAGGGACCGTCCCCGCTCGCCGCGCACCGGCGCAGCCTGTTGGCCCGCTTGGTCAGTGCGGCGGGGAAAAGCGCAGGCCTGCGGTGATGAGCTTGCGGACGGCGATCACGGCGGCGGCCGTCACGACGGGAGCGGAAGGTCCGGTCAGGCCGCGTCCGCCTCTGCGGAATCCTGAGGTGATCTTTCGGACCCTGGCACCTCTGCACGCCGGACACGAGTGGTGGATCTATGACAATTCCATAAGTCGGCGTTGCCGAATACTGCCTATGCAGGTCAATTTGTCGGCTCATACGTCTTAGAACTCCTAACGAAATGATCTCCAGGGTGGTTGGATCACCCCAGGACTGATGATCCGGGGGTGCGGGGTGACTCGGCCGAAGCCGTGGAATGTTGATGACGAGTTGTGGGCGGTAGTCGAGCCGCTGCTGCCCAAGGTCGAGCGGCGGACTCGTCACCCCGGACGCAAGCGGCATCCGGACCGGCTGGTGTTTCAGAGCATCCTGTTCGTCTTGCACACCGGGATCGCCTGGGAACATCTGCCACAGGAACTCGGCTTCGGCTCGGGCATGACGTGCTGGCGCCGCCTGGCCGAGTGGGCCGAGGCCGGCGTCTGGCCCCGGCTGCATGAGGTCCTTCTGTCCAAGCTGCGTCGTGCGAACGCCCTGGACTTCTCCCTGGCCGCAGTCGATGGCTCCCACATCCGGCGCTAAAGGGGTGCCCAAGACAGGACGAAGCCCTGTCGACCGGGGCAGAACTGGCAGCAAGCACCATCTGATCACCGACGCCACCGGCACCCCGCTCGCAGCCACGCTGACCGGCGGCAACCGCAACGACGTCACTGAGCTCATCCCACTGCTGCAAGCCGTTTCGCCCGTGCGCGGCAAGCGTGGCCGGCCAAGACGCCGCCCGGACACGGTGCTCGCCGACCGCGGCTACGACCACGACAAGTACCGCCGCCTCGTCTGGGACCTCGGCGTGAAGCCGGTCATCGCTCGGCGCGGCACCGCGCACGGCTCCGGACTCGTGAACCCAGACACGGCTGGCAGTCTCCCACCACCGTCCCCCGGCGGGACAGTCCACTGTCAGCCGAACAAGGGACTACGGCTGCGCGGGGAGTAGGGCGAGGCAGACACGGCGGCCCTCCAGGTGAGAGCTGAACGGGGCCACGAGAGACCCGCGACTTCCTGCACGACATCATCGCTGCACGACGGCCTCGCAGACAACCCGGCTGTCTGAATGCTCCAGGCCCGCCTGATCCGCGGTACTGGTAGAGTCGCGCTCTTCGGGCCCGAGCGGCCCGGAGTTCCGGTGAGGCACCACTGACCATGACCGAACGCGTCCCCGAACCTGGCCCGGCCGCCCGCGCACGGCTCGACCGGGCACTGGACCACCTGGACGTCACCTTCCGTGGGATGACCGCCAGGGCCGATGAGGTCCAGTGCGACTGCCACTGGGGCAGCCCGGAGGAGCTCGCCCTGCTGAAGCTCCCCGACACGGAACTCGACCCCGACCTCCTGCACCGCACCTGGAGCGCACCCGACTGGGATGACCACGGCGCCGTGCTGCGCCGAGTCCTCCCGCAGTTCGCCCGCGAACTGACCGGCGGCCTCGGCGCCTACGCGTGGGATATCGACAACGTCGGCGCCTCGTTCCACCGCGCCGACTGGCAACAGTGGCCCGCGCCGCAGAGCGAAGCCGTACGGGAATTCCTGTATGCCTGGTGGGCCCACACCCTGCTCACCCCGGACCCCGCCGTCCCCGTCCCCGAGCTCTTCGCGCTGTGTGCCGAGGCATCCGCCACCATCGGCCCCTGGCTGGCGGTCTGGGAGGCCCTCCGCCACCCGGTCACCGACCAGCACCTCACCGACACCGTCGACCGGTGGGAGTGGGACCTCTTGGAAGACGCACTCCCCTGGCGGTCGTCGGCGTTCTGGCCGGACGAGGAAGCGGAAGCCGCACGGACGGAACTGGCCTCCTGGCTCGTGCGCGAGGCCCCCGCACGCCTCCGCGCCACCGGCGCACCCGCCGAACTCCGGCACGCCGTACGTCTGCTCGGCCTCCCCCATGCCGACCGCTGGGACGACCCGCACGCACCGCGCCATCGCTACGCCTGACGCGGACGCCCGCAGACCCACGTCCGTCACTGAGTTGTTATTCCGGCGAGTACTACCGGGACCCCCACCCGGACGCGTCGGATCCCCGTCTGCAAACGATGGCACCCTCAAGTGATCAACGCACCACCCTCGGATGATCATGTGATCGTGGAGGCACAGGTGCGTGACTACGGGTTTTCGCCAGCTCAGCAGGACGAGATCTGGAGACGCTGGCGCGAGGGGCAGTCGTTCAGCTTGATCGGGCGGGCGCTCGGGGCGCCGATGCAGAGCGCCCGTCGGTTCCTGCACCAGAGCGGCGGCGTCCGCCTCGCCGCTCAGATGCGGTCAGAGCGGCATCTGAACGGCAGAGAGCGCGAGGAGATATCCCGCGGCCTCGCCGCCGGGGAATCGGCCCGGCAGCTGGCCAAGCGGCTAGGCCGATCTCCTTCGACCATCTCACGCGAGATCGCCCGCAACGGCGGCCGGGACCGCTACCGAGCCGCGTCGGCCGATGCGGCCGCCTACGAGCGCGGGCGCCGCCCCAAGCAGGCCAAACTCGCCCAGCGACCTGCTCTACGCGCCCTGGTGGAAGCCAAGCTCGCTCTGTGCTGGTCACCCGAGCAGATCGCAGGATGGCTGCGCCGGCAGTTTCCTGATGACGCCTCCATGCAGATCTCGCACGAAGCGATCTACCTCTCGCTCTACGACCCTCGCCGGCGCCAGGCGATCGACCGCAGCCTCACCCAGCGGCTGCGGTCAGGCAGGCCCATGCGCCGTCCGAAGATCGCCCGTCGGCCCACCGGGCGGGGCGTCATCCGCGGCATGGTGTCCATCACCGCCCGCCCCGCGGAGGTCGAGGACCGCAAGATCCCGGGCCACTGGGAGGGCGACCTCGTCATGGGTACCCGGCCCTCGGCCGTCGCCACGCTGGTCGAGCGCACCAGCCGTTACACGGCCATCGTCGCGCTGCCCGACGGCATCAAGGCCGAGCAAGTCACTCCGCATCTCACCAGGAATCTCCTCGGCATCCCGCCCCAGCTACGACGAACGCTCACCTGGGACCGAGGGCGCGAGATCGCCGAGCACCAGGCCATCACCGCCGAGACGGGGATGCCGATCTACCTCTGCAAGCCGCGCAGCCCGTGGCAGCGCGGCACCAACGAGAACACCAACCGGCTGCTTCGGCAGTACCTGCCCAAGGGCGCGGACCTTCGCAGGTTCAGCCAGGCCGACCTGGACGCCATCGCCCACGAGCTCAACCACCGCCCGCGCAAGATCCATGGCTACCGCACTCCGGCAGAGGTCTACGCTGACCTTCTGAACAGCGGTGATGCGCTGACCGCTTGAGCTCGCCATCGTTTGACGACAGGCGGCCGACGCGTCCGATGAACCCGTGCAATCCGGGGTTCGCGGCGGCGCGAATCCAATCAGATCCGAGGGTGATTGCTGACGGAGTCTGACGACGGACAGGGTCCGATCCTCCGTACGGAAGGGGCCCCTCGGTGGCGAACCCGGTCCACAAGCGGGTCCCGACCGACCAGCGGTCAGCCGCCCGGCAGAGCCTCGTCCTCGACGAAGCCGGCATCGACGAGCCGGTCGTCTTCGAGGAGGACGGCGGCACCTCCACCCGCTCCAGCGGCCGAAGTCCGGCGAGCTGCTCACCTACGCGCGGCCGGGCGGCACCGGGCACATCCTCGACGTGCTCGACGTCCTCCATCGCGACCAGGTGGCGCTGCGCATCCACGACGGCGCGTTCTCCGCGATGGACCTCACCGCCCGTCACCCGCGCACCGGAGAGCTGCTGTCCACCGTGAAGTTCATGGTGCAGACCCTGGCCGCCGCGGGCGAACTCCAGCGCGACCTCCAACGGGAGCTGACGTACGACGGGCTGCGGGCCGCCGAGGCCAGGGGCAGCAAGGGCGGGCGCCGCCCCGCCGTGGCGGCCGAGAAGACCGAAGCCGTACGCACCGCGTACCTGGAGGGCCGGTCCATCGCCGCCCTCGCCCGCGACCACGGCGTCAGCCGCGGCGCGATCCGCACCGCCGTCGCCGACCTCCTGCCCGACCACACGGCCGGCGACCCGGGCGTCCCGGCCCCGGAGCTGCCGGTCGTCCTCAACATGCCGGGCAAGGTCGCCGACTTCCTCCGCTCGGCCGAGCTGGAGGCCGCCGAGCGCGCCGCACTCGACCAAGGCGTCACCGTACGGCGCGGCCAGGGCTACACCCTGCGCGTCAGCGCCGTCCCCGCCGTGCACCGAGGGCTCCTCACCCGCTGCCAGCCGCTCGACGGCGGCCAGGGCGTCCCCGCGATCCCGGCCCAGCGCAAGGCCCGCCGCGAGTACGAGAACCGGGTCACGGCGCTCACACCCTGACCATGATCAATCTCAGCGCCAACCGCTGTACCGATGTTCCCCGAGGCCGGTGACCCTCGGCGCGGACCTGCACGAGCGCAGCATCGGGCTGCACGTCATCGAGCAGGGCATCGACACTGCCACCGTGGAGGGACGGGCGATGTTCGGCATGCTGTCGGTGCTCGCCGAGCTTCAGCGCGAGCTGATCGTGGCGAACACCAATGACGGGCTCGCTTCTGCCCGGGCCCGCGGCCGGGTCGGCGGCCGCCGACCGAGGCTCACCGAGGACCAGGCCGCGCTCGCCCAGCGGCTCTACGACGAGCGGGAGAAGACCGTCCAGCAGATCGCCGACATGTTCGGCGTGCCCCGCTCCACGGTGTATGGACACCTCAACAAGACCAAGACCGTCCCACGCCAACCGAAGAAGAGCGCGGCCATGAAGCCGAGATAGCTACCGGTGGGTTACTGGTTCCCTGGTGGCCGGGCTAGTGACCTGAGTCGGAGATTCGTCGGCAGTAGGCCGCGACTTTGTCGAGGATTTCGTCGGCAGTCTTCGTCCAGACGAACGGTCGTGGATTGTCGTTCCAGTCGGCCAGCCAGGAACGAATATCGCGTTCGAGGGCCTGGACGAAGCGGTGGACACCGCGCTTGAGCTTCTTCTGCGTGAGCTCGGCGAACCACCGCTCCACCAGGTTCAGCCAGGACGAACTCGTCGGAGTGAAGTGCAGATGGAACCGCGGGTGAGCCAGCAGCCACTTCTTGACGGCGGGTGTCTTGTGGGTGACGTAGTTGTCCAGGATGAGATGGACCTCGAGGTCGGCGGGCACCTCCTTGTCCAGCCTGGCCAGGAACTTCTTGAACTCCACGGCCCGGTGCCTGCGGTGCAGGGAGCCGATCACTTTGCCGGTGGCGACCTCCAGGGCCGCGAACAGGGTGGTGGTGCCGGCCCGGACGTAGTCGTGGCTGCGGCGCTCAGGAACCCCGGGCATCATCGGCAGCACCGGCTGAGAGCGGTCGAGGGCCTGGATCTGCGACTTCTCGTCCACACACAGGACCAGGGCCTTCTCCGGCGGATCCAGATACAACCCGACGACGTCACGGACTTTGTCGATGAACAGCGGGTCGGTGGACAGCTTGAACGTCTGTGACCGGTGCGGGGCCAGGGCGAACGCCCGCCAGATCCGCGAGATCGCGGACTGGGACATGCCCGTGGCCGCCGCCATCGACCTGGTCGACCAGTGGGTGGCGTTCTTCGGCTTCTCCTCCAGCGTCTTGACGATGACCCGCTCGACGTCCGCGTCGGTGATCTTCCGCGGAGCACCGGGCCGCGGCTCGTCACACAGGCCGTCCAGCCCTCGCTCGAGGAAGCGTCGCCGCCAGGTGCGGACCGTGTCCGGAGAGACACCCAGCCGGCGCGACACCTCCATGATCGAGTGTCCGTCGGCGCACTCCAGCACGATCCTTGAACGCTGGGCCAGTGCCTGAGCGGTCGAGCGGCGGCGCACCCAGCCCTCCAGCACGGCCCGCTGGGCATCGCACCGACAACGGCGGAATCTTCGGACCCGGACGACTCATGCCAAACCAACGACGAATCTCCGACTCAGGTCACTAGGACTCCGGCGCCAAGCAGTGACGGAGTCGGCTCACGACGAGTCGCCCGTTCCCAATCCCAAGGAGATCCCGTGCAGTCAGGACACCGGTACGGCACCGCCGCCCGGCCCTTCCCCACCGCCGTCCTCGTGCTGGTCGTCGCCCGTGCCGCCCGGTGGGCGCCGAGGCCGTCGCGGCCCCGGTCACGCCACCGGCGGGACCCGTCGGCGTGCCGTGCGACGGCGAGAAGATGACCAGGAGGAGACGCGCGGGGGCCGGTGGGGTGACGTCCCGGACGCCTTGCCGGTCATCTGACCCCACTACGGTGCCGCAGTGGCCGTGAACCGATCCGATTCCGTCGTCGTGGAGGCGAGGACGCGGAGCCCCGCGCGCTGTGGTGCTCGGCGGGAACGGGGCCTGCACGGGGCCGGCCCATCCGTTCCCCTGCGGCCCGGAGCCGTACCTCCCCGGCCGGGCGGACAGCCGACCGCCGGGCGCTGAGGGGGCGATCGCCCCGGACCGTGTCGTGCCCGTCCCGCCGGGGGAGGCCCGGGGCGGTCCGCACCCGGCACCGCGCCCCGGCCGCAGGGCGCCGCGAGTGTGCGGCCGCCATGCGGCAGACAACCGTGAGACCGAAGGAGAACGAGCAATGTCACGGCAGAACAGGCCGGTCGGCGGCGAGTCCGCCCGTCCGGCCGGCACCGACGGCGGATCACCGGTCCGTCGCGCGGTGGTGCTGTCCCCGGTGGGCGACGACGTGGAGCAGGCCGTGCTGCGGCCCGCCCCGCACCGCGGCGCGGCCACCGCGAGCGCCACCGCCGCCGCCACCGAAGGCGCCGCGAGGGCCGACGGGACCGGCCGGGGCGGGACGGAAACCCCCTCCACCGCCACGGCCGGGGCCGGGACGGCCTCGGCCGCGAACGGGCCGAAGGCGCGGGAAGGGGCCGCGGAACCGGGCACGGACCGCGGGGAACGGCCGGAGACGGCGGCGAGCACCGCCACGTCGGCCCGCACCGCAGCCTCCTCGTCCGGACTGGCTGCCGCACTCGGCGGCGCCCGCGGGGCCGGGAGGGAAAGCAGCGACGGCGACGGCGCGCCGGGGCGGCCGAAGGCCCCCGTGCTGGCCGCCGCAGGGATCGCCGGGGTGATCCTGCTCGCCGTACCGCTGCTGGTCATGGCCGGTGACGACCGCGACGAGCGACCCGGGGGACGAGCCGACGCGGCTGCCGACTCCCGGGCGCTGCTCGACGGTCAGGAGGAACAGCAGCAGCCGGGCGTCTATGCCGCGGAGCCCTCGAAGGACGACGCTCCGGCGGACTCGTCGAAGGGCGGGGAAGGCGGCGATGAGAAGGACGGGAGGAAGACGGAGGACGGCAAGGAGGAGGCGAAGGACGACGGCAAGGGGTCCCCGGACGGCTCCGTCACCGGCGCAAGCCCGCAGGCCGTCACGGAGGGGAGGAAGGAGGAGGACGCGGCGAAGGAGCCGGTCCGGCAGGCCGAGAGGAAGGCGGACACGACGGTCACCGTCGCCACCGCCCGGATCGTCAGCGCCGACACCGGCAAGTGCCTCACCGCGAGCTCCCGCAGGGCCGGGGCGGAGCTGGCCATCCAGCCCTGTGGAGCCTCGGCAGGCACCCAGACCTGGTCCTTCCACGACACCGACAGGACCCTGCGCATCGGTGAGGACCTGTGCATGGGGCTGGACGGCGGGTCGGTGGAGAAGGAAACGGCCGTCCTGCTGCAGCGGTGCGACGGGTCGAGCGGACAGAAGTTCAAGATCAACAGCACCGAGGACCTGGTGTCGCTCAAGGCCGGCGACAAGTGCGTCGACGTGTGGTGGGGCAAGGAGGCCGACGGCACGCCGGTCAAGCTGTGGCCCTGCACCGGCACCGCCAACCAGACCTGGCGGCGCGGCTGATCCCGTCCCCCGGGCGCTCCCGCGCCGGTGACTCCTCACCGCCGCGGACCGGCGCCGTACGGGGTGCCGTGAGGCACCCTCCGACTGCGGGGAGACGGATGCACGTCCGTGGTGCGACCGGGTCGTTCCGGACGGGGACACCCGGAGGCGCCGGTCGAACCACCAGGAACGAACAGAGTCCGACGAGGCCATTGCTTCGTTTGTGTCCGAGTTCTAGTAGTGCTTGGTCAGGTCCGGAGTGGGGTGGGTATGTCGCGGTGGCAGGTGGGGCAGGCGCCGGTCCAGGTGGCGAGGAGTGTCTGCAGTTCCCGGACGACTTGGTAGAGGCTCAGACCTGCGCCGCTTCTTTTGGGTGGCGGGCCAGTCGTTGCAGGGTGCAAAAGGCGTGGGCGGCGGAGACGAGGGTGACGTGGTGGTGCCAGCCGGCCCAGGTGCGGCCCTCGAAGTGGGCCAGGCCCAGCGCCTGTTTCATCTCGCGGTAGTCGTGCTCAATGCGCCAGCGGAGTTTGGCCAGCCGCACCAGGGTGGCCAGCGGCATGCCGGAGGGCAGGTTCGACAGCCAGAACTGCACCGGTTCGCTCTCGGTGGCCGGCCACTCGGCCAGCAGCCACCGCTCGGGCAGCTCCGGATCGTCGGCGGCCCTGCGGACGCCGCGTCCGGCCGGGCGGATGCGCAGGGCGACGAAGCGCGAGTACATGCGCTTGACGCCACTGCGGCCCTTGCCCGGCCGGGAGCCCTCCCGCCAGGACACCGGCCGGGCCGCCGTCCGGCCGGCCGCGATGACCAGGTCCTTCACGGGCTGCGCGGGCTCGGGGTACTGGATCTTCGGCGGACGCCCGGTGCCCGCATAGACCGGTTGGACGGGCCGGGCCTCGGCCGGATGCGCGGTGTGACGGCCGGAGATGCCGACCGCATAGGGCAGGTCCCGTTCCTCCAGGCCGAGGCGGAAGGCGGCGGCATCGCCGTAGCCGGCGTCCGCGACCACCAGTGGGATGTCGATGCCCCACGAGAGGGTCTCGTCGATCATGTCCAAAGCGAGCTGCCACTTCTCCACATGCCCGACCTGGTCGGGAACGCCGCAGCGGGTGCGGCGGGCGACCTTGGCCGGATCCGCCTCGGGCGAGGCCGGATCCCAGGAGGACGGCACGAACAGCCGCCAGTCGATCGCAGCCGAGGCATGATCGGTGGCCAGGTGCACCGAGACGCCCACCTGGCAGTTGGTGACCTTGCCCGCGGTGCCGGTGTACTGCCGGGCCACACACGCCGACGCATCCCCATCCTTCAGGAAGCCGGTGTCGTCCACGATCAGCGCTTCCGGGCCGATCGCCTCGTGCATCCGCCAGGCCAGCCGGGCCCGCACATGCGCCGCATCCCACGGACTGGAGGTGATGAAGTGGGCCAGCGCCTGCCGGTTGCCGTCCCCGCCGAGACGGGCCGCCATCGGTTCCACCGACTTGCGCCGTCCGTCCAGCAGCAGCCCGCGCACATACGCCTGCCCCCACCGCCGTTGATCCGCCCGGAAGAACCCGTCGAACAACTCCGCCGCGAACGCCTCCAGGTCCTCCCGGACCCCGGCCAACTCCTCAGGTGTCACACCACCTCAACGACACCCACGAGCAAACGGACACGCCACCCGCGAGTGAAGATAACCAAGCCCTACTAGGCAGTTTCGTTTGGATCAGTCGGTCGTTGGTCTGGGTGTGCCGTTGACTGATGCGCAGTGGGCGCGGATCGAGCCGTTGCTCCCGGACCGGACGCCGAAGCGAGGTGGCCGCTGGCGGGACCATCGTGAGGTGATCGACGCGATCGCCTACAAGTTCCAGACCGGTACCCAGTGGGTGCACCTGCCGGAGAAGTACGGCAACTGGCGGGGCGTGTACAACCGGCTGCGGATGTGGGCCGCCGACGGCACGTGGGAGCGGGTGTTCACCGCCCTGGTGGCCCAGGCCGACGCTGACGAGGACCTGAGCTGGGCTGTGTCGGTGGACTCCACGATCGTGCGGGCCCACCAGCACGCGGCCGGGGCCCGCAAAAAGGGGCCCCGGCCGACGAGCCGCAGGACCACGCCATCGGCCGCTCCCGCGGCGGACTGACCACGAAGATCCACCTTGCCGCCGACGGCCGGTGCCGGCCCCTGGCCTTCCACCTCACCGCCGGTCAGGCCGGTGACGCACCCGCCTTCACCGAGGTGATGGACCGCCTGCGCGTTCCCCGACAGCGCGGTCGTCCGCGCACCAGACCGGACATGGTCCTGGCCGACAAGGCCTACTCCTCCCGCGAGATCCGTGACCATCTGCGCAGACGCGGCATCCGGGCGGTGATCCCGGAACGGGCCGACCAGCAGGCCAACCGGAAGCGGCGCGGACAGGCCGGCGGCAGACCGCCGGCCTTCGACCCGGAGGCGTACAAGCAGCGCAACACCGTCGAGCGGTGCATCAACCGCCTGAAGCAGTGGCGCGGTATCGCCACCCGCTACGAGAAGACCGCGACCATCTACCTGGCCGGACTCCACATCGCGGGCATCTTCCTCTGGTCCGCCCGATGATCCAAACGAAACCGCCTAGGGTGTGGCCGACTCGGTAGTCGCTCCGTCACCAGCAGTTGTGATCCCCTCCTGCCGCGACGCCGTTCCTTCGGCGGCGCGTCGAGGAGGAGCCCGACGTGCCCTCAGTCCGTGCAGTGCTCTGTCGTACCGAGGAAGGCCACGGTCATGCCGCACCCGCACACGTCCCCCGCCGGCCGGTCCCCCCACGGGGGACCGCCGGTCGTCAGCCGCCGGCGCCTCCTGGAGTCCGGCGCCGCCGTGCTCGGCGCCCTCGCCCTGTCCGCTTCGCCCGTCGCCGCGCACGCGGCCGGCCGGCGGGCAGCGGCCGACGCGCCCCCGGAGTGGAACGACTTCGGCGTCTTCCGGCTCGGCACCCAGCCGCCGCACACCACGCTCATACCGTACGCGGACGTGCGCCAGGCCCTCGCCGCCGACCGCGCCCGCTCGCCCTACCGGATCGCCTCGACGGCACCTGGAAGTTCGCCTACGCCGCCCCGTAGTCCTAGCTCGGACACCAGGGAGCAAGTAACCCACCGGTAGCTTTCAGTGGATCAAATCTCTTGAAGCCCTGGCGAAGTAGCCCAGCCTCAGCAAGATCAATCTCAGCGGCGCTTTCTGTACCGCAACTACTCACACCCGGACCTCCAACGGGAGCTGACGTACGACGGGCTGCGGGCCGCCGAGGCCAGGGGCAGCAGGGGCGGGCGCCATCCCGCCGTGGCGGCCGAGAAGACCGAAACCGTCCGCACCGCGTACCTGGAGGGGCGCTCCATCGCCGCGCTCACCCGCGACCACGGCGTCAGCCGCGGCGCGATCCGCACGGCCGTTGCCGACCTCCTGCCCGACCACACCGCCGTTGAGGAGGTTGCCCCCGCCCCAGAGCTGCCGGTCACCCTCGACATGCCCGGCAAAGTGGTGGGGGGAGGAGATACGCGTAGGTCGTTTCTGATGGCTTTTGGACGGTGTCTCGGAGCCAGATGACGATGGCTGTGACGGCCAGGGTGCCGTTGAAGATGTAGTCACGTTTGTCGTACCGGCTGGCCACTGCCCGGTACTGCTTCCACTTGCTGACGCATCGTTCGACGGCGCTGCGGCGGCGGTACTGAGTCTTGTCGAAGGCCGGTGGGCGTCCTCCGGCCCGACCCTTGCGCCTGCGGTTGGCCCGCTGGTCGTCGGGCTGGGCGATGGTCGCCTTAATGCCCCGTCGTCGCAGGTAGGCGCGGTTGTCCCGGCTGGAGTACGCCTTGTCGCCGCGGACGCGGTCCGGGCGGCTGCGTGGCCGCCCGGGCCCGTGCCGCCGGATCCGTAAGCTCTCCAGCACGGTCACGAACATGGGGCTGTCGCCGCGCCGGCACGGGGAGGTCTGCCAGGTCAGCGGGCGGGCCCGGTCGTCGGACAACAGGTGGATCTTGGTGGTCAGTCCGCCCCGCGAGCGTCCCAGGGCCTCCCGGCCATCGGGTTCCTCACGCGTCCCGCCCCTTTTTGCGGGAAGTCGCGTGGCGGTCGGCGCCGGGCACCGGCGGCATGCTGGTGGGCCCGGCAGGAGGTGGAGTCGATGTTCACCGCCCACTCCCGCCGACGCCGGCGGCTCTCCTCCTGCACCGTCTGGGCCAGGCTGCCGTCCGGGTCGGCGGCATCGGCCTCGATCTGCAGCTCACCCAGGATCCGCCGCCACGTTCCGTCCGCGGACCAGCGGCGATGCCGCTCGTAGACGGTCTGCCAGGGACCGTAGCGTTCAGGCAGGTCCGGCCAGGGCACACCGGTACGGGCCCGGAACAACACGCCGTTGATCACTCTGCGGTGATCGGCCCACTGCCCGCCCGGCCTGCCGTTGGCGGGCAGTAACGACTCGATCTTCTGCCACTGCGCATCCGTGAGCTCATGCCGCCGCACCATGAGGTGCACCTGCCCAGCCAGAGCACTGATCCACCCAGCCCAGCAAGAGCCATCAGAAACAACCTAGTAGTGCTTCGTTACGTTGGGTGATCTCGGCTGATGGTGGGCAGCCTCCCAGGGTGAAGCTGGGGGAGGTGGAACGGCTCCGGGGTGAGTTGGCGGAGTTCGTTGCCGATGTGTTCGGGTCGCTGCCGCGGCGGGATCAGCGGCGGTGGGGCGAGTGTTATCTGCGGGGCCTGATGCTCGACGGCCGGCGCAAGTCGATCCAGCCGATGGCCGAGCGGCTGCCGGACGGGAACATGCAGGCTCTGCAGCAGTTCGTGAACCAGTCGCCGTGGGATCCGCTGCCGGTCAGGCAGCGGATCGCCGAGCGGCTGTCCGAGGTGATCGGGCCCGAGGTGTGGGTGGTCGACGATGTGTCGTTCCCCAAGTGCGGCACCGCGTCGGTGGGGGTGACCCGGCAGTACTGCGGAGCGGTCGGCAAGCGGGCGAACTGCCAGGTCGCGGTCAGTGTCCATGCCGCCACCGACACCGCGTCGTGTCCGCTGAACTGGGAGTTGTATCTGCCACGCGAGTGGACGGATGCACCGCAGCGGTGCCGCAGGGCAGGAGTGCCCGACGAGGTGGTGCACCAGGAGAAGTGGCGCCTGGCGCTCGGCCTGCTCGACACGCTCGACGAGTGGCAGCTGAAGGCTCCGGTCGTGGTCGCCGATGCCGGCTACGGCGTCAGCACCCCGTTCCGGCTCGGTCTTCAACAGCGCGGGCTGTCCTATGTGCTCGCGCTGACCGGGAAGGAAGTCGCCCACCCGGAGAATGCCGAGCCGTACCAGCCCGCTTACAGCGGGCTCGGCCCGCCGACGCTGCCCCGCTACCGCACTCCACCACGAGCCGTCTCGGTCCTCGCGGCCGAAGCCGGTGTCGGCCGGTTCGCCGAGGTGACCTGGCGTCAGGGCAGCAAAGGCGCGATGATCTCCCGGTTCGCGGTCCTGACGGTGCGGCCCGCGGGTAAGCAGTCCCTGGCCGCGGCCCAGGAGGCGGGCGGCGGCCGCAACCGATGGGACGGCGTCCTGCCCACCCAGACCCTGCTGGTTGAGTGGCCGGACGGCCAGGACGCTCCGACCGGCTACTGGATGTCGAACCTGCCCGCTTCGACCCCGGTCGCCGACCTGGTGCGATGGGCGAAGATGCGCTGGCGGATCGAACACGACTACCGCGAACTCAAGCACGGCCTGGGCCTGGACCACTTCGAGGGCCGCACCTGGCGCGGCTGGCACCACCACGTCACCCTCGTCACCGCCGCCCAGGCATTCCTCACCCTCCGGCGGCTCGACCCAAAAGCCCACACACCGGCCTGACCCTCTACCAGGTCCTTGACGTTCTTCAAGACCTGCTGAGGTGCTGGACCGGTGCCTGCGCCACCTGCGGCCGCCCTCTGCCCAGCCCACGAACCCGCCACAGACAGCCCAGAACCTAACGAAGCACTACTAGTGACCTGAGTCGGAGATTCGTCGGCAGTAGGCCGCGACTTTGTCGAGGATTTCGTCGGCAGTCTTCGTCCAGACGAACGGTCGTGGATTGTCGTTCCAGTCGGCCAGCCAGGAACGAATATCGCGTTCGAGGGCCTGGACGGAGCGGTGGACACCGCGCTTGAGTGAGGTGGCCCCTGGGGTGTGGACACTCTGACAATGGATCTTGATGGTCTGAGGAAGGGTGTCCTGGTGGGACGTAGGTCTCCGTATCCGGAGGAGTTCAGGAACGACGCGGTGGCGTTGTATCGCGCGGCCGCGGGTCGGCGCACGTATGCGGCGGTGGCGGCGGATGTCGGGGTGACCGGCGAGACGCTGCGGTCCTGGGTGCGCCAGGCCGACGAGCAGGCGGGCCGGGCCCGCGGCACCGACGGCCCGGTGGAGGGCAGGGACGAGGAACTGACCCGGCTTCGGGCCGAGCTCGGCAGGCTGCGCAAAGCCGAGGCCGAGTGGCAGTTGGAGCGGGAGATCCTGCGGCGGGCGGCCCAGTATTTCGCCCGGGAGATGAAGGCATGACCGGCCGCTGGGACTTCATCTCCCTCCACCGCGCCGACTTCGGCGTGCAGCGGATATGCCGTGTCCTCGGGGTCTCGCGCTCGGGCTACTACCGGTGGACGGCTGGCGCGGTCGCCCGCGCCGAGCGCCGGGCTGCCGACGACGCGCTGGTCGCGGAGATCCGCCAGATCCACGACGACCACCGCGGCACCTACGGAGTGCGGCGCGTGCACGCCGAGTTGCGGGGCTTCGGGCACACGGTCAACCGCAAGCGGATCGAGCGGCTGATGCGCCGCGAGGGGATCGAGGGCCGACACCTGCGCCGGCGCAAACGCACCACGATCCCCGACCGGCTCGCGCCGCCCGCCCCGGACCTGGTCCGACGCGACTTCGCCGCCGACCGCCTGGACGAGAAGTGGTGCGGCGACATCACATACGTGCAGGTCGGCGGCACGTGGCTGTATCTGGCCTGCGTCTTGGACATCTGCTCGCGCCGGGTGCTCGGCTGGTCGATGGCCACGCACATGCGCACCGAGCTGGTCGTCGACGCGCTCACGATGGCGGTGGCGACCCGCGGCGGCCACGTGGACGGAGTGATCTTCCACGCGGACAGGGGCTCGCAATACACCTCGGCGGCGTTCGCCCAGGTCAGCGCCCATTTCGGCATCCGCAGGAGCATGGGCCGTGTCGGGTCGAGCTACGACAACGCCCTCGCCGAGAGCTTCTGGCAGGGGCTGAAGAGAGAAGCGATGCAGACGGTGTTCACGACGGTACGACAGGCCAGGCTGGAGATCTTCCAATGGCTCACCTACTACAACGCTCGCAGGCGGCACAGCTCACTCGGCTACCTCTCACCTGTCGAGTTCGAACAGCAGCACCGGGCAGAGCATAGACTCACGCTCGCGGCATGAACCCCCGTGTCCACACTCCAGGGGACGCCTCAGACCCCGCCGCCACCTGGTGACCGCACACGACTACCGCGCCGAGATGACCGTCCGCTTCGCCATCTGGGACCAGGTCACCGGCGTCGTCGCAGGCCCGCCGAGGCCTGAGCCCGAAACCGGAACCCGGCTCCACCACACACAACACCCCGACAGGCACTCGCGCACCCAACAACGTGACAGCGCCGGCTCGCAATACCACGCAACGTAGTCATATCATCCCGGCTTACTCACCGTGAAGGCCGGGGTTCACCAGTGGCAGCGAGTGGGACCCGGTTCCTGGGAGCGGGCAGCAGCGCGTTTCTCGTCCGCGATTCGCTGCTGGTCTCGTCGCAAAGCGTCTGCTCGGGCCTCCGGAGTGGCGGGTGGACCGAGGGTGATCGCCTCGGTGCCAGCCACCGAGGCCAGCGAGTATCGAAGGGGCGATTTGCTGGACCGCGTAGGAAGGTGGAGACGGGCCACACCTGCCGGGAGCTCGGCACGCAGCGCTCCGTGCCAGCGGATCCACAGCGCGGGGCGCCCGCGGAATGCTTCGTCTCGGAGCTCGTCCACGGCGGTGCTCTCGTCCGCGCGGTCGATCTCCACGGCGATCGGTGGGCCGTCTTTGCGGATCACGCGCAGGTCAAGGTAGGCGGACCAGGACGGTGACCAGTAGGCGATGCAGCCGCCGTTCTTCAGGCGAGGCGGGACGATGTAGCGCATCTGCGCCTCTGCTCTGCACCTCCACCCCGATGCTCCCACCCACTGCGGCACATGGCGGCCGCGCTGCCCCGCATGGCGGGCATGGTGCTGCGCACCGGCTGGGAGACGGACCCGCGGGCGCTGGCCGGGGTCGCGGCGGTGGCGACCGCGGTGCTGTCGGCGTGGTCGACGGCCATGTCGGGCCGGCTGGAGCCGCAGGTGGAGCGGGCGGTCTCCGCCCGGTACTACACGGCCGTCACCGGTGTGGAGGTGGAGGCGACCGAACGGCCGGAGGTCCAGCGGGTCCTGGAGGCGGGCAAGTTCGGCACGGACTCGGCCCGCAACATGCTCCGACTGTCGGTAGGCGTGGGCAACGTGGTGATCGGCATGGCGGCGGCCGCGGTCGTACTGGCGTCGCTGCACTGGGCGCTGCTGCCGATGCTGCTGGCCATCGCTCTGCCCAAGGGGTGGGGAGCGGTCCGCTCCGCGCGCCGTGAGTATCTCTCCCGCCTGAACCGGGTCGATCACCGCCGGGCGATCGCTTCCCTGCTGGCCTACCTGACCCGCCCGCACGCCGCCGGGGAGATCCGCGTACACACCGCCGGCAAGAAACTGCTGTCCAACTACGAGGAGATG
Source organism: Streptomyces sp. DH-12 (assembly GCF_002899455.1). Taxonomy (GTDB): domain Bacteria; phylum Actinomycetota; class Actinomycetes; order Streptomycetales; family Streptomycetaceae; genus Streptomyces. The sequence goes on along the minus strand of NZ_PPFB01000001.1, from coordinate 7,335,352 downwards.
TCGCGGCAGACGGAGGCCGAGCCGCGGCGTCTGGCCCGGGCCCAGGCCTCCACGGACCTGGTCGCCGGCGGCTTCGCGGGGCTCGCGTCGCTGGCCTGCTACGGGGTGCTGTGGTGGCTCCTGGCGACCGGTGGTCTGCCGCTCGCCGTCGGCGGTACGGCGGTGATCGCCATCCGCACCTCGACGGCGCGGCTCGCGTCGCTGGTGCAACAGGTCAACCGCCTGTACGAGGAGCTGCTGTTCCTCACCGACACCGAGGACGCCATCAAGGTGGCAGGCGAGAACGCCATCCCGTCCTCCGGAGCGCCGCTGCCCACGCCGGTGCTCGAGGTGCGGACGGAGGGGGTGTCGTTCACCTACCCGGGCGCTGACGGTCCTTCCCTGAAGGGCGTGAGCGTGCGGGTGCCCGGGGGGAAGGTGACGGCCCTGGTGGGCGCGAACGGTTCCGGGAAGACCACCCTTACGAAGGTCCTGGCTGGTCTGCTGCTGCCCTCAGAGGGACACGTCTGGTGGGTGGGTGAGCCGGGCGAACGGGTCGAGCTCCGCGAGGCCGACCGCGCCCAGGTCTTCCGTACCGTCGGGCTGCTGGCGCAGGACTTCCCACGCTGGGAGATGACGGCCGCCGCGAACGTGGCCATCGGCGCCGGCGACCGGCCCCGCGACATGGACCGCGTCCGCGAGGCCGCCGGGGACGCGGGCGTGCTCGACCTGATCGAGGGCCTGTCGCACGGCTGGGACTCGATCGTGTTCAAGGGCTACGAGCGGGGAGTCCAGCTCTCGGGCGGGCAGTGGCAGAGGCTGGGGTCAGCCCGGACGCGGTACCGGCAGGCACCGTTCCTGCTGGTCGACGAGCCCACCAGCGCCCTCGACCCCCATGCGGAGATCGACTCGTTCCGCGGGCTGTGGTCCCTGGCCGAGGAAGGGCACGCGGTCGTCCTCGTCACCCACCGGCTCGCCGCGGCCATGCACGCCGACCACATCTACGTCCTCGACCAGGGTCATGGAGCCCCAGGTGTGCGACTCCATGGACTGGTTCGCGCCCGACAGGCTTCCGGAGCCGATGGTCGCGTACTGCCGGGCAGGGCTGGACGCCTACCGGGCCGGTGCGCGGATGGCCGTGCACTTCCAGGAGCCCGGCGACCCGATCGCCTACACCCCGGCCGCCGACCGGCTGGTCTTGGTCCCCGAACCCGGCAGCCCCGGCACGGTCCCGCAGGAGGTGCGCGCCTTCGCCGAGCGGGCGGTGGGCCGGATCAATGGGTGGACGGACGAGTCCTGGATGCGAGAGGAGAGCCGCGTCTGGCGGGCGAGCGGCGCCGAGGGCGGCACCTGGTACGTCAAGATCCACCAGAACGACCGCTTCCATCAGCGCGAAGTGTCGGCGCTCCGCGGCTGGGTGCTCGGTCTCGGCCCGGCCGCGCCCCGGCTGGTAGCCGCCGAACCGCAGCTACGGGCCGTGGCACTCACCGCAGTGGGAGGACGCTCCCTGCACGGCGCCACGTACGCACCCGAGCAGCAGCGCCACATCTTCCACCGCATCGGGCAGCTCGCAGCCGCCATCCACACCAGCGCCCTGCCGCGCCCGGCCGTCGGCGCCCTGCCTTTTGGGAAACTGGAGCGGCACCTGGACGGCGCCCGCGCCCACCTGGGGCCTGGGGACGAGGAGTTGATCCGCACCGCTGCCAAGAAGGCCGCCGGCCTGCCCGCCTTGGGAGTGGTCCCCCCGCACGGCGACTTCCAGCTGCGCAACCTGCGATGGGACGAGGCCGCCGATGTCCTGTATGTGATCGATTTCGAGCGGTCGGAGGAAGGCCCGGCGATCAGGGACTTCGTGCGGCTGTCCGATGCCTGGCACGGCCGCCCCGACCTCCTCGCGGCCGTGATGGACGGCTACAGCCGCCCTTTCACCTCAGAGGAAGAGGCACAGCTCATGGTCCTGTCCGTCCTGGACGCGGTCTCCGGCATCTCCTACGGCGCCGCCCACAGCGACCCCGAGCTCGTCGAGCGCGGCCTGCGCACGCTGGCCCGGCTCCGCGCCGCCCAACGCCCCTGACCACCGCACCTACGTACGAGGAGCAGCACGTTGACGTACACCGCCCGCGATCAGTGGGAGCAGCACTACAGCGACGGCAAGGGGTTCCGGCAGCTCGGTGAGCGCGAGCGGGAACTCCTCGTCGAGCACGCCCCCGTCCCGGACGGCGGCGGCCGGGCGCTCGACGTGGGCTGCGGCACCGGCGAGCTGGCCGCCTACCTCGCCTCGCTCGGCTACACCGTGGACGCCGTCGACTTCACCGACAGCGCCCTGGCCCGGGCCCGGGAGGAGCACGCCGACGCCGAGGGCGTGCGCTGGCTGCACCTGGACATCGAGCACGACGACCCCGCCCCGCTGCATGAGGACGGGTATGACCTGATCACGCTCCGCCTGGTGTACGCGTTCGTGCAGGACAGGGGGCGCGTAGTTCACGGGCTGGGTGAGCGGCTACGGGACGGCGGCGCTCTCGTCGTGATCACCCCGGTGGTGGCGAACACGCCTGAGGAGCGGCGCGGCATCGCGCTGGACGAGGACGAGATCGCCGTGCTCGCCGCAGGATGGGAGACGGTGGAGCGGCTGGACGCGGACGGCCTGGCCGTCCTGGTCCTGCGCGGCCCTTGCCACGCCGACACGAGGGCTGTGGAGAAGCGGTCGACTACCGGTCACGCGCTGACCGGCGCCCTCGCGGTGGTCACCGACGACGCCGGGCGGGTACTGCTCGGCCGCGCCCGGCACGGCATGCTCGAACTGCCTGGCGGCAAAACGAGCGATGCGGAGGGCTTCGCCGCCGCGGCGGTCCGCGAGCTCGCCGAGGAGACGGGCCTGGTCGTTGACCCGGCGAACGCGCATGTGGTGACGATGCTGGTCGACGACAGCCACGGCATCCCGCGGCTCACGGCCGTCGTCCGCGTCACCGCGTGGACGGGCACCCTGACCAACCAGGAACCGGAGCTGTTCGACCGCTGGGAGTTCTTCGACCTGCACGCCCTGGCCTGCGCCGGTGACGTGTTCGTCCCGGCCGCCCAGGTACTCAATGCCGTGTGGCCCGGCGTCATCCCGGACCTGCCGCCCGTGGTCTCCTACCCGCTCGCCGCCGATCGGCCGCCCGTGCCAGGTGAGCCGGCCGAGGCCGTCCGGCTGCGCCGGGCGATGGCCGAGACCGTGATGGGCGGCGGCTGGGTCTCGTCCGAGCCCGTCCGCAGCGCACTGCAAACGGTGCCGCGCCATCGATTCGCCCCGGAGGCGAACCTGGCGTCTGCGTACGACGGCGGTGACCGGGCGGTCATCACCCGACTCGACGGGAGCGGGGCGGCGATCAGCTCGGTGTCCGCGGCCTGGCTCTAGGCCGACATGATCGAGCACCTGCATCTGAAGCCGGGCGCGATCGTGTTCGAGGCGGGCTCCGGTGGCTACAACGCCGAGCTGATCGCCCACGTCGCCGGGCCCGACGGACGGGTGGTGACCGTCGACATCGACCCGTGGGTCGTACGCCGCACCCGCGCCTTCCTCGCGGAGGCCGGCAGCGGACGCGTCACGGCCATCGAGGCCGACGCGGCACTCGGCGCGCCCGCCCACCTCGTGCCCCGCGGCGGCTTCGACGGCAGCATGATCACGTACAACTGCTGGGACATCTCCCCGGCCTGGCGCGAGCAGCTGGCCGAGGGCGGGCGCCTGGCCCTGCCGCTGGAGATGGGCGGCTACACCCGGGCGATCACGTTCGAGCGGCACGGCGAGGTGCTGCACGCCCGCCACTTCACCTACTGCGGCTTCGTCCGCGACCAAGGACAGCAGGCCCGCCCAGTCCCGGTCGTCCCCCTCCTCGACGGCGGGCTGGCCCTCCGCTTCGACGACGGCACCACCGCCGACACGGAGGGTTTGGGGGAGGCGCTGCGCGGGCGGCGGCACGAAGTCGCAACCGGCGTGACGATGAGGGCGGCGAACTCCTACTTCGGCTCCCTGCAGTTGTACGCGGCCACCACCCTGCCCGCCTTCTGCCGCCTGGTTTCCCACCAGGACCCGGATGAGGGGATGACCGCCATCGCGAAGGACCGGGACGCACCCGCGATCGTCGGCGACGCCTCGCTCGCCTACCTGATCCACATCCAGACCAAGGACGGTGACCGCCCGGAGGACAACGAGTGGGAGTGGGTCGTGCACGCCTTCGGCGAGCAGGGGCCCGAGCTCGCCGAGCAGCTCGCGGCCACAGTCCGAGGCTGGGACCGCCATATCCGCGCCGAGGACAACGACAAGCACGCCGATCCCGTCCTGACCGTCCACCCCGCTGGCACGCCCGACCATCTGCTGCCCGCCGGGGACGTCCTGGACAAGGCGTCCTCCCGGCTGGTGTTCCGGTGGCCGGATCGGGACGGACGCCTCCCGGCCCCTGCCCGGCACACCGACACGGTCGCCGCGACCGCGGGGGACGCGTGATCGTCTGGCCGAACGGGCTTTTCGGCGGCGGCAAGACGACCCTCGCCGACGAGCTGTGCCGCGCTGTGCCCGGCGCGACGGTCGCCGACCCGGAGGCCGTCGGCGACCCGCTGCGCAGCACACTCACCGGCCACGCCCTGCGGCCCAGGGACTACCAGGACCTTCCGCTGTGGCGGCAGATGACCGGCGCCTTCGTCACCGGCCTGACCCGGCACACCGGCGGCCCCGTCATCGTGCCGATGACCATCCTCAATCCCGCCTACGCCGAGGAGGGCGCTGTCACGTTGTCGAGGGGGGTTGTGCTTGGCGGGGTGTCGGGGCGTGCTGGGGCCGGGTTCCGGCTCTGTGCTCAGGCCGTGGCGGGCAGGCCGGCGGTGCCGGTGATCTGCTCCCGGACAGCGAAGCGGACGGTCATCTCGGCGCGATGGTCGGGGGCGGTCATCAGGTGGCGGTGGGGGCGGAAGCGGGAAGAAATGCCGCTGAACGCGGACAGGGAACGCTGGGCTTTGCCGGTGGGGCGGAAGCCTTTCATGGCGCGTTCCCGCTGCCGGGTGGGCTGGCGGGAGTTCTCGGCCCGGTTGTTCAGGTCCTTGTGCGAGCGGTGTTCCACCCAGGGCATGACCTCACGGTGCGCCGCGCGGCAGGAACGGAGCTGGCCGGTGACGACCACCCTGGGCACGGCCCCGGTTCCTTTGAGGAGCCGACGGAAGAAGCGCCTGGCCGCGGCCTTGTCGCGCCGGTTGTGGACGAGGATGCCCAGCACGTCGCCGTTGTGGCCGACGGCCCGCCAGAGGTACTTCCGCTCGCCGTTGACCGTGAGGAAGACCTCGTCCAGGTGCCACTTGCCGCCCGGCCTGGCGCGCCGGCGGCGCAGCGCGTTGGCGTAGGACTGCCCGGACTTCAGACACCACCGGCGGATCGTGGGACACGATGACGCCGCGCTGCAGCATCAGCTCCTCCACCTCACGGAATGCCAACGGGAAGCGGAAGTACAGCCACACGCAGTGCGAGACCACCTCCACCGGGTACCGGTGGTCCTTGTACGACGGCGGCGTACCGCCCACGGACAACCCCCTCCACCATGATCAACTCGAAGATCACCCCACCCCGCCAGCCAACGTGACAGTGCCTCCCAGGGTGCTCACGCTAGTCAGCGGCTGTCTGCAGAGTTGATCACCTGTCAGCGGTTGACTTCGGGGTCATCAGAACGAACAGGGCGCGCAGGAGACGGGTCGCGTGAGCGGAAGCGATGTACGCGCCGGTCCCGTGCAGCCCTGACTCTTCTCTCGCTGGGACAGCTCGCTTGGGGACCTGGCCGCACTGACGTGGCTCGGGGGTGGATGCGACGTCAGCGCGGCACGGGCTCGGGTCTGGAGGACTACCTCACTGGTCGTATCTGTCGGGCAGGGCGGGGACGGTCTGCGGGGTTTGGTGGGGCAAGGGCTGCGGGGCGGTGGCGTGGCGCCTGAGCTGTTCGCCTTCTACGTCGACGTTGGGCAGGATGCGCTGGAGGAAGCGCGGGAGCCACCATGCTTTGTGGCCGAGCAGGGCCATCACGGCCGGTACGAGGGTCATGCGGACGATGAAGGCGTCCACGAGGACGCCGACGGCCAGAGCCAGGCCCATGCCCTTGATGACCTGCATTTCGGCAAGGATGAAGCCGCCGAAGACGGCGATCATGATGAGGGCTGCGGCGGTGACGACCTTGGAGCTGTGGCCGAAGCCGCGGATGACCGCTTCGGTGGGAGGGTTGCCGTGGGTGTATTCCTCGCGCATGCGGGAGACGAGGAAGACCTCGTAGTCCATGGCGAGGCCGAACAGGATGCCCACGAGCAGCATGGGCAGGAAGCTCAGAACGGGCCCGGTGTCCGCGATGCCGAGGGGGCTGGCCAGCCAGCCCCACTGGAAGACCGCCACGAGGACGCCCAGGGAGGCCCCGAGGGAGAACAGGAAGCCGAGTGCGGCCTTCAGGGGTACGGCGATGGCCCGGAAGACGACGGTGAGCAGCAGCAGGGCCAGGCCCATCACCAGCAGGCAGTAGACGGGCAGGGCGGCGGAGAGCTTGTCGGCGACGTCGATGTTGACTGCGGTGTTGCCGGTGACATTCAGTTGGGTGCCCGTTTGCTGCTCGATGCTGTCGCGTGCGCTGCGGATCTCGGACAGGACGGCGGCGGTGGCCTGCGTGTCGGGGCCGGAGGAGGGGGTGACCTGGATCAGGACGGCGTTGCCCGAGTCGGATGCGATGGGCGGGGAGACGGAGACGACGCCGGGGAGGTCCTTGATCTGGTCGGCTGCCTGCTGTGCGGCGGTGGTCGTGGTGGTCTTGTCGGGTCCCTGGGCCAGGACGGCCAGGGGGCCGCTGTGGCCGGGGCCGAAGCTGTCGTCGATCAGTTTCTGGGCGCGGCCGGCGGAGCTGTGCGGGTCGGGGCCGCCGCCGAGTCCGAGTTGCAGGTCGGTGACCGGGACGCTGAGGATTCCCAGGCCCAGAACGCACAGGATCAGCACCCGCCAGGGCCGACGGGTGGTCGCGGTGGCCCAGCGGCGGGCCGCGGGGGCCCGTCGGGGATCGGCCTGGCGCCGTTCGGCGCGTGCGGTGGAGCGGGCCAGCGCCGGAATGCGGCTGGAGGTGATGCGCCGGCCCATGAAGCCCAGGAGGGCAGGTAGCAGGGTGGTGGCGATCAGGACGGACACGACGACGGTGGCGGCGGCACCCAGACCCATGACGGTGAGGAAGGGAATGTTCACCACGGCGAGGGCGGCCAGGGCGATGACCACGGTGGCTCCGGCGAAGACCACAGCGCCGCCGGCGGTACCGGTGGCGAGAGCGGCCGACTCCTCCGGATCCATACCCTGGCGGACCTGGGTCTGGTGACGGGAGACGATGAACAGGGCGTAGTCGATGCCCACGGCCAGGCCCAGCATCACCGACAGGGTGATGGAGGTGCTGTCCATGGTGATCACGCTGGTCATCGCGAGGAGGGACAGCACACCGATGGCCACGCCGACCAGGGCAGTCGCGATCGGGATGATGGCGGTGCGCAGGGACCGGAAGACGAGGATGAGAACGGCCAGGGCGATCAGAACGCCGATGATCTCTGTCGGGCCCATGATCGCGGTCGAGGGGGAGAACGCGTCCCCGCCCGTCTCGACGGCGAGTCCCGCAGTGCGGGCCTGCTGCGCCGCGTCCTCCAGGGTGAGCAGGGTCGCCTCAGGGATGTCGTCGGCCTTTTCGGCGTCGAAGACGATCTCGGTGATGCCGGTGCGGCCGTCGGAGGAGACGGTGCCGCTCTGGGCGGCGGGGCCGGTCACCGAGACCACGCCGGGGGTGTCGGCGGCCTTTTCGGACAGGTCGGCGACCGCCTGCGCGGGGGCATCCGCGGTGATCTTCTGTCCGGCGGGCGCCTGTATGACGATCTTGCCGGTGACATGCGACTCGTCGGTGGAGGGGAACTCCTCCTCCATGACGTCGAGGGCGCGTTGGGCTTCGGTGCCCGGGATGGTGGTGGCGGAGGTGAACGGCTTCATCACGCTCAGCGCGGTCACCGCCACCACCGCGAGCAGACCGAGCCAGGCGGCGAGGACGGCCTTTCGATGCCGGAAGCACCCACGGCCGAGCCGGTAGAGCAATGTGGACACGCAAAAGCCCCCAGATGATGTGCTGACGAGAAGGAGGACGAGGAGGCCCGGCCGGCTCATCCCCTGAACCGGCCGGGCCAGGCCCGCTACGAGGCGTCATCCACGCTAGGGCGGCGGTTCGGGCGTCGGGGCTGGATCAGGGTCCGGGTGGCGGTCTTCCCATGAAACTCACATGGAAGACCGCCTGGTGATCGGCCACGATCGAACAGAGCACCAGTGAGCAGCAGGAAGCGAAGAATCCCATGTCAGGCGATGCCACAGCACCCACCGGCCCCGGCTCCGGCCCCGAATCGGTAGTCGAGGGACGGCTGCTCGTGGTCGACGACGAACCGGCGATCCTCGACACGCTCAGCCGGTTCCTGCGCTTCGTCGGCTACGACGTACGCACCGCCGCGACCGCTCACGATGCCCTCGCCGCCGCGCGGGATTTCCTTCCCGAGCTGATCCTGCTGGACGTGATGCTGCCCGACGGAGACGGCTTCGAGGTCATGCACCGGCTGCGCCAGGACGGACTGCCGCAGGCCGTGGTCTTCCTCACCGCCCGTGACACACGCAAGGACCTGGTCCGCGGCCTGACATCGGGAGGCGACGACTACATCACCAAGCCCTTCGGCCTGGACGAGGTCGCCGCCCGTATCCAAGCCGTACTGCGCCGCACCCGCCCCCGGGCCGGCACCGACCCGGTCCTGCGCGTCGAGGACCTGGAACTCGACTCCGCCACCTACACCGTCCACCGGGCCGGCACCGCCATCGACCTGTCACCGACCGAGTTCCGCCTGCTGCGCTACCTCATGCTGCACCGCGGGCGCGTCGTCCCCCGCGCCCAGCTGCTCGACCACGTGTGGTCCTACGACTTCAACGGCGACGACACCGTCGTCGCCACGTACATCAGCTACCTGCGCCGCAAGATCGACAGTCTCGGCCCCGCCCTGATCCACACCCAGCGCGGCGTCGGCTACAGCATCCGGGAACCCCGATGACCCCTGCAGCCCGGCCCTCCAGCACTCCCCCTCACAGGCTGATCGCGCGCCTGCGTGTCACTGTGGTCGCGGGGCGAGGCAGGCGGCTTCTGCGACAGCGACCGCTGCGGACCCGGATCGGCGCCCTCGTCACGGCCCTGTGCGCACTCGCCCTCGCCGCAACCGCCCTGGCCTGGCTCACTACGGCCAACGGGGTCGTGATCGTGGCAACCGAACTGACCGGCCTGTGCATGGTGGCCGTGGTCAGCACCCTGGCGGTCCGCCGGGCACTGCGGCCCCTGGAGCACGCCGCCGACACCGCGGACACCATCGCCTCCGGCGATCTCACCCGCCGGATCACCGCGGCCGACACCGCCCCCACCACCGAGGTCGGCCGCCTCGCCCACGCGCTGAACGCCATGCTCGACCAGATCCAAAGCGCCATGGCCGCACGCGAAGCATCCGAAGAACGCATGCGCCGCTTCGTCGCCGACGCCTCCCACGAACTGCGCACCCCGCTGCAGTCCCTGCGCGGCTACACCGAGCTCTACCAGCACGGAGCACTACCCGACAAAGCCTCCGTCGACGACGCCATCGACCGCATGCACGCGGAAGTGCAGCGCATGGGCAAACTCGTCGAAGCCCTGCTGATGCTCGCCCGTCTCGACGAGGAAAGCGAAGCACCCCTGGAGCCCGTCACCCTCAGCCGCGTCGTCACCGACTCCGTCCGCGACGCCGCAGCCATTGAACCCGCCCGCCCCTACACCCTGCACATCCAAGACAGCGTCACCGTCCTCGGCGACGAGGCGCAACTGCGCAGTCTGCTCGCCAACCTCCTGAGCAACGTCCGCATGCACACACCGCCCGCCGCACCCTGCACCATTGAACTGCGCACCGGCAACAGCCAGGTCATCCTCACCGTCCAGGACAACGGACCCGGCATCCCCGCCCACGCCGTCAACCATGTCTTCGACCGCTTCTACCGAGCCGACAAAGGCCGCAGCCGCACTCACGGCGGCACCGGCCTCGGCCTGGCCATCACCGCCGCCATCGCCGAACACCACCACGCCCACATCGACCTCGACAGCCGGCTGGACCACGGCACACGCATCAGCGTCACCTTCCCCAAGCCTGAAGCCGATCACAGCTCCGAAACCTGACCACGCCCGGCTGGCCACTATCGCCGTCACCGGTGGCGGGCCGTCGGCCACAACGGCGACGTGCTGGGCATCCTCGTCCACAACCGGCGTGACAAGGCCGCGGCCAGGCGCTTCTTCCGTCGGCTCCTCAAAGGACCCGGGGCCGTGCCCAGGGTGGTCGTCACCGGCCAGTTCCGTTCCTGCCGCGCGGCGCACCGTGAGGTCATGCCCTGGGTGGAACACCGCTCGCACAAGGGCCTGAACAACCGGGCCGAGAACTCCCACCAGCCCACCCGGCAGCGGGAACGCGCCATGAAAGGCTTCCGCCCCACCGGCAAAGCCCAGCGTTCCCTGTCCGCGTTCAGCGGCATTTCTTCCCGCTTCCGCCCCCACCGCCACCTGATGACCGCCCCCGACCATCGCGCCGAGATGACCATCCGCTTCGCTGTCCGGGAGCAGATCACCGGCACCGCCGGCCTGCCCGCCACGGCCTGAGCACAGAGCCGGAACCCGGCCCCAGCACGCCCCGACACCGCTGGACCATCGAACGAACCATGGCCTGGCTCGTCGGCTGCGGCCGACTCCACCGCCGCTACGAACGCAAGGCCGAGCACTTCCTCGCCTTCACCAGCCTCGCCTGCACCCTCATCTGCTACCGCCGACTCACCCGAGCAGGCGACTTCTAGGACGCGTCGGCGTAGGCGAGATGGGCGCCGCAGACGGTACAGCGAAAGAGCATGGCGGTCGCCCCGTCGCCCAGGTGGGTCAGGAAGTGCTCAAGCTGGTTTTCGTCGTGCCAGCCGTCGAGGCGCATGTCGGCCCGCAGTTGGGCGAGGGCTTCGGGATGCGCCACCAACTCGGTGTACCCGACTTCGCCGACGAAGGCGGCCGCGTCCTGGCAGTGGACCAGCCAGTGCGGGTCCTGCCATGCGTGGAAGCCGGGGGTGCGGCGGGTGACCTCGTGCAGGACATCCTCGCTGACGCCGTCAAGCCCGTAGGAGTCGGTGAATTCACCTGCGAAGCGTTCGGCCGCGCCCCCGTCTGCGATGCACCACGGGCAGAAACGTCCGTTCACCTCGTGTGCGGTGTAGAAGGTGGCCGTGTAGATCCAGCCCACGCTGCGTTTGCAGCAGGCACACGTATCGGCGGCCGCACGGATGGACCCGCTGGCGAGGGGATCGGGGTGGTAGCGAAAGAAGGGCAGGCCAGCACTCATCGTCGGTTCCCGCCCTGCTGCCTGGTTGCCATGCCCACTGATCCCATGGAGAGCAGTCTGTCCGCGAGCAGGTCCCGATCAAGCTCGGTCTCAGCTTCTTCGCAGTCCAGCCAATTGAGACAGCTTGTGACTTTCCAAGCAGCACAGGGTGGCGGCGACGAACGCGAGGAGTTCGGCGACAGCCCGCAGGTCGTCGTTGACCAGCCGCGGATGGACGGGCTGGCCGGCGAACCGTTGCTCGTTCCGGCAAAGGGGCCGGTTGGCGGGGTCGGACGCCCAGCGGCGGCCAGCTGGGCGGCGTGGGCGGGGCCGCCCAGGACGTCGAGCGGGTCGGTGAAGGTCTCCAGCCAGCGGTCGAAGCGGGTTCTTCTCTCCCGCGGCCAGGCTGGGGGTCTTCAGGTCGAGGGTGTATCCGGCCTGGGAGATCTGCAGGCCTGCGGGCGTTGTGTCAGCGTGGCCGCTGTGCCCGCCGACGTTGTGGTCGGGGGTTGCCGGCCGGTTGTGCTCGGCGTGGGCTGCGGGCTCCGGGTCGGAGGTGAGGGGGCCGGTGGCCGCGCCGACACCGTAGGCGGCGGCGAAGGTCGCCGCGACGGCGGCGGTGAAAGCAGTGATCCTGACGCCGGTGTTCATGACGGACCCTTTCTCGGCGGTGTCGTCGCCTTCCTTGACGGGCGCCCCCGGCCATATACCCCCCGGGGGTATATGCAAGCGATCCGGAGACGTTTGCCAAAGATACCCCTAGGGGGTATACATAGTGGCGTCAGCGGTACCCCCCTGGGGTACACCAGTGATCGCATCCTCCGGGAGGAACCATGTCCTGCTGCGCCCCCGACGGCAGCTGCTCCACCAACACCGCCGCGACCGAGGCCACCGAGGGCACCACCACCGTCTACAACGTCTCCGGAATGACGTGCGGACACTGCAAGGCCACGCTCACCAAGGAGATAGGCGCCCTGAACGGCGTTCTGGCCGTCGTCGTCGACCTGGAGAGCGGCCAGGTCGCCGTCACCAGCTCCGGCGAACCGGACGACGCGCTGCTGGCGAAGGTCGTCGACGACGCCGGCTACGAGCTCACCGGCCGCGCGGCCTGAAAGCTCCGCTCGTCTGCCGGGCCCGCCCGCGGGCCCGGTCCTTTCTTCCCTCTTCCACCCACCCAGTCCGAGGAGCAGTGATGGCTACCACGGTCCCCGACACAGCCGAGGTCGAACTCGCGATCGGCGGCATGACCTGCGCCTCGTGCGCCGCCCGGATCGAGAAGAAACTGAACCGGATGGACGGAGTCGAGGCCACCGTCAACTACGCCACCGAGAAGGCCAAGGTCACCTTCCGCCAAGACCTCGACGTCGCGGACCTGATCGCCACGGTGGAGGCCACCGGCTACACCGCCCGCAAGCCGGAACCGGACCCCACGCCCGGCCCGACCGGTGACGGTCGAGACGACGGACCGGGCCAGGAGACGCAAGGCGATGAGCTACGGCCGCTGCGGCAGCGGCTGGTCACGGCCGTGGTGCTCGCCGTCCCGGTCATCGCGATGGCGATGGTGCCGGCCCTACAGTTCGAGTACTGGCAGTGGCTCTCCCTCACCCTGGCCGCCCCGGTCGTCACCTACGCCGCCTGGCCCTTCCACCGCGCTGCGTTCACCAACGCGCGGCACGGCGCGGCCACCATGGACACCCTCATCTCCGTCGGTACCTCGGCCGCCTTCTTGTGGTCGCTGTGGGCGCTGTTCTTCGGTACCGCCGGCACCCCCGGCATGATCCACCCCTTCGAGCTGACCATCACCCGCACGGACGGCGCCGGGAACATCTACCTCGAGGCCGCCGCCGGTGTCACCGCCTTCATCCTTGCCGGCCGCTACTTCGAGGCCCGTTCCAAGCGCAAGGCCGGGGCCGCGTTGAAGGCACTGCTTCAGCTGGGTGCGAAGGACGTCACCGTCCTGCGCGGCGGCCGGGAGGAACAGATCCCGGTGGGCGAGCTGAAGGTCGGTGACCGGTTCCTGGTCCGGCCGGGCGAGAAGATCGCCACCGACGGCACGGTCGTCGAGGGCACCTCCGCCGTCGACGCCTCGATGCTCACCGGCGAGTCCGTGCCCGTCGAGGTCGGCGCCGGGGACGCCGTCACGGGAGCGACCGTGAACGCCGGCGGCCGCCTGGTCGTCGAGGCCGCCCGGGTGGGCGCCGACACCCAGCTCGCCCGGATGGCGAAGCTGGTGGAGGACGCGCAGAACGGCAAAGCCGCCGCCCAGCGCCTCGCCGACAAGATTTCCGGCGTCTTCGTCCCGGTCGTCATCGCCCTGGCCCTGGGCACCCTGGGCTTCTGGCTCGGCAACGGCGCCGGGCTGACGGCCGCGTTCACCGCCGCCGTGGCGGTTCTGATCATCGCCTGCCCCTGCGCCCTGGGGCTGGCCACCCCGACCGCGCTGATGGTCGGCACCGGACGCGGCGCCCAGCTCGGCATTCTCATCAAGGGACCCGAGGTCCTGGAGTCCACCCGCCGCGTCGGCACCATAGTTCTGGACAAGACCGGCACCGTCACCACCGGCCGCATGACCTTGCTCGCCGTCCACACCGCCGAGGGCACCGACGAGGACGAGGTGCTGCGCCTGGCGGGGGCCTTGGAGCACGCCTCGGAGCACCCGATCGCAGCGGCGGTGGCCGCGGGCGCCGCCGAGCGGGTCGGTGCCCTGCCGGTCCCGGAGGACTTCGCCAACGTGCCCGGACTGGGCGTCCAGGGTGTGGTCGAGGGCCATGCGGTCCTGGTGGGCCGGACCAAGCTGCTCGCCGAGTGGGCCCTGGAGCTGCCGACCGAACTGGCGCGCGCCAAGGCCGGCGCCGAGGCCGCGGGCCGCACCGCGATCGCGGTCGCCTGGGACGGCGAGGCAAGGGCGGTCCTGGTGGTCGCCGACGCGGTCAAGGACACCAGTGCCGAAGCAATCACCCGGCTGCGCGCCCTGGGCCTGACGCCGATCCTGCTGACCGGGGACAACAAGGCCGTCGCCGAGGCGGTGGCCTCGGAAGTCGGCATCGACGAGGTGATCGCCGAGGTCATGCCCCAGGACAAGGTCGACGTCGTCAAGCGCCTGCAGGACGAGGGCCGTTCGGTGGCGATGGTCGGTGACGGCGTCAACGACGCCGCAGCCCTCGCCCAGGCCGACCTCGGGCTGGCCATGGGCACCGGCACCGACGCCGCCATCGAGGCCGGCGACCTCACCCTCGTCCGCGGCGACCTGCGCGCCGCCGCCGACGCCATCCGCCTGGCCCGCAAGACGCTCGGCACCATCAAGTCCAACCTGTTCTGGGCCTTCGCCTACAACGTCGCCGCCCTCCCCCTCGCCGCGGCCGGACTGCTCAACCCCATGATCGCCGGCGCCGCCATGGCGTTCTCCTCGGTCTTCGTCGTCGGCAACAGCCTGCGCCTGCGCGGCTTCAAGGCCGCCGGCTGACACCTCGACCCCGCCGCACGGACGGGGGGCGGACCGACAGGCCCGCCCCCCGTTTTTCCGTTACCCCTCCCCTCCCCCGGGGGAGGACGCCGTTCATGGCGCACGAGGGAGGCCGCATGCGCGACTTCGTCCACCGCGGCAGCGACGGCTGCCGGCTGCACGGCACGGCCCCGGGACAAGGGCCGGGGCTGATTCTTCTGCACAGCGGCGGCCCGGACCGCTACAGCCTGCCGCCTCTGGCCCACCATCTCGCCGCCTGCTTCACCGTCCTGCCGGACATCCGCGGCTACGGCCGCTCAGTTTCTTGGAACAGCTCTATGTCGGCGAGATCATGCGCCGGTTCGACGCGACGGTGGAGTCGCCGATCGACCCGTTCAAATGCCCGCGTCACCGCGGCGACTTCGGTCTGCGGATCCCGCCGTCGCAATAGGCGATGAAGAAGTTCTTCGGCCGGTGGCGTGATCAACAGCACCGGAGCGCGAACACCCGGCATGCGACGACCCATACGCTCCGGCCACTACTGTGCTGGTTCGGCGCCGATGCGGCGATCCCCGAACAGGACGTCTATGACCTCGTCCGATGTCACCGAGGCCTGAAGGCCAGATTCCGCCGCAGACTGCCCGGCCGCGGGCACTGTCACGTTGGCTGGCGGGGTGGGGTGATCTTCGAGTTGATCATGGTGGAGGGGGTTGTCCGTGGGCGGTACGCCGCCGCCGTACAAGGGCCACCGGTATCCGGTGGAGGTGATCTCGCACTGCGTGTGGCTGTACTTCCGTTTCCCGTTGTCATTCCGTGAGGTGGAGGAGCTGATGCGTGAGCGCGGGATCGTCGTCTCCTACGAGACGATCCGCCGTTGGTGCAGCAAGTTCGGGCAGACCTACGCAGGCGCGCTGCGCCGTCGACAGCCCCAGTTCGGGGACAAGTGGCACTTGGACGAGGTCGTCATCAAGATCAACGGGCGATTGCAGTACCTGTGGCGGGCCGTCGACCAGGACGGGCACGTCCTCGGCATCCTCGTGCAGAACCGGCGGGACAAGGCCGCAGCCCGATGCTTCTTCCGCAGGCTCCCCAAGAAGACCCGCACGCCGCCGCGGGTGGTCGTCACCGACAAGCTCCGCTCCTACGGCGCGGCCCTCCGCGAGGTCATGCCCTGCGTCGAGCACCGACAGTCGAAGTACCTGAACAACCAGGCGGAGAACAGCCACCAGCCCACCCGGCAACGCGAACGGGCGATGAAAGGCTTCCGCTCCATGGGCGGAGCACACCGGTTCCTGGCCGCGTTCAGCGGCATCTCACCCCACTTCCGGCCCCGCCGCCACCTGATGCCCGCACACGACTACCGAGCCGAGTTGATCGTCCGCTTCGCCATCTGGAAGCACATCACCGGAGTCGTCGCGTCCTGCGCCATCAGCTCCGCGTACGCAGGGTGATAAGGCTTGTAGAGGTCGCTGTCGACATCCACGAAGCCGCCGTGCCGGTTGATCTGCGCGGCCACCAGTTCGGTGACCCGGCTCTTGCCGGCGCCGGGCTGGCCGACGAGGAAGACGACCGTGGGCGTCTCCTGCGACGCACGCCCCTCCAGTAGGTCAGGGACGATCCGCTCGCGGAAGATCCGCTCGTTCTCCTCCGGCGACAGCCGGTGCCGCTCCACCTCGGCCGGGTCGATCACGCCAGACCCGCCATGACCTCACGGGCGAGTGCCGCGTAGCGCGCCCGGGCGGCCGCGATCTGCTCGCGGTCAGACGATCGCAGCCCCTCGCGCTCACGGGCCAGCCGGTTCTGCGCCGCCCGGGCCGCCTCGATGACGGACCCGTCCGGCGCCGCCTTGGCCTCCTCCGCGGCAATGACGGCGCTGTAGGCGCCCACCGCCCCGTTGACTGCCTCGATCGCCGCCTCGTACGCAGCGGTGTCTTCGTTGGACCACTCGTGCGGGTCCAGCTGGTCGGTGATGGAGATGCCGTTCGGCATGAAGTCCCCCTTGTCTCGTGTTGATCATTGTCGTGTGGTTGACGTCGTCGGTGCCATGCAGATCAGGCCGATCCTCACGACGAGTTCACCCGCGCCTCCACGACGAGGGCGAGCCCCGACACGCCGATGAAGGCGGCACCCCCGGCCTTGACGGCGTCTATCGGCGACGCCCCCAGTGCTGCGGCGACGATGCCGGCACCCATGCCGATCACGGCGCCGATCAGCACGCACGTCGCGACGGACAGCTTGCGGATCGTCTTCTGTGCCTGGTCCAGACGCTGCTGTACGACGGAGTCGGCCGAGGCGGACATGGCCCGGCCTGCAGGAAGCCCTCGTCGTCCTGGGCGAAGGAAACTTCGTCATCGTCGACGGCACGCTCATCCCCATCGACCGCATCGCCGCGGACGAGCCGTACTACTCCCAGAAACACCGGAAGCACGGCATGAACGTCCAGGTCGTCACGCGTCCGGACGGCACCCCTCTGTGGTTCTCGCGCGCAACCCCGGGCCGCACGCACGACCTGACCGCGGCCCGGGCTCACGGCATCGTCCAGGTCTGCCTGACCCGGCAGATCCTCGTGCTCGCGGACCGCGCCTACCAGGGTGCCGACGCCGCCTTCCGCACCCCGTACTACCACTACAGCGAACAACCGGAGCACTACCAGCAGTTCAACCGCGACCCTGCACGACTCCGAGCCTCCGGCGAACGCGCCTTCGCTCAACTCAAGACGTGGCGGCTACTGCGGTGAGCCCGCTGTTCCACCCGCCGCATCGGCACAGCAGTCCAAGCCGTCCACACCCTGCTGACCTGCACATATTCGGGATGAAAACGGTTCACTGACCGGTGCCAGGACGGTCGCGGGTTAGACCGCGGGCAGTTCGTACATCGCGGACTCGTCAGGGGCAGGAGGGCGTACGGCCAGCGGCTTGCGCACAGTCCGGGCAACGGCCGTCATCTGCTGGACCGGGCTGCTGTCAGGTGCTGGCAGCAGCCCGGTCTCCGCGCGTCCCGGGCTCTGTGAGCTCAGCGTACGTACAAGACGTACTTCGTGTTGTTGAGGTTCCTTGGGCACTTCCACTGTGTCCACCGCGCGTTCATGGCCACGGCGTCACGGCCGTCACGTTGACAGTTCCAGAGGAACCAGTAGGTGCCGACGTTGATCCACGGCTTGGCCGCGGTGCCTGCGGCGTCTGCGGCTGAGGCCTGCCCACTGGCGCCCACCGGAGCTGCCAGGGTCAGGCTGGTTAACGCGGCGGCGAACGGGAGCCCGATGCGTGCGATCCGCTTCATCTGTCCTGTCTTCCTTGGTTGAGGTGGGTCTGTGGCTGGAGGGCGTACTGCTGGGCGTGGGATACAGGTGCCTGTCGAGCGTCTGCTCCCGGATCAAGGGCGAAACATGACGCTGCATTGACGTCTGTCAGTGCACACTTCGATTATCGACGGTATGTCGATTAAAATCAACGTTCCGTCAACTCTCTGGCGGCCGGCAGGTCGGACCTGGCCCGCTCCGATGAAGACGACGAGTTCCCAGGCGCGGTCCGCAGCGGAGCGATTACCGCCGATCAAACGACAGACCGGCACCGGACAGCTGCCCATAGACGACGTGGGCCGCGTACGCGGACAGTTCACTGGCCTGGGCCTCGTGTGAAACGGGCCCTTGCGCCACTCGATCAGCTCGCCTGACGATCTGACGGTTCAACGCCGGCCTTGGGGACCATCGGCACAGCCGTTGACGCTAAGGGCTCGCAGAGAATCAAGGTGTTGCTTCCCGTGATGCGACTCGTTGTTGTGGTATGAGCGTCTCCGACGAGGTTCGCGGTCAACTCGCTGTGAGGTTCGAGGTGTTGTTCCTACACCTTGACGAACGGCAGCGGCGGCTGATGATGGGGGCCGAGGCCCGGGTCCTGGGGCACGGCGGTATCCGGGCGGTTGCGCGGGCGGCCCGGGTCAGCGAGACGACGGTCCGCAAGGGCGTGGACGAGCTGGAGGCCGGCGAGGAACCCCTGGGCCGGGTGCGCAGGCCCGGTGGTGGCCGGAAGCGGTCCGCGGAGCTTGATCCGGGACTGCGGCCCGCGCTGCTGGCACTGGTGGAACCCGACGAGAGGGGCGATCCGATGTCGCCGCTGCGCTGGACGGTGAAGTCGACCAGGAGCCTGGCGGCCGCGCTCACCGGTCAGGGGCACCGGGTGAGCGCGGACACGGTCGGTGACCTGCTGCGGGAGGAGGGCTTCAGCCTGCAGGCCGGCGCCAAGACTCTCGAGGGCAGGCAGCACCCGGACCGCGACGCCCAGTTCCGCTACATCAACGAGCAGGCCAGAGGACACATGGACGCCGGCCAGCCGGTGATCAGCGTGGATGCGAAGAAGAAGGAACTCATCGGCGACTACAAGAACGCGGGCCGCCAGTGGCGGCCTGCCGGTGAGCCGGTACTGGTCAAGACGCACGACTTCCTGGACCGGCAGGGACCGGGCAAAGCGATCCCCTACGGGATCTATGACATCGCCGCGAACACCGGCTGGGTCACCGTGGGCACTGATCACGACACCGCCGCGTTTGCTGTCGCCTCCATCCGCCGCTGGTGGCAGGCCCGGGGCCGGCACGACTATCCGGCCGCCACCCGTCTGCTGATCACCGCGGACGCGGGCGGGTCCAACGGTTACCGCACCCGCGCCTGGAAGACCGAACTCGCCGCCCTGGCCGCCGAGACGGGCTTGGACATCACGGTCTGCCACATGCCGCCGGGCACCTCAAAGTGGAACAAGATCGAGCACCGGCTGTTCTCCCACATCTCCATGAACTGGCGCGGCCGGCCGCTGACCAGCCATGACGTCGCCGTGAACAGCATCGCGGCGACCACCACCCGCACCGGGCTGACCGTCCACGCCGAACTCGACCCGGGCACCTACGACACCGGCATCAAGGTCACCGACAGCGATATCGACGCTCTGCCCATGCACCGGCACCGTTTCCACGGCGACTGGAACTACACCCTCCACCCCCGACCTCGCGACACCACCAGCGCAGACACGGCCCCGCTGGCAGCCGGCGCCCCGTCCCCACAGCCCTGCACCGGGTGCCTGCGCAACCCGGAGCTGACCGGCATGCCCGAACCGGCGCTGGACGAACTCACCAACCAACTGACTGGGAAACTCGACGAGTTACGTGAGCAAGGACGGCTCCAGAAGCGAGGAGGCGAGCGCATCCGTGCCCGGGGCGCTGGGGCCAAGGACAAGCTGTCCGCCGCCGACAGAGTCCTGGCCACCGTGCTCTACCTGCGCAAACTCGGCACCCGCGATCTCCTCGCCCAGCTCTTCGGAGTCAACACCAGCACCCTCACCAGGGCCGTTCACCAAGTCCAGCCCCTCCTGGCCGAGCACGGCTGCACCATCCCACCCTCGACAGCCAGATTCCGCACACCCGCTGACGTCACCGCGTTCCTCGCCCACAGCAACCCCACAAAGATCAAACCAGCATGTTGATTCTCTGCGAGCCCTAAAGGGCCTGCGCAGTCCTGATGAGCGCCTGGTCGAGCAGCTCGCCTCCCGCGCGCTCACGAACGGCAAGCGCAAGGTCCACGTCCGGCGCGACGAAGAGGGGCGGATCGTCGGAGCCGGCGGCGAAGGTGACGGTAAGGAGCAGAAGCAGAACGAGACGCAGGCCGCCGCCGAAGCTGCCCTGCTGCACTTCTCCAGCCCGCGCGACGCCGTGACCATCGCGGCCTTCCTGCGGACCCGGGTCTGCCGGCCCGAGTCCCTGGTCTGGCTGGAGGGCTGCCAGGCCCTGCTGCGCTGGCGGATGGAGAACGAGATCACTGAGCTGTACGCCATTCCCTACGACATCGAGGCCGAGGTTGGCGCGACGAAGGCGTGCCCGCTGGGCAGGTGGGTGCACCAGCAGCGCAAGGCGCTGCGGGCGGGTGAGCTGGAGCCGCACCGCAAGGAGCTGCTGGACGCGCCCGAGGCCGGGATGGTCTGGGAGCCGGGCGAGGAAGCCTGGGAGAACAAACTCGCCGCGCTGCGCTCCTTCCGGCGAGCCACCGGACACCTCGCTCCGAGGAGGATGCCGTCTGGGACGATCCGGCCGGCGGCGGCTTTGTGCCTGTCGGGCAGTACATGGCCAACCTCCGGCGCAAGAATGGTCTCGGGAAGGACCCGCGGCGGGCCGCCGTACGCGCGGCGCAGCTCGCCGCGGTCGACTCGGAGTGGGACTGTCCCTGCCCCCTGGACTGACAGCGCCACTGCCGCGTGCTCGCCGACCTGGTCGACGCCGACGGGGTACTGCCCGACATGGTCCCTGGGGTGCTGATGGACGGTGACGACATCGGACGCTGGCTGAAGCGGCAGAAACAGCCCGGCGCCTGGAAGGAGTTGTCGGCCGAGCAGCAGGAACGGCTGACCGTGCTGGGCGTGCAGCCGCTCGAGGGCCGGTCTTCCTTCCCGGCGGGGGCGGCCCGGGCGGGGGCCGGTGGTACGGCGGCGAAGGGCACGGGCAAGGCGCAGCAGGCGTTACAGCGGGGGCTTGCGGCCCTCGCCCAGTGGGTGGAACGGGAAGGCGCGCACCGGCCGGTGCCCCGCGGGCACGCGGAGGAGATCTTGGTCGGCGGTGAGGCGGAGCCGGTGACCGTGAAGTGGGGGGGCGTGGGTCCCCAACACCAGGACCCGGCGGGACAAGCTCACCGCGGAGCAGCTGGACGCGCTTCGGGAGCTGGGCGTCCGGTGGGCGTGACGCTCGCCTGACCGGGGGCGCCAAGCCGAGGTTGCGGTTCCGCAGCGGGGGGCCATGTGTGCACGCATCTGGTTCAGTCTGTCGGCGAGGGTGTGCATCGACGTGGCGGTACTGGCCGCGTGGTGCAGAGTGTGAGGGCCTTGTGTTTCGCCGGGGACAGGGAGGGGTCTCGCCGGGCTTCTCGGAGCCGGCGGTGTGAAGCGCGCGTCGTCCGCCGTCGCGCGCCCGGTCGGGAGTGAGGCGCAAGCCGTCGGTGGCCTGTCCGGCGCCGTGGCCGCCGCTGCTGGAGATGCGGTCGGTCATCAGGACCCCCTTCCGCCTCACTCCCCTTCCGCCTCGCTGCCCTGCGTGTCGAACGCGACGAACCTCAACTCCGATGTGTAGCGGTGGCCCTCGTCGTCCGTGAGCCAGGTCTGTTCCGGGGTCGGGAGCATTTCCGTGAACGTCGCCGTGGCGGAGGGGTCCTTGCGGGCGAGTCGGCGCAGGGCCTTGGCCAGGATGGTGACGTAGATCGGGCTGTCGAAGTCGACGTAGAACGGGCGGGACTCGGTCGGGGAGACGACGAACACGAAGCGGGGCAGGCCGAGGCGGCGCTGCCAGTGGCGGGCCCGCACGAAGCGCCGGGCCTCGTCCTTGTCGTCGGCGAACGTGGCCTGCGCGGCGGGCAGTTGCCAGGCCTCGCGGGCGATGACCAGGCGGTCGAGCGTGACCCGGGGTGTGTGGGCGGCCGGCCGCAGCGGCTGGAACAGGTCCATCGACAGCGTGGTCAGGACGTGGGAGAAGACGTCGATCGCGGGGAAGAGCGCGCCGTCGGGCAGCCGGACCACCAGGGCACCGTCTTGTTGCTCGACCAGCGCGTCGGCGCTGCGGACGGCGCGGGGGCGGGCCGGGTCGGCCGTGAAGTCGGTGAGGGCGACCTGGTAGTCCTCCGGGCGGACCAGCGTGTGCCGGACGCGGGCGGAGAGCCGGGCCCGGTGCTCCTTGGCAATCAGCGGCATCAGCCGGGGACCGGGGTGGTCCTGGTCGGTCAGGGCGAACAGCTCGCCGGGGTCCGGGTGTTGATGGGTGAAGAGCGAGGCGCCCACGGTGTTGGCGGCCAGGTGCAGCTCACCGAGGACCAGGGTCACGTCACCTCGCGCGGCGGCCTCAGGGCCGTCGGCGGCCATCATGATGTCCGGGCTGAGATAGCGGGCCGCCGTCCAGCCCTGGCCGCCCTCGAACTCCCGCCGCACGGACTCCTCGATGTCGGCGGCCCGCCGGGTGACCCTGCGCGCGTCTTGCGGGATCGCGAGGATCCGCTGCCAGCGCTCGGCGAACTCTTGCTGCACCTCGCTCGCCGCCGCAGGGGCGGTGCCGTGCAGCACGGGCAGGCACGCGAACCAGAAGGAGGCCAGGTCGACCGGGTCGCCGCCGGCGGCAAGGCGGCGGTGCACCGTGCGTATCTCGCTCTCCACGACCGCGGCCAGCCGGGCGGTGAGCCAGCTCGCGCTGTCCATCAGCAGGCGCAGCGGGGACAGTGCCTCCACGACGGCCGGGCCGAGGCGCGCCGTGGCCGAGCGCCGGGCGTCGCTGTAGACGAGGGCGCGGCAGGGGGCGGTGGAGGCCGATTTCTCGCGTGTCGCGGCCGTGTCGGTGAGTGTGGTGAAGTCGCGCTCGAGGTCCTGGAGTGCGGTGAGGAGGGTGCTCTCGTCGGTGGCCGCCGCCACTTTCGCCCTGCCCCGTTCCAGGAGGTCGAGGGCGTCCAGGCCGCGTCGTCTGAGGTTCGGGTCGCCGACGGTCGACAGCCAGTCGCGCAGGGCGCGTTCGGGGTGGGTGCCGGCCGGGACCTCCAGTCGCCAGGTCACCCAGCGGCGGGCCACCAGGTCGTGCAGCGTCCGGGTCACGTCGGTGCCGGGGAGGTCGGCGGTGATGTCGCGGGCTGGACGCACGCCGTCGCAGCGGGCGAGGACCGCTGCCTCGGAGTCGGACAGCGTGGTCGGGCGGCGGCCGGGCACGCGTGCCCGGTTGTCGTTCAGCACGACGAACGGGACCGGTCTCGGGGCGATCCACTCGCGCAGCACCGGGTCCGCGTCCAGCATCCTGGCCACCGCGTCGATGCCCCAACTCGCCCAGTAGACAGTGGAGTCGGCGATCAGGCCGGTGCCGGGGTCGACGTGTGCGCCGGATGCCGCGGGGTCCCAGCGGCCCCAGCCGACGGGGCCGAAGAAGCCGATGGTGTCGTTCTTCACGCACAACCGCTGCCAGTAGTGCGCGACGAGTTCCTCGCGCTGGCGGGGCATGCTGCTGCGCTTGTCGGTGTCAGGGTTGAAGCGCAGGAACGGCGCGATGCCGGAGTCGAGCAGCGGGCGGTTCTGCCAGGCCAGGGCCTGACGGAACGCCGGGGTGCGGGCGATGTCCTGCAGCACGTGCGCGGTCTTCACAGCGGCGGTGCCCAGTTCGGCGGCGAAGGCTTCCCATTCGGGGCCGGACAACGGCGTGTCCGGGAGGAACATGTCAGCGGCCTCGGCCAGACCGGGCGGGGCGAGGCGCAGCACGCCGTCGGCCGGAAAACCCGGCCCGCGCAGCGCGAACTGGTTCCACAGGCGCCACCTGCCGAGGTACGGCACGAGGTCTTCGGACATGACGGCACTCCTTTGACGCGTGTACGGGACGAGGCAGGGGTGTGGTCGTGGGTGGCTGCGCCGCATCGTGACGCTACGGCTTCAAAAGGGAGGTGTGTGTGGTGGGGGTGGGAGCTGTCGGTCGGTGCCTGTGGCCGCCCGGGGCCGCCCGACAGGCGCAGGTGCCTGCGCCTGTCGGGCGGCCCCGGGCGGCATGGGGTGCCTGCGCCTGTCGGGCGACATCAGGGCGGCACAGGCGCCCGCGCCTGGTCCTTCCCTCAGCCGCGGCCGAAGTCCGCGTCGACGACCTCGGCGAGGTCACGCGGGGTCGGGTAGGCGAAGACCAGGGAGACCGGGATGTCGTCGCAGCCCAGCGTCTGCTGGAGGCGGCCGGTGACCTGAAAGGCCGCCAGGGAGTCACCGCCGGCCTCGTAGAAGTCGGTGTCCGCGGTGAGGCCGGGGTGGCCGAGGACGTCGCGGAAGATGTCGACGAGCAGGTCGAGGGTGCTGACGGCGGTGGCGGAGTTCCCGGTCATGGCATGTCCTTCCGAATGGTTGCGGTTTCGGTCGTGGTCGTGGTCGTGGTTGTGGTGAGGGTGTGGAGCCGGGCGGTGGTGTTGCCGCCGGAGACGACGGCCACCGCGGCTTCGCGGCGCCGGGCGGCCCGCAGCGCTCCGGCGACGGCGACGGCGCCACTGGGTTCGGCGTCGACACCATGGCTGTGCAGCAGAGCCGCCGCGGCGAGGATCTCGGCCTCGCCGACGGCGACGAGGTCGTCGACCCGGTCACGGATGACCGGGTAGGTGAAGCGGCCGGGCCGCTGCCCGCGCAGGCCGTCGGCGACGGTCCGGGCCGGCGGCAGCAGGACCGGGTGCCCGGCGGCCAGGGAGCGGGCGTAGCGCGGTGTGAGCGCGGGCTCGACACCGACGACACGGACGGGATGTCCGGCGGCGGCGAGGCAGACACCGGCCAGGAGACCGCCGCCGCCCACAGGAACGTAGACCGTATCGATGTCGGGGGCGTCGGTGAGGACTTCGGCGCCGACCGTGCCCTGGCCCGCGATCACCAGGGGGTGGTCGGAGGAAGGGACGAAAGCGGCGCCGGTCGTCTCGGCGATCGCCCGGGCCCGTTCCTCACGGTCGGCCACCCCCCCGCCGGCCTGGACGACCCGTGCGCCCAGGGCGCGGATGGCGGCGGCCTTGGCGGGGGCCGCGCCGGCGGCCAGGACGACGGTCAGTTCCAGACCGAGGGTGCGGGCGATACGGGCAAGAGCGATGCCGTGGTTGCCGGAGGAACCGGTGACGACGCGGTCGGCACCGAGAGCCAGGACGGCGTTGGCGGCACCACGTGCTTTGAAAGAGCCGCCCCTCTGGAGATGTTCGGCCTTCAGAAGCAGGCCTGGACCGCAGACGGAGGTCGTCGGGCCGGGCAGCAGGGGCGTGCGCACGGTGTACGGGGCGATGCGGGCCGCGGCGACAGCGAGATCGGCGGGCCCGTGCACGCGGAACGCGGAGTGCGGGACGGCCGCCGGCGCGGCCGGGCGACCCGCCGTGGCCGGACGGCCGCTCGTGGCCGGACGAACCGTCGTGGCCGGTGCGCTCATACCGTGCCCCCTGCGACCAGGCGTCCGCGGTCCGCCTTGCCCCCACGGGTGGTGGGCAGAACCGTGTGACGCAGGAAACGGCGCGGCATCAGGTGCGGAGGCAAGGTACGGGCCAGATGGCCGCGCAGAGCGGCGTCCGGCGTCGCATGGTCACCGGTCACGTGGGCAGCCAGGTACACGCGGCCCCGCTCGTCGGTGTGCGGGACGACGACGGCTGCGCTCACGGCGGGGTGCGTGAGCAGCGCACCCTCCACCTCGGCAGGATCCACACGATAGCCGCGGATCTTGATCTGGCGGTCACCGCGGCCTTCGTAGCGCAGCCCCTGCGGCGTCCACCGGCCCAGGTCACCGGTGCGGTACATGCGGGAGCCGGGCGGACCGTAGGGGTCGGGGAGGAACACGGCCGCCGTACGGGCCGGGAGCCCGCCGTACCCGCGGGCCAGCCCCGTACCGCCGATGTAGACCTCGCCCACGGTTCCCTCGGGGACAGGGGTCAGGTCGGGGCCGAGGACGCGGACGGTGGCGCCGGTCCGGGGCAGGCCGACCACGTCGTGGGCCGGGTCGGGGGCCGTCGGGACGTCGTGGCGGGTGGTCGTCATGGTGCACTCGGTCGGCCCGTACTGGTTGACCAGCCGGCCCCCGACCAGGGACCGGCCGCCCGCGGTGAGGAACGGCCGCAGAGACTCACCGCTGGACACGACCAGGGTGACACCGGCCAGCGGATCAAACACGTCACACTGCCCGGCCAGGTGGGTGAGGAAGGAAGGGGTGACACTGAGCAGAGCGGTGACACCATGATCACGTACCGTGCGGGCGAAATCGGCGGGGCGGAGCAGCCGGGCGCGCTCCACGAGGACGACGCGGGCGCCGGCCAGCAGGGGTGCGAAGGTGTCACGGATCGAGGCGTCGTAGCCGAGCGGGGCGGTTTGCAGGACGACGGTGTCCCGGCCGAGCTCGAAGGCGCGGGCGGTGTCACGGAGGTAGGTGTCCAGGGCCTGGTGCTCGACGAACACAGGACTCGGCTCGCCGGTACTGCCGGAGGTGTGACTGACATAGGCCAGGGCGCGAGGGTCGACGGCCACGGACGCGGAGGTGCCGGCGACCGCCGGGCGCCACACACCCGCGACCGGCACGTCCGAGACATCGAGGCCCGGCGCATCCAACTCGACCACGGGCCCGCCGAATTCGAGGGCGGCCGCGTGGGCCCTCGTGGTCAGCAGAAGGCGGGCGCCGGCACTGCGCACGAAGGAGGCCAGCCGGTCCCGGGGCTGGGTGACGTCCAGCGTGAGGAAGGCGGCCCCGCAGCGCAACACGGCCACCACGGCCGCGACGGCGTCCGCGCCGTGTTCCACAGCGACGGCACAGACGGTCTCCGGGCCTGCCCCGTGGGCGCGCAGCAGCCGCGTCACCTGCCGCGTCCGCCGGTCGAGCTGCCCGTAGGTGACGGGCCCGTCCGGGGTGTCCAGCGCGATCCGCTCCGGATGCCGCTTGGCGTGTTCGGCAAGGTCGTCGGCGAGGGTCCGCATCACCGGCCCCCCTCGGTGGTGACGGTCCGGTCGACAGCGACGAAGCGGAGTTCGGAGGTGTAGCGCCGGCCGTCGGTGTCGGTGAGCCAGGCCTGTTCGGGGGTGGGGAGCATCTCGCTGACCTTCAGCCGGGCGTCCGGGTCGGTACGGGCGAGGCGGCGGGCGGCCTTGGCGAGGATGGTGGTGTAGACAGGGCTGTCGAAATCGACGTAGAACGGGCGGGGTTCGGACGGGGAAACGACGAACACGAAGCGTGGAAGGCCGTGGCGGCGCTGCCAATGACGGGCGCGGACGAAACGCGCGGCCTCGGACTTCTCGTCGGCGAAATCGACCCCTGCGACAGGCAGTTGCCAGGTCTCACGGGCCAGGATCATGCGGTCGACGCTGATACGGGGGGTGTGCTCGCCCTCCGGGCGCAGGGTGAAACGGTCCATCACACGCTGGGTGAGAGTGTTGGCGTAGGCGTCGAGGAGGTCGTAGCGGGAACCGTCGGGAAGCAGAACCGTCAGCCTCCCGCCGACATCCTCCACCCGGACATCGGCGCCCAGCACGGTACGAGGACGGTACGGATCTCCGGTCTGGTCCACCAGCGCCACGTAGTGGTCCTGGTCGCGGTCGAGGGAGGGGCGGCTACGGGTGGACCACTTCAGCGGCAGTTCCTTCGCCAGCATCGGCAGCAACCGGGGCCCGGGGAAGTCGCGGCTGGTCTCGGCGATCAGCTCGTCGCGGTCGGGGTGCTGGTGGACGAAGAGGGAGGCGCCCATGGTGTTGAGGGCACTGTGCATCTCGCCCAGGACCAGTTCCACGTCCCCGCGGGCCAGCGCCGCCTCGTCCTCGGCGACGACGAGGACGTCGGGGCTGAAGTAGCGGGCGAGCGACCAGCCGTCGCCGGGCTCCTCGAACTCCTCGCGGAAGCGGGCGGCGAGTTCGGCGGTGGTCAGCCGGACACGGCGGGCGCCGGACGGAATGTCCAGCAACCGGGCCCATTTGGCGCGCAGTTCGCCCTGGACGGCGTCGATGAGGGCGCCGGCCTCGGGGTGCGGGGAGGGCAGGGTGTGCAGCCACAGAGCAGCGAGGTCGACGGGGCCGTCGACGGCGAGCCGGTCGTACACGGCGCGCAGCCGGGCACGGATGCCGTCGGCGAAGCGGTTGGTCATCCAGCGGGCGGCGGTCAGGCACAGCTGGAGGGGTTCCAGGTGGGCGAGCAGGCCGGGCCCGGCGGTGGCGGTGGCGGCGCGGCGGGTGTCGGAGTAGACCAGTCCGCGGCAGGGGGCGGTCCGGGCGCCCTTGGCACGTTGGGCCTCGGCGTCGGTGAGGGTGGCGAAGTCGGCTTCCAGAGCGCCGATGGCGGTGGTCAGCGCCTCGACGTCGTCCCCCGCGTCAGCGACGGCGTCGCGGCCGCGCTCCAGGACGGCGAGCTTGGCGAGGGCGCGGTCGCGGGCCTCCTCGTCGGGGACCCGTTCCACGATGGCGCGCAGGGCGCGGTCGGGGTGAGTGGCCGCGGGCACCTCCAGGCGCCAGTGGACCCAGCGCCGGCGGACCAAGTCCCGGACGAGGGCCTCGGTTTCGTCCTCGGTGAGGTCGCGGGCGGCGGCGATCTCCGGCACCGGGCGGGTTCCGTCGCAGAGCTCCAGGACGGCCGCCTCGCGTTCCGTCACCTGCTGCGCGGGCCGTCCGGGCACGCGCACGGTGGTGCCGTCGGTGCGGACGAGGGAGACGCGGCGCGGCGGGATCCAGCGCATCAGCGCGGGGTCCTCGGCGAGCACCTTGGCCAGTGCGTCGATCGCCCAGCCGGAGAAGTACACGGCGCTCGCGGCGAGGAAGGTGTCTCCGGCGCGGGTGGCGACGGCGTCCGTCGCGGCAAGGTCCCAGCGGCCCCAGCCGACGGGGCCGAAGAAGCCGATGGTGTCGTTCTTCACGCAGAACCGCTGCCAGTAGTGCGCGACGAGTTCCTCGCGCTGGCGGGGCATGCTGCTGCGCTTGTCGGTGTCGGGGTTCCAGCGCAGGAACGGCGCGATGCCGGTGCGCAGCACGGCCGGGTTCTGCCAGGCGAGGGCGGCCTGGAAGCGGGGCCGGGCGGCGACCTCCTGGAGGTGGCGGGCGGTGTCCACGGCGGCGGCGGCCAGCTCCTCGGTGAAGCCGTCCCACTCGGGGCCGGTGAGCGGGGCGCCGGGTCCGAACTTGTCGGCCGCCTCGGCCAGTCCGGGAGGGGCGAGGCGCAGCACGCCGTCGGCCGGGAAGCCCGGACCGCGCAGCGCGAACTGTTCCCACAGCCGCCAGCCTCCGCCCGGCAGCAGGACAGGTGCGTGCTCGTCCGACATCGCGTGCTCCTTCCGGAAAGGGGGTGCTGGGAGGCGACCGGCCTCGGGGCGGACGGTGGTCCGCCCCGGGTTCGCCGGGTTCTCCGGCCTGCCAGCACGGTCCCGCGCGGCGGGGGCGGGCCGACAGAGAAGATCCGGCAGCAACAGGTGCCGTGGGGTCGGCGTGTTCGTCCCTGACCTCGGTGTGCGGGCCCGGTGCACGCTGTCGGCGGCGGCCGTGACCTGCGGCCGGCCCCATCACCCGCGGGAGGTTCACCGTGACGCAACCCGACTTCGCGAACGGCGCGGACGCCGAGGAGGTCCGTCCGGACACCGACGAGGAGTACCTCGTGGTGCGCAACGACGAGGAGCAGTACTCGATCTGGCGGGCGGACCGTGAGCTGCCCGCGGGCTGGTACCCGGAGGGGGTGCGCGGCGGCCGGCAGGCGTGCCTGGACCACATCGGCGTGATCTGGACGGACATGCGTCCGCTGAGCCTGCGCCGGCGGCTGGCCGGGGCAGATGCCTGAGGGGCTCCCGGGCAGGATCCCGGGACCCTCGGCCCACGACCCGCCACCAGGGGCCTCGACGCCTGGCGCCGTGCCGCCGGGGGCCTCGCTGTCCGGGTCCGGCGCGCCGCTGGTGCTGCCGCAGCGGCTGTGTCCGGCGGTGCTGGACCTGTCGGGACTGCGGGACGGACCCGCCGCGCGGGGCCCGCGGGCCCTGCGGGCCCCGGTGGAGCTGTACCTGGCCCGGGTCGCGGAGCAGGACGCGCAGACCCTGCGGCACGCCCGTGAGGTCCTCGACGCGGAGGAGCGGGCCCGTGCCCGCGCCTTCCGGCACGGCCGGGACCGCGACGCCTACGTGGTCGCCCACGCGGCGCTGCGGAACGTGCTGAGCGTCGTGACGGGGGTGCGGGCCGACGCGCTGGCGCTGACCCGTGAGCCCTGCGCGGGCTGCGGCGGGCCGCACGGGCGGCCGGTGCTGTCCGCGTCGGGGGTGCACTTCTCCCTGTCGCACAGCGGGGGGCTGGTGCTGGTGGCGCTCGCGCCGGCGCCGGTCGGGGTCGACGTGGAGGAGCTGGCCACCGTCAAGGTCATGCTCAGCGCGCAGTCGGCGCTGCACCGGGCGGAGGCGGACGAGCTGGCGCGACTGCCCGCCTACGGCAGGCCGGCCGCGTTCACCCGTGCCTGGGTGCGCAAGGAGGCTTACCTCAAGGGTCTGGGCACGGGTCTGGTGCGCAACCCCGCGCTCGACTACCTGGGCACGGGTCCGGAGCCCGCGGACCCGGCGCCGGGCTGGGCGGTGCGCGATGTGCTGGTGCCCTCCGGCTATGCGGCCGCGGTGGGACTGCGTACGTGCTGACCGCGCACGGCAGCGCGGCGGGGGAACGGGCAACCACGTCCCCTGCCGCGCTGTCGGCGTTTCGTCGGGGCCGTGCGCAAGCGCCTGGCAGTTGGGCGCCGAGAGGTCCGACCCGCGTGCCGCCTTCACGCATCACGCACGCTTTCCACCGTGGCGACCGGTATACGATCACGCCCGTGACAGCGCCCGAACCCACCATCGTCGCCACCTCAGGCGGCTTCCGCCCCGGCCGGCGCACGCGGGTGCTCTTCGACGCCCTGGTGCACCACGCGGTCGACCTCTCCGGCGTGCACGGCCGACGGCCGCGCGTCCTCCATGTGGGGACGGCGGCGGGCGACGCCGAGATGGTCGCGGCACGGGTCTCCGAGGCGGCCCGGGTGGCGGGCTACGACCTCACTCCGCTCCAGCTGTTCCCCATGCCCAACGTCGAGGACGTCGAGGCCACGGTGCTCGACCACGACGTGGTGTGGGTGGGGGGCGGTTCGGTGGCCAACCTGCTCGCCGTGTGGCGGGTCCACGGCCTGGACGCGATCATGCGGCGCGCCTGGCGGTCCGGGGTGGTGCTCGCCGGGGTGAGCGCCGGCTCCATCTGCTGGTACCAGGGCGGCACCACCGACTCCTTCGGCCCCGACCTGCGCGCCGTCACCGACGGACTCGCGCTGCTCCCCTACGGCAACGGCGTGCACTACGACTCCGACGAGGGCCGCCGCCCGCTGCTCCACCGGCTGGTCGCCAACGGCACGTTCACCGAGGCCCACTGCACCGACGACGGGGTGGGCCTGGTCTACCGCGGCACCCGACTCGTCGAGGCCGTGGCGGAGTTGCCGCGTAAGGCGGCGTATGTGGTGCGGCGGGAGGACGGCCGGGCCGTGGAGGAGCGGATCGAGCCGCGTTTGCTTCCGTCGGCGTGACCCCGGCCCCGTACCGGCCGCCGCCTCTCGCACGACCGCGCGGGGCGACGGGTGGCCGGCCCCCGGCGCCCCCGCACCGAGTCCGCGTGTTCCCGTGCCCCGCGTCGTGAGCGCCCCCGCCCCCGACGGGGGATCGGAGACCGGGATCAGACCGGGATCAGACCAGGCCCTGGCGTACCGCGTGGGCGACCGCGTGGGCGCGGTTGCGGGCCTGGAGCCGGGTCATCAGCTCGTAGATGACGTTCTTGACGGTGTGCTCGGAACAGCCGAGGAGCAGCGCGATGTCCGCGTTGCCGTGGCCCTCGGCCATGAGCCGCAGGACGGACGTCTGCCGTGCGGTCAGGGCCGGCAGTCTCCGGCGCGTCGGACCGTCCGCACGGCCTCTGGTGCTCAGCGCTCCGGACAACTCCGGGTAGGGGATGCTCGGATGGGGGTACGCGGCCCGGTGGACGGCTCTGAGCAGGCTCTCCTCGGACAGTTCGGCTGCGTCGATGACGACCGCTCCGGCGCGCAGGATCCGTCGCCGGTCCTCGGGGGCGACGCTGTCGCAGACGAACAGGACGGGCCCGTGCGGGCGCGGCGCGCGCAACGCCTGGTCCACGTCGGCGGCGACGATCACGGTGACCGCGACGCAGGGGGCCGGCTCGTCGGCGGCGGACCGGAGTCCGGCGCGTTCGGCGAGCGCGCGGACCCGTTCCGCGCGCGGCGCCGGCACCACCCGCACCACGACGGCGGGGGTGGTCGTGACCGTGGCGCCGGAGGACGTCGCGGTGACGGGCGACGCCGTCAGGGTGGCGGTCACAGCAGGCCCGCCCGGAGCGCGTAGGCGACCGCGTGGGCGCGGTTGCGCAGCCGGAAGCGCTGGGTGATGTCGTGCACGACGGTGGTGACGGTGCGGGGCGAGTAGGCGAGCCGCTGGGCGATCTCCGCCGTCTCGTGGCCGTCCGCCACCAGGCGCAGCACCGACCGTTCCCGCTCGGACAGCATGCCCTCGCTCCAGCCGCCGCCGGAGCCGCGCACGGGAGCTTCCGGTTGGTCCAGCAGCTCCTCCAGCAGGCCGGGTGGCAGGGTGCAGTCGTCGCGCGCGGCCGCCAGCACCGCGTGGGCGAGGCGGGAGGCGTCGGCCTCGCGGCGCAGCAACAGGCCCCGGGCGCCGGCGGCAAGGGCATGCAGGACGTCTCCGGAGGCGAGGGCGCCCGCGACCAGGACGACGGCGGGGCGGTGGGGCTGGGTGCGGGTGGTGCGCACCATGTCCAGCTCGGCGGGGCCGAGGCGGTCGACGGTGAGGACGGCGACCCGCGCGTCGGCGGGTTCGCACACGGTCAGTTCGGGCCGGACGAGCAGGGTCGCGCGGATGCCTGCCTCCAGCACCGGGTCGAGTGCGACCACACTGACAGGTACGGGTGCTCCCATCTGCTGCTCCTTGGAAGTTCGTGCGCCCCTTCGACTGAGCGGGCGGTCTGGCGTGGGGACTTGGGAACACCGTGCCGTCCCCGTGACCGCCGGGGCATCGGTAGACGGACCCCACATTTGCGCGCCGGGTGCGCCCGGGTCGTGGGGGTGGGGCGGGCGGCCGGGCGGAGGCGACGGCCCAGTGGGGCCCGGGGGCGGCGCCGACCGGCCCTCTGGGGTGGGCATGGGGGGACGCGCACCCGTCCGGGTGCCCGTCTCCTGCCCGCACGGCCCGTCGCGCCCGCGGGCCGCGCGTCACGCGCGCCCGTAGGGGGACGCCCTCCCGTCCGCGGTTTCCTCGCGCCGTCCCCCGTACCCCCGCCCGTGGGGAGGGGCCGGGGAGAATATGGGGGACGGTTACCCATGTGGGGGCGCGGGAGGTCTGGGACCTTTTTCTCGTGACCGACACCGCCAACCTCCCGACCTCCCGGAGCACCGGACTCCCCGCCGCCTGGTGGGCCCCGGCGCTGACCCTCACAGAGCGGCTCGCCGCCCCCGGGCTCCCCGGGCCGGCCGCCGCGGCCGGCGCCGCCGGGCCGCTGCCCTGGGCGGTCGGCGACGCGGAGGGCTTCGCCCTCCGGCTGGACCGGCTGGGTGTGGGCGGTGCCACGGCGGCGGCCCTGGCTGCCGAGCCCGCGGAGCGTCTGGCGGAGCGGGCCGGCGAGCCCGACTGGGCGTCGTACGCGGAGGAGGTGCTGGCCGCGGCGCCCGAAGGGCTGCCGGAGGCCGGGGTCGGCGGCGAGGGTCCCGACGTGTTCGCGCCGGTCGTGCACCCCCTGGTCGCCACGGCCGCCGCCCGCCTCGCGGACCGGACGGCCGGCGTCCCGGACGCCGAGGCCACCGTGTGGCGGGACGCGTTCACCCGCCGTCTGACCCACCAGCTGGTCCGGCTCGCCGCCCGCACGCTGACCCAGGAGCTGCACCGGGCCCGGCGCTCCGGGTGCCTGGCGGGCGCCGGCCCGCGCGAGCGGTTCGCCTCCTTCGTCGCGGCGGCCGGCACCCGGCGCGGGCTGTCGGACCTGTTCACCGCCTACCCGGTCCTGGCGCGGATGCTGAGCCGGACCGCGCTGGACGCGACGGAGGCCGTGGCCGAACTCGTCGCCCGCTTCCGGTCCGACCGCGCGGACGTGGTCGCCGCTCTCCTCGACGGCCGGACGCCGGGCCGGCTGGTCCGCGTCGACCTCGGCCGCGGCGACGCCCACCAGGGGAACCGGTCGGTGGCGATCCTGCACTTCGCGGACGGCCGCCGCCTCGTCCACAAGCCCCGTCCGCTCGACCAGCACGCCCTCCTCGACGACCTGGTCTCCTGGCTCAACGCGAAGGTCCCCGGTCTGGGACTGCGCACCCCGCGCACGCTGCGCCGGAAGTCCCACGGCTGGCTGGAGTTCGTCGAGCACCGCTGGTGCTCCTCGGTGACGGAGACCGACGCCTTCTACCGCCGCCAAGGCGCCCTGCTGGCTCTGCTGTACGCGGTGGACGGCGCCGACATGCACTATGAGAACGTCATCGCGTACGGTGACCAGCCGGTCCTGGTGGACGCCGAGACGCTGCTGCACACCGGTCTCGGCCAGGCGCTCACGGCGGGCGCCGACCCGGCGGCGGAAGCGCTGGCCGCCTCCGTCCACCGCACCTGCCTGCTCCCGCACCTGCTCATCGGGGAGCACGGCGCGCTGGACATCTCCGCGCTCGGCCGGGACACCGACGGCACCTTCCCCAGCGAAGGGCTGCGCTGGGAGGACAGCGGACTGGACACGATGCGGGCGGTGCGCGGGCCGCTGGCCAGCCCCGCCGCCCAGAACCACCCGTTGCCGCACGGCGCTTCTCTCTCCGTCACGGACCACACGGCGGCCCTGCTGGAGGGGTTCCGCGCCGCCTACGCGGCGATCGTCGCCCACCGCGATGAACTGGTCGGCGAGGACGGCCCGTTGACCCGCTGGGGTGACCGTCCGGCCCGGCTCATCGTCCGCGCGACCCGGCTGTACGCCACCCTGCTCGAGGAGTCCACCCACCCCGCGCTGCTGGGCAACGCCCTGGCCCGGGAAGGGGTGTTCGCGGTGCTGTGGTCGGAGTCCGCGCAGGACCCGGCGCGCGAGCGGCTCACCGAGCACGAGACGGCGGCGCTGTGGCGCGGTGACGTCCCCTTCTTCACCCACCGGCCCACCGGCACGGCGGTGATCGCCGACGACGGTTCCTGCGTGCCCGACATCCTGCCGGTGGCCGCCGTGACCGCGGTGCGCGAGAAGATCGGCCGCATGGACGAGGTCGACTGCCTCGACCAGGAGTGGGTCATCTCGGCCACCCTCGCGGTGCGCGGGGCGAGTTCCCCGCTGGTCCGTCCCCGGTCGGAGCTCGCGCCGGCGCCCGTGCCGCCGGTGGCGCCGGACCCGTCCCGGCTGCTGGCCGCCGCCTGCGGGATCGCCGACGAGATCGCGGCCCGCGCGGTCCGCGGCGGCACCCGCACCAACTGGATCGGTCTGGAGCGGGTGTCGGGCGACCACTGGGCCGTCCTGCCGATGGGGGCGGGCCTGGCCCAGGGCTACTGCGGAGTCGCCCTGTTCCTCGCCCACACCGAGGCGCTCACCGGCTCGGGACGCTACGGCGCGGCGGCCCGCGAGGCGGTGCGTCCGCTACCGGCCCTGCTCAAGGCGCTCGCCGAGGACCCCGAGCTGAGCGAGGCCGCCGGCCCCGGCGCCTACGACGGACTCGGCGGGATCGTGTACGCCCTGGTCCGGCTGGCGGGGCTCCTCGACGAGGGACTGGAGGCGTGTCTGCCGGACGCGCTCACCGCTCTGGGGCACGCGGCGGCGGCCTGCGCCGACTCCGGTCTGGCCCAGGGGCGGGCGGGAGCCCTGGCCGCCTCGGTCGCCGCGTACGAGGCCACCGGTGATCCGGCGGCGCTGCGGCTGGCGGACCAGGTCGCGGACCTGCTGCCGCAGGCGCGCAGGGAAGGGCCGGTCACGCCCGCCGTGGCCGGTTCCGATCTCCCGTCGTCCGCCGGTTTCGCCGACGGCGCCGCCGGCATCGCCTGGGCGCTGCGGCGCTACGCGGGCCACCGTCCCGAGTGCGCCGCCCGCGCCGAGCGCTCGGCCGTCGCCCTGCTGGACTCCGGTGCGCACCACGGCGATCCGGCGGACCTGTCCTGGTCGCACGGGCTGGCCGGACGGGCCGTCGCCGGGCTGCCGAACCCGGTTGAACCGCCGGACGACGCGAGCCTGTTCGAAGCCTCCGTGCGGCTCGCGGACGCTCCCATCGGTCCCGACCTCAGCCTCGCGCAGGGCGTCCTCGGCCGGCTGGAGGCCCTGACCGTCCTGGCCGGGCAGGGCGACAGCACGGCCCGTTCGGCGCTGCGACGGCACACCGGTCACGTCCTCGCCCTCGTCGAGGCACAGGGCCACCGCTGCGCCACGCCCGACCACGTCCCCTCCCCCGGTCTGATGACCGGCCTGGCCGGCATCGGCTACGGACTGCTCCGCCTGGCCCACCCCGGGACCGTCCCGTCGGTCCTGCTCCTGCACCACCCGGACCACTGACCCGCCCCGACCACCGGCCCATCCGCACCTTCCGTGCCACTCGCTCCACCCGTCACACCGGCACCACTCGCACCCGCGCTCGTCAGCACCACGGCACCTCCCCGGATCCGAACCCGCGCGCCCACACGGGACACCAGAAGGGACCACCGTCATGGACCAGCACCTCGCCGCCGCCGACTCCGCCGAGTTCACCGCCGTCGAGTCCGCCGGGACCGCGCACACCGAGCGGGACGTCGTGGGCGGCATCACGCTCTCCGGTCGCAACCGCGCCTGCGCCCGCGCCCGTGTGCTGGCCGGCATGGTCCTCACCAGTGGCATCGTCATTACGCTGAGCAGCCTGGACACCTCGGTCTCCGCCCCCAACTGACCCTGCATCCACCTGCGTTCCACGTGATGGAGCGGGCTCGCCGCGGCGGGCCCGCTCCGCCGCGTTGCCGGACCGCCGGCCAGCGGTCGCCGGCCGGCCGTCGCGCGCACCCGTCCGACTCGCTCCGGCACATGTGCGGTTGACCTCGGCCCCGGCGCGACCTGCCCCCGGCCGACTCGGCCGATTATCATCAGCGTTCATGCGTTCCCATACGCCTTCCCTGGTCGGGCGGGACCTCCAACTCACCCAGCTCGAGCGCTCCCTGGCCGACGCCAGGCAGGGCATGGGCAGCGTCGTCTTCCTGGTCGGCGAGGCCGGGGTCGGCAAGTCCCGGCTCGCGGCGGAGGCGGTGGGCCAGGCCGTGGGCTCCGGGATGCGGGTGCTGCGTGGCCGGAGCAGCACCACCGGTCCCGCCGTGCCGTTCCGGCCGCTCACCGAGGCGCTGATGTCGCTGTTCCGCGGTGGCGATCCCATGGACGACCTCGCGCTCGGCCCCTACCGTCCGGTGCTGGGGCGGCTGATCCCGGACTGGGACACCGGGGAACGCGACAGCAGTTCCATGGTCATCCTCGGCGAGGCCGTGCTGCGGCTGCTCATCGCGGCCGGCCGCGGCCAGGGGCTGCTGCTGCTCCTGGAGGATCTGCACGACGCCGACCCCGAGACGCTCGGCGTCCTGGAGTACCTGGTCGACAACCTGGCCTACACGCCCGTGCTCCTGGTGGCGACGGTGCGCACCGACATCAGCGACGCGCTGGACCTCGCGCAGTCGGCCCGCCGTCGCGGGGCCGCCACCGTGGTGGAACTGCCGCCGCTGTCCCGGCCGCAGGTGCACGAGGTGATCGCCGCCCAGCTCGGCGTGGACAGCCCGGGCGACGTCCCCGCCGAGGTCCTCGACCGACTGTGGGAGGACAGTGCGGGCAGTCCTTACCTCGTCGAGGAACTGCTCCAGTCCATGATCGGCTCGGGCACCCTGGTGCAGGGTCCCGGTGGCTGGCGTGCCGTCGGCGATCTGCGCCGTGACGTTTCCTCAACGCTGGCGCGCGGCATCCTGCGCCGGATCGACCGGCTCGGCGCACAGGGGCTGACGCTGATGTCGGCCGCCGCGGTCCTGGGCCGTCGTTTCCCGCTCTCGGTGCTCCAGCGTGTCACCGGGGTCGACGACCGGACCCTGCTGGGCCATCTCCACGCCGGTGTCGCCGCCCGCCTGGTGGTCCCCGACGAACCCGCGCCCGACTGGTACTCCTTCCGCCACTCCCCCACGCTGGAGGCCCTGTTCACGCAGATGACGCCGGGACAGCGCGCGGAGCTGGCCCGGCGGGGCGCCCAGGCCGTGGAAGAGCTGCACCCGGCACTGGAGGGCGACTGGTGTGCGCTGGCGGCCGGTCTGCGCTGCGAGGCCGGCGACCGGGTCGAGGCGGGACTGCTCTACGCCGACGCCGGTGGTCGCGCCCTGGCCGCGGGCGCCCTGAACTCGGCGGTGACCCTGCTCAGCCGGGCCGAGTCGCTGCTCGCCGAGGGGGGTGATCCGCAGGCGCGGGCCGCCGCCCTGGAGAACCTTCTCCCCGCGCTCGCCGAGGCCGGTGACTTCGCGCGCGCCTTCGACCTGGTCGACGACCTGCACGCGCTCTGCGGAGAAGGACTGAGCCCCGTCCGGCTGGCGACGCTGCACGCCCGGCTGGCCAAGGTGGCGCACACGGCGGGGCGGTGGAGCGACGGCAACCGGCAGGTCCTCCGCGCCCGCGAGGTGCTGGCGGGCACCCCCGACGAGGCCACCGCGGCGGCCGTGGACGTCACCGCCGCCTACCTCGCCCTGGACACCCCCGGCCCCGACCGGACCCAGCACGCGGAGAAGCTGGCCCGTTCCGCCGCCGACACGGCCGAGCGCCACGGGCTGCCGATCGTCGCCTGCCAGGCCTGGGAACTGCTCGCCACGGTCGCGCGCGAGCGGGATCCGCAGGAGTCGGAGGCCATGCTCGGACAGGCGATGTCCGCGGCCGAGCGGCACCGGCTGCCGTTGCAGCGCATGTACGCGGCGACCCGCATGGGCGGGAACGCCTGGCTGGCCGAGGGCGACACCGGCGGGCTGCTGTCGGCCCGTGAGGAGGCGTTGCGGCTGGGTTCGGTGAACATCGTGCACACCGTCGACGGCATCCTCGTCCTGGACGCCGTGCTGCGCGGTCGGGACGACACGGCGCGTTCCGCCGCCGCGGAGTGCCTGGCCGTCGTGCGCCGGCTGCGGCTGGCCCCGGCCGTGCGGTACGTGGTGATGGCGCAGGCCACGCTGGAGGCGCACCGCGGTGACCGGCAGGCCATGGAGGCGACGCTGGCGGCGTTCACCGAGTGGGACGGGGCCGGTTCGCAGGAGGAGCCGCTCACCAGGGGCCTGGCCGGCGCGTTCTGCGCGCTGCTCGAGGAGAACCGGGAGCTGGCCCGCGAGGAGTTGGCGGCGGTGCAGGCCATGGAGGCGGACAACCCCTCCACCTACCATCTCGGCGGCACCCACGGACTGGGGCTCCTGCTGGACGTGCTGGAGGGTGACGCCGGCCGGGCCCGGCACGCGGAGATCACGGCGACGGCGACGGCCCGCATGCGCTGGAACCGGCAGTTCGTCCACCTCGCCGAGGCCGTCCTGCTGGGCCGGGAGGGGGCCGGCGCGGACGCGGCGGCCACCGTGGAGCGGGCGCTGGCGGCGGCGGAGCCGTATCCGGTGGCCCAGCACCTGGGGCTGCGGCTGATCGCGGACGCCGCGCACCAGGACGGCTGGGGGGATCCGGTGGGTTGGCTGCGGCGCGCCGAACACCACTTCCACGAGCGGGACATCGCGGCCGTCACCGGCGCCTGCCGGGCGGGGCTGCGCCGTCTGGGCGCCCCGGTGCACCAGCACCGCAGCGGCACCAGCGGCATTCCCGAGCAGCTGCGCACGCAAGGGGTGACGGTCCGGGAGTTCGACGTGTTCCGGCTGCTGGCGGAGCGGCTCAGCAACAAGGACATCGCGGATCGGCTGTTCATCTCGCCCCGGACGGCGGAGAAGCACATCGCCAGCCTGATCACCAAGACGGGGGCGGCCAACCGCGCGGACCTGTGCGCGCGGTCGGCCGCCCTGCGCTCGGGCTGAACGGGCCGAGGGCCGGTTCAGCGCATCTCCCGCACCGCCCGGGATCCGAGCACCGCGAGCCCGGTGACCGCGAGGACCGCGGCCACGACCCCGAACAGGGCGAGGTGTCCCGTCCCGGCCAGGGCGCCGCACAGGATCAGCGACAGGGGGGCGGCGGCGTAGCCGAGGACCATGTCGACGGAGACGACGCGGGTGAGGACGTCCTGCGGGATGTTGCGCTGGATCCAGCTCAGTCCGAACACGCCCTGGTAGCCGATGGCGAAGCCCATGGTGAGGACGGTCGCGATGACGACCGGGGTGCTCTGGGCGAGGCCGAGGACGGCCATTCCGGCGCCCAGCCAGCCGGCGAGTCCGGCGACCAGGAGGCCGACGCGGGGCCGTCCGCCGACCGCCCCGCCGACGAGGGTGCCGAGGACCGCGCCACCGGCCAGGGCGCCGTTGAGGACGCCGAGGGTGGCCGAGCCGCCGCGCAGCACCTGGTCGGCGAGGGTGGCGAAGCCGACCGTGAAGGGGCCCGCGTAACAGAAGTTGACCGCGGTGTCGAGGGCGACGATGGTGCGCAGACGCGGGTCGCGCAGAGTGAAGGTGACGCCTTCGCGGATGCGGGCGCCGAGGGAGGGCCCCTTCTCCTCCGGCGCGGCCTTGGGCGTGTCGGGCCGGGGGCGGGTGCGGATGCGGGCGACGCACAGTCCGCACAGCGCGAAGCAGACGGCGTCGACGAGGAAGGCGACCGGCGCCTCGGTGAGGGCGATGACGACACCGCCGACGGCGGGGCCGAGGACGGCGGCGGTGCGCGCGCCGGCGCCGAGCAGGGCGTTGGCCGGGGCGAGCAGTTCCTTGTCGACGACCGACGGCAGGATGGAGACGCGGGCGGGCTGGAAGAAGGCGTCGACGGCGCCGAACGCGGCGGCCGCCGCGCACAGCATCCACACGGTGAGGTGTCCGGTGAGTCCGGCGATGCCGACGGCGGCCATCAGGGCGCTGCGGGTCCAGCTGGAGGCCACCATGAGGGTGCGGGTGGACCAGGTGTCGCCGAGGGTGCCGCCGACCAGGGTGAGCAGGGCGCGGGGCACGGCCTGGAAGGCCAGGACGTAGCCCAGGGTGAGGGTGGAGCCGGTCAGGCTCAGGGTGATCCAGGAGAAGGCGACGACGCTGAATCCGTCGCCGAGCAGGGAGAGCGCCTGCCCCGTCCACAGCAGGCGGAAGGAACGGTGCCGGGCGGGCGCCCACAGCCGTGGGCGGTCCGCGGCGAGGGTCGTGGCCATGGGAATGCCTCTCTTCGGGGGGCGTGTGCGGTCCGGTCAGTAGTGGACGGGCAGGGCGGTGAGGCTGCGGTTGAGCAGGGACGGCTGCCAGGAGAGCCGTGCGGGGTCGGCGAGGGCGAGGCCGGGCCGCTCGCACACGAGTGTGCGCACGGCGCACACGGCGACGAGGCGGGCGAGCGCGGCGCCGATGCAGAAGTGGGCGCCGAAGCCGAAGCCGAGGTGGGTCGCGCCGCTGCGGGTGACGTCGAAGCGGCCCGGGTCGGGGAAGCGGGCGGGGTCGCGGTTGGCGGCGGCGGTGACGAGGAAGATCCGGTCGCCCGTGCGCAGGGTGTGGCCGCCGAGTTCGAGGTCCTGGGCGGCGGTGCGGATGGACATCTTCGACGGCCCGTCCAGGCGCAGGGTCTCCTCCACGGCGCCCTGGGCCAGGTCCGGTTCGGCGCGGACGGCGGCGAGCTGGTCGGGGCGGGTGTGCAGGGCCAGGACGGTGTTGGCGATGAGGTTGCTGGTGGTCTCCCCGCCGGCGAAAGCCATCTGGGTGAGCATGCCGACGAACTCCTGCTCGCTGACGGTGCCGCCGACGCGGCCCTCGGCGAGGACCTGGCTGATGAGGTCGTCGCCGGGCTCGGCGCGCCGCCGTTCGACGAGCGCGCCGAGGTAGTCCTCCAGGCTCACCAGTGCCTGGAGGGAGGCCCGGTACTCGCTCTCCTCCTGGGCGGTGCCGAGCACGAGGTCGGCGACGCGGGCGTTCCAGTACCAGAAGGAGGGGCCGTCGGTGGGCGGGATGCCGAGCCAGCGGGCGAAGACGAGGGCGGGCAGCGGTTTGGCGACGTCGGCCATGAGGTCGCCGCTGTGGCCGGGAGCGGCTTTGCGGGTGAGGACGGCCCGGGTGACCTTCTCGGTGAAGGCGCTGTAGCGGGCGACGGCGCGGGCGGCGAAGGCCTCTTGGAAGACCTGGCGCAGCCGGCGGTGCTGGGGCGGGTCGTTGAAGACCATCCAGCGGGACAGGATGGAGAAGGCGCGCTCGGCGTCCTCGCGGGCTCCCTGCGGCACGGCGTCCATCAGGGGGCGGACCCGGTCGGCGGAGACGGCGCGGTCGCGCAGGCAGCGCATGACCTCGTCGTAGCCGGTGACGAGCCAGGCGTGGTGGAGCGGGCTCCACTGCACGGGGTCGCTCTCGCGCAGGGCGTCCAGATGGCCGTAGGGGTCGGCGACCAGGTCGGGGGCGAGGAGGTAGCGCTCGGTGGGGGCGGGGGCGAGGGTGGTCATCGGGCTTCTCCGGTCTCCAGGGCGGCGACCAGGCCGGCGATGCCGGTGACCTGGGGGTCGGCCATCATCGACATGTGGTCGCCCTCGCTGATGTGCAGGGTGAGCCCGTCGCGTGCGGTGGCCCGCCAGCGTTCGACGTAGGTGTCGAAGTCGACGTCGAGGCCGGGCATCGGGACGCCTCGGGGCAGGTTCGCGGCCTCGCTGCCGACCACGAGGTGGAGGTGGCCGGGGTAGGGGCGGACCTCGTAGGCGGCGAGTGCGGCGAGCAGGGAGTGCCAGACCTCGATGGGGGCGCCTTCGACGAGGGCGGCCTCGGCCGGGCTCATGCCGGCGCCGAGGAGGGTGGCGGTGAGTTCGGCGGTGGCGCGGTCGCGCTGCGGGGAGTCGGTCATCTCGCGCAGCCGGTCGCGCTGGCGCTGGGCCTCGCGCAGGTCGCGG
Organism: Streptomyces sp. DH-12; assembly: GCF_002899455.1. Classification (GTDB taxonomy): domain Bacteria; phylum Actinomycetota; class Actinomycetes; order Streptomycetales; family Streptomycetaceae; genus Streptomyces. The sequence continues at coordinate 7,292,067 of NZ_PPFB01000001.1, read as the reverse complement.
GTGACGCCTTCGAGGCGGGCGCGGGCGGCGGGGTTGGGCAGGTAGGGCTCGATGAGGACGAGCGGGGCGACGGGGTGGCCGGACTGGTGCAGCTGGGTGGCCATCTCCAGGGCGATGTTGGCGCCCATGGACCAGCCGAGCAGGGCGTGCGGGCCGGGCGCCGCGCGGTCGGTGATCTCGGCGGCGTAGTTGGCGGCGATGCCGGTCACGGTGCTGGGGTCGACGCCGCCGAGCAGTCCGCGGGCCTGGAAGGCGTGGACGGGTCGGCCGGGCGGCAGGGCGCGGGCGAGCGGCACGAACCAGGCGGCGCTGCCGCCGGTGGGGTGCACGCACCAGAGGGGTTCGCCGTCGCCCTCGCGCAGCCGCACCTCGGAGGTGACGGTCCGGGGCAGTCCGGCGCCGACCGCGCGGGTGGCGTGGGCGGCGAGGCGGGCGAGGGTGGGGTGTTCGATCAGGTCGCCGACGGTGACGGGCAGTCCGCGTCCCGCGGCCATCAGGGACACGCGGACGGTGGACAGGGAGCTGCCGCCGATCCGGAAGAAGTCGTCGTGGACGCCGATGCGGGACAGGCCCAGCACCTCGCGCCAGATCTCGGCGAGGATCCGCTCGGCGGGGGTGGAGGGGGCGACGTACGCGGTCTCGTCCTGGTCGAGTTCGGCGGGCGGCAGGGGCAGCGCCCGCCGGTCGATCTTTCCGCTGCGGTTGACGGGCATCTCGTCGAGGAGGACGAAACGCGAGGGCACCATGTAGGCGGGCAGTCCGGTGCGCAGGGCGCCGCGCAGCTCCTCGGGGGTGTGCCGGCCGGTGTCGTCGGTGACCAGGTAGGCGACGAGGGCGGGTTCGCCCCCGGGCAGGTCGGTGCGGTGCAGGACGACGGCCTGGCGGACGCCGGGCAGTTGCCGCAGGGCGTGCTCGATCTCGCCGGGTTCGATGCGGAAGCCGCGCAGTTTCACCTGGGCGTCGCGGCGGCCGAGCCATTCGACGGTGCCGTCGGGCCGGTAGGCGCCGAGGTCGCCGGTGCGGCACAGCCGCTCGCCGGAGCCGCCGTAGGGGTCGGGGACGTAGGTGGCGGCGGTGAGGTCGGGACGGCCGAGGTAGCCGCGGCCGACGGCCTGTCCGCCGAGGTGGATCTCACCGGGGACGCCGACCGGGACGGGCTGGAGGTCGTCGTCGAGGACGTGGACGCGGGTGTTGCGCATCGGGGTGCCGATGGGCGGCCGGCCCTGGCCGGGGGCGAGGTCTGCGGCGACGGACCACACGGTGGTCTCGGTGAGGCCGTACACGTTCTGGAAGCGGCGGCCCCGCGACCAGCGGTCGGCGAGTTCGGCGGGGCAGGTCTCGCCGGCGACCTGGAGGACGCGCAGGTCGGGGAAGGTGTCCTCGCCGAGGACGGCCAGGGCGCTGGGCGGGAGCATGCCGCCGGTGACGCGGGCCTCGCGCAGGGTGCGGGCCAGGTCGGGGCCGGGGCGCAGGTCCTCCTTGGGTGCGGTGACCAGGCGGCCGCCGTTGGCGAGGGCCCAGGTCAGTTCCAGGATGGAGGCGTCGAAGCCGAAGGAGGCGAACTGCAGGACGCGGTCCTCGGGGGTGGGGTCGACCAGGTCGCGCTGGCCTTCGAGCATGTTGGACAGGCCGCCGTGCGCGATGGCGACGCCCTTGGGGACGCCGGTGGAGCCGGACGTGTAGATCAGGTAGGCGAAGGTGTCGGCGTCGGGCTCGCGGCCGGGCACCGGTCCGACCGGCTCGGCGGGTACGTCCAGGTGGAGGGTGGGGCCGTCGAAGGGGACGGCGCCGTCCAGCGCCCGCTGGGTCAGCAGCACCCGCATGCCGCTGTCCTCGGCCATGAACGCGAGACGGTCGGTGGGGTGTTGCGGGTCCAGCGGGACGAAGGCGCCGCCGGAGCGCAGCACGCCGAGCGCGGCACGGACCCAGTCCGGCCCCCGGTCGACGCAGATGCCGACGATGCTCTCGGGTCCGACGCCGAGCGACCGCAGTCGGCGGGCGACCTGTTCGGCCTGCTCGTGGAGTTCGGCGTAGGTCAGGGTCTGGCCGCGGTGCTCGACGGCGACGGCGTGCGGGGTGCGGGCGGCCCATGCGGCGACGTGCTCGTGGAACAGCAGCGGCGAGGAGGGCAGGTCAGGGCCCGCGGCCCAGCCGAGGACCGTCTCACGGGCGGCGCCGGTGGCTGCGGGCGGGCGGATCCGGGCGTGCGGGTCGGCGGTCATGGCCTCGAGCTGGGCCACGAAGACGTCGGCGACCTGTTCGGCGGTGGCCGGGGCCACGTACTCGGGGTCGGCGTCGAGGGTGAAGGCGTTGACGCCGGCGTTGACCAGCAGCGGGAACATCGTGCGGGCGATCTCCAGGGAGTCGTCCCAGGAGTCGTGCGCCAGGCGGTGGAAGTTGATGTAGTTGAAGACGGTGTCGGTCAGGTTCGGTTCGGTGGGCCGCAGTTGGGCGATGCGGACGAGCGGGACCCGGCGGTGCGGCAGCATCTCCTGCTCGGCGCCGAACACGTCCCTCAGGTAGGTCAGCCAGTCGCCGCGCGGGCGGTCCACGCCGAACGGCACGGTGTTGAGGAACAGTCCGCGCATCCGGTCGGCGCCGGGCACCTCGGGGCGGCCGTTGGTGACCAGGCCGATGCTGTGGCCCCGCACGCTGTCGTCGCGGTCGGCGAACAGGCTCATGGTGTGGTGGAAGGCGGCGAGCAGCACGGTGCGGCGGGGCACGCCCGCCTCCTTGGCGAGGCGTCCGATGCGTTCGGCGAGGTGGGCGTAGGAGCGGCGCACCTCGTGCACCGGCGGACCGTCCACGGCGGCCGTGTCGGTGCGCCGGCGCAGGGTGACCGGGCGCAGCGCGGCGAGCCGGTCCCGCCAGTAGGCCAGGGAGTCCTCGTCGGCGAGCGCGGCCCGCTCCAGGGCGACGTACTCGGCGAAGGCCGGGACGCTCGGAGGGCGCGGCGCGGTGCGCTGGGTGACCGCCTCGCGGTGCAGGGCCAGCAGGTCGGCGACGAGGGAGGTCAGGCTCCAGCCGTCGAGGACGACATGGCAGTCGGTGAGGACCAGGCGCAGGTCGTGGTCGGTGACGTGGTGCAGGTGGATGCGGACGAGGGGGGCGGCGGCGAGGTCGAAGCGGCGGTCGAACTCGGCGTCGACGAACCGGCGCAGCCGCTCGCGCTGCTCCTCGCGGGGCAGTCCGCGCAGGTCGGTGTAGCCGACGGACAAGTGGGCGGTGCGGTGTACGAGTTGGAGCGGTTCGCGGTAGCCGACGAGGTCGACGGAGGTCCGCAGGATCGGGTGGGCGGCGACGACTGCGTCGACGGCGGACTGGAAGGCGGCGGCGTCGAAGCCCTCGGGGACGGTGATCTTCAGGTCGGTGACGTTGTGGTAGGCGCCGCGCCGGTGGTCGGCGAGCATCTCGTGGAGCATTCCGGCCTGGAGCATGGTGAGCGGGTAGGCGTCGGCGAGGCCGTCGGGCAGCCGGTCCCGGTCGGCGGGGTCGACGAGGGAGAAGGGAGCGACCGGTTCGGGGGTGTCGGCGGCGTCGGTGACCAGTTCGGCGAGGTCGGCGAGGGTGCGGGCGCGGAAGACGTCGGCGACGGAGAAGCCGAGCCCGGCGAGCCGGCCGACGCCGACCAGGCGCAGGGCGAGGATGGAGTCGCCGCCGAGGTCGAAGAAGTTGTCGGTGCGGCCGACCCGCTCCACGCTCAGGACCTGCCCGAACACCTCCGCCAGTGCCTGCTCGGTCGGCCCCTGGGGGGCGACGTGCGTCGAATCCTGGGCGGTGCCGGGGCGCACGGCGGTCAGGGCGGCGCGGTCCACCTTGCCGTTGGCGGTCAGCGGCAGGCGTTCGTGGCGGACGAACAGGGCGGGGACCATGTACTCGGGCAGCGTCAGCCGCAGTCCCTCGCGCAGGGCGGGCACGTCCAGGGGGCGGCCCTCGGGGGTGACGACGTGGGCGACGAGGCGGGCGGCGCCGCTGTCGCGCCGGGCCACCACCGCGGTGTCCGCGACGCCGGGCAGTGCACGCAGGGCGGTCTCGATCTCGCCGGGCTCGATCCGGTAGCCGCGGATCTTGACCTGGTGGTCGGCGCGGCCGACGTAGGCGAGCTGTCCGTCGGGCAGGACGCGCACGAGGTCGCCGGTGCGGTACATGCGGGAGCCGGGGGCGCCGAAGGGGTCGTCGAGGAAGCGCTCCGCGGTCAGCTCGGGCCGGTTGCGGTAGCCGCGGGCCACTCCCCCGCCGGCCACGTGGAGTTCGCCGACGGTGCCGTGCGGGACGAGGCGGCCCCAGGCGTCCAGGACGTAGCCGTGGGCGGCGGTGAGCGGGCGGCCGACGGGTGAGCGGACGTCGCCGTGGACGTCGTCCTCGGTGATGGTGCGGATCGTGACGTGGACGGTGGTCTCGGTGATGCCGTACATGTTGACCAGTTCCGGGCGGGGCCCGGGGGCGGTGAACCAGTCGCGGTAGTCGCGCACGTCGAAGGCGTCGCCGCCGAAGACGACCGTCCGCAGGGCGAGGCCGGTGAAGCCGGCCCCGTTCTGGGCGAGATGGGCGCGCAGCCCCTTGAAGGCGGCCGGGGTCTGGTTGAGGACGGTGACGCCCTCCTCGCGCAGCACCCGGTGCACGGCGGCCGGGTCGCGCACCTCGTCCCCGGTGAGGACGACGACGCGTCCCCCGGTGGCGAGGGGCGCCCACAGCTCCCAGACGGAGAAGTCGAAGGCGGGCGAGTGCATCAGGGTCCACACGTCGTCGGGACCGAAGTCGAAGTGCCGGTCGGCGGCGCCCAGCAGCCAGGCCAAGTTGCCGTGGGTGATCTCGACGCCCTTGGGGCGGCCGGTGGAGCCGGAGGTGTAGATGACGTAGGCGAGGTCGTCGTGGGCGGGGACGACGTCCTCCGGCGACGGCGCGGCGCCCACTCCGGCGGTGTCCTGCGCCGCGGGGTGCCGGTCGTCGGCGTCCCGCTCGGTGGCGCTCAGTTCGAGCAACCGGGCCGGCAGACCCTCCACCGCGTCGCGGGTGGCCGCGTCGGTGACGATCAGTTCGATGCCGGAGTCGGTGACGGTGTACTCACGGCGCGCCTTGGGGTGCGTCGGGTCCAGCGGCAGATAGGCGGCTCCGGTCCGCCAGACGGCCAGGAGGGCGACGGCCAGGTCGGGGGTGCGGTCGAGGCAGACGCCGACGAGGGCGCCCGGGGTGACGCCGGCCGCGCGCAGTCGCCGCGCCAACGCGGATGCCTGACGGTCGAGTTCGGCGTAGGTGAGGCTCCGGCCCGAGCCGGTGACGGCTCGCGCGTGGGGGGTGCGGGCGATGTGTCCGGCGAGCCGGTCGGCGGCCGTGCGCGGCGGGACGGCGGGCGTGTCGGTCCTGCGGGCGGGGCCGTCCGGGCCGAGCAGACGGGCGCGTTCGGCGGCGGTGAGGGGGTCGACGGTGCTCAGGGGTGCGTCGGGGCGGGTGCGGAACGCCTCCAGGAAGGCCACGGTGTGCCGGGCCAGCGCGGCGACGGTCTCCTCCTCGAACAGGTCGGGACGGTAGACGAAGGCGAGTTCGGTGCGCCCGGTGCCCTCGCGCAGGTCGAGGGTGAGGTCGAACTTCGCGGTGGTGAGCCCGATGCGGTACGGCTCGCCCTCGGCCTGCCCGAGGGCGAGGGCGCCCGTGCCGGTCTCCGTGTGCGTGTAGAGCACCTGCACCAGCGGGTTGCGGGCGAGGTCACGTTCGGGGCTGAGGGCCTCGACGACCTTCTCGAAGGGCAGCGACTGGTGGGTGAACGCCTCCAGGGCCCGGTCGCGGGTGCGGTCGAGGAGCGTGGCCGGGGTCGGGTCGTCGGAGAAGTCGCCGCGCATCACGAGGGTGTTGACGAAGAACCCGACGAGCTGTTCGGTCTCGGCCCGCTCGCGGTTGGCGACGACGGTGCCCACGGCGATGTCGTGCTGTCCGCTGTGGAAGGCGAGCGCTGCCTGGAAGGCGGCGAGCACGGTCATGTAGGGCGTGGTCCCGGCGGTGCGGCCCAGGGCGGCGAGGCCGTCGGTCAGCGCGGCCGGCAGGGTGACGGTGTGCACGGCGCCGTGGCTGGAGGGCGTGTCGGGGCGCGGATGGTCGGTGGGCAGGTCGAGCGGGGTCAGTCCGGCGAGCCGGGAGGTCCAGTGGTCCAGGGCCCGGCCCTGGTCGGCGGCGCGCTGCCAGAGGGCGTAGTCGGCGTAGTCCAGGGGCAGTTCGGGCAGTTCGGCGTCGCGGCCCTCGCGCCTGGCCCGGTACAGCTCGGCGAGGTCCCGTACGAGGACGTCGAGGGACCAGCCGTCGGAGACGATGTGGTGCATGGCGAGGACGAGGACGTGGTCGTCATCGGCCGCGCGGACCAGGGTGGCCCGGAAGGCGGGTTCGCGGGCGAGGTCGAAGGGGCGCAGGGCGGCGGCGTGGACGGCGGCGTCCACCTGCCGGGCGACGGCCTCGTCTACGGGGACGGCCTCCGCCTCGCAGACCGCGCCGGCGTCCGCCTCTCCCCCCGCGGCCGCGTCGACGACGTCGAGCACGGCGTCGCCGGCCGGCAGGACGCGCTGGTACGGGACGCCCTCGTGCTCGGGGAAGACGACGCGCAGCTGTTCGTGCCGTGCGACGAGGTCGGCGAGGGCGGCGCGCAGGGCCGGCACGTCCAGGGGGCCGCGCAGCCGCCACGCGGCGGGCAGCAGGTAGGTCGCGGCGCCGGGGTCGAGGCGGTCCAGGAAGTACAGGCGCTGCTGGGCCGGGGACAGCGGGGTTCGCTCCGGGCGGGGCCGGACGCGGACGGGGCCGTCGTCGCGGACGGCCGACCGGCCGCGCAGCCGCTGCTCCAGCAGTCGCCGGGCGGCCGGGGAGAGGCCACCGCCTGCGGGCTGGGGGCCGGGGCGCACGTCGGACGTGGTCATGAGGGCACTCCGAATCTCAGGGTCTGGGGCAGAGCTGCGGGCTGGGTGGCGAACCGGACGGGCGTCGGCGGGCGGCCGTCCGGATTCGGCGGCGGAGTTCGGCGGTCAGAGTTCGGCGGTCAGGGACAGGTCGATCTCGTCGTCGCTCATCTGCGAGATCAGCTCCAGCAGACGCCGTTCCACCTCGGCGGCGAGCCGCTCCACGGTGGGGTGTTCGAACAGGTCCCGGACCTGGAAGGGGCAGTCGAAGGCGGTCCGCAGCCGGGAGGCGACCGACACCGCGCGCAGGGAGTGGCCGCCCAGCGCGAAGAAGTCGTCGTGGACGCCGACCCTGGGCAGGTCGAGGACCTCGCACCAGATCTGGGCGACGACGGTCTCGGCCGGCGTCCGCGGCGGCACGAGGGTGGGCGCCTCGCGGGTCTCCGGCTCGGGCAGCGCCTTGGCGTCCAGCTTGCCCTGGACGGTCAGCGGCAGGGCGTCGAGCAGGACGAACGCCGAGGGGACGAGGTAGTGGGGCAGCTGGGCCCGGCAGTGGGTGGCCAGGGACTCCTCCAGCAGGCCGTCCCCGACGACGTAACCGACCAGCGCGGGTTCGCCGTGCAGGGTGCGGACGACGACGGCCGCGCCGCGCACGCCGGGGTGGGCGCGCAGGACGGCCTCGGCCTCGCCGGGCTCGACGCGGAAGCCCCGGATCTTGACCTGGTCGTCGTCGCGGCCGAGGAACTCCAGCTCCCCGTGGGGCAGCCGGCGCACCACGTCACCGGTGCGGTAGGCCCGGGCGCCGGGTCCGCCGTGCGGGTCCGGCACGAACCGCTCGGCCGTCAGGGCGGGCCTGCCGAGATAGCCGCGCGCCAACTCCGGGCCACCGAGAAGGAGTTCGCCGGGCACGCCGTGCGGGGCCAGGTCTCCGCGCGCGTCGACGACGTAGGTGCGTCGGCTGCCCAGCGCCCGTCCGATGGGCACCCGGCCGTCCGGCCGGTCCCGCAGCGTGTGCGCGGTGGCGGAGATGACGGCCTCGGTGGGCCCGTAGGTGTTGACGACCGCGACGCCGGGCAGGTGGGCGAACCAGCGCTCGAGCGGGTCGGCGGGCAGCGCCTCTCCGCCGGTCACCAGCAGCCGCAGGGTGCGCAGCCGGGGCGTGAGGGCGTCCAGGCGGGCGACGACCTCGGCCCAGTACGACGGGGTGAGCTCCATGACGGTGATCCCGGCCTCGGCGACGCGTTCGGCCAGCTCCTCGGGGGCCCAGATCTCGTCGGGCCGCACGTGCACGCTCGCTCCGACGCTCAGCGCGGGCAGGATCTGTTCGAGCGAGGCGTCGAAGGAGGTCGAGGCGAAGGTGAGCACCCGGTCCCGGTCGGTCAGCGCGAACAGTTCGCGAGCGGCGGCGACATGGGCGTCCAGGGCGTGGTGTGCGACGCCGACGGCCTTGGGCCTGCCGGTGGAGCCCGAGGTGAAGATGACGTAGGCGAGGTCGTCGGGCCTGGGGGCGTGGCGGGGGCCGTCGGTGCGGGGCGGCGCGTCGTCGAGGTCGACGCGGTGCGCGTCCAGGGCCTCCACGGTGGCGCGGGTGGCCGCGTCGCACAGGACGTGCCGCACCCCTGCCTCCCGGAGCATGTGCTCCAGCCGCCGGCCCGGCAGCTGGGGGTCGAGCGGGACGTAGGCGCCGCCCGCCCGCCAGACGGCGAGCATGGCCGTGACTGCTCCGACACCCCGGCTCACGCACACGCCGACCGGATCGGCCGGGGAGACGCCCGCGGCCACGAGCGCGGCCGCGATCCCCCCGCTGCGGGCGTCGAGCGCACGGTAGGTGAGGGTGGTCCCCTCGCAGGCGAGGGCCGTGGCCTCCGGTCGTCCCTCCACCGCGAAGGCCGGTGCCGGCGGGGCGTCCTGGCCCGCGGCGGCGAGCAGGTCGCGGCGCTCCTCCGGCGAGAGGAGGGGCGCTTCGTCGACGCGGGTGTGCGGGGCGTCGACGAGGGTTCGCAGGAGGCGTCCGACGTGTTCGGCGAAGCGGGCTGCGGTGGCCGGTTCGAACAGGTCGGCCGCGTACTCCACGTTGAGGGCGAACCCGGCGTCCCGGACCACGAAGGTCGCGGTGAGGTCGAATTTGGCCGAACTCCACGGCAGGGCGAGGTCGGTGGCGTCCAGGCCCGGCAGCGTCGAGCCGCCGCCCGCGGAGTCCTGGACGTCGACCATGACCTGGAAGAGCGGGTTGCGGGAGAGGTCGCGTTCGGGCCGCAGCCGTTCCACGACCTTCTCGAACGGCACTTCCTGGTGGCCGAAGGCGCCGAGGACGACATCCCGCACGCGGTCGACGAGGCCGGCGAGGGTCGGCCGCCCGGACAGGTCGGTGCGCAGCACGACTGTGTTGACGAAGAAGCCGACCAGCGGCTCCAGTTCGAGCCGGTCGCGGCCGGCGACGGGGGTGCCGACGCAGATGTCGTCCTGTCCGGTCCAGCGGGCGAGCACGGCCTGCGCGGCGGCGAGCAGCACCATGAAGCGGCTGGCCCCGTGCTCCCGCGCCAGGTCGTCGACCCGGCCGACGAGGTCGTGGGGCAGGTCGATCTCGACCGCTCCTCCCCTGCCGGTGAACGCGGCGGGGCGGGTCCGGTCGGTGGGCAGGTCGAGCACGGGCGCGCCGTCGAGCGCGGTTTCCCAGTAGGCGAGTTGGGGCTCCATGGCGCCGCTGTCGGCGCGGTCGCGCTGCCAGACGGCGAAGTCGCCGTACTGCACGGGCAGCGGCGGCAGCGCGGCGCTCTCGCCCCGCAGGCGGGCGTGGTAGTGCCGGGCGAGTTCGTCGAGCAGGACGTTCTTGGACCAGCCGTCGGTCACCGCGTGGTGCAGGCTGATCAGGACGACGTGGTCGTCTTCGGCGAGTTCCCACACGCCCGAGCGCAGCAGGGGCGGTCGGGCGAGGTCGAAGCGGCGGGTGGCGAAGGACGCGGCGCGCGGGCGCAGTTCGGCCACGCGGTCGCGTCCCTCGGCGGCCTCGGGCGCCCGCTCCCAGTGCAGCGGGACGCCGACGGGCGGGCACACCTCCTGGACGGGGCGTCCCTCGCGCTCGATGAGGGCGGTGCGCAGCACCTCGTGGCGGGCGACCAGGTCGTCCAGGGCCTGCTGCCAGGCGGTGCGGTCCAGTCCGCCGCGCACCCGCCAGCAGTACCAGAGGAGATAGGACTCGCCGGTGTCGGAGGTGCGGTCCAGGAACCACAGCCGCTCCTGTGCGAAGGACAGCGGCAGGGGCCGGTCGCGATCGACGGGCGCCACGTCGGCGGCCCCCGGGACCCGGGCGCCGGCCACGACGGGCGCGAAGCCGCGGACGGTGGGGTGTTCGAAGACGGTGCGCAGCTCCACCTCGCGGCCCAGGCGCTGGGCGATCCGGGAGACGGCCATGGTGGCGAGCAGGGAGTGTCCGCCGAGGTCGAAGAAGCTGTCGTCGAGTCCGACCCGGTCCAGGCCGAGGACGTCGGCCCACACCTCGGCGACGACCCGTTCGGTCTCGTCGCGCGGTGCGGCGTAGGCGGGCCCGGAGGCGCCGCGGGTGTGCGCGGGGTCGGGCAGCGCGGAGCGGTCGAGCTTGCCGGAGACGCCGACGGGCAGCGCGTCCAGGACGACGAAGTCCGAGGGGACGGCGTGCTGCGGGAGGTGGCGGGCGCACCAGGCGCGCAGGGCGGCGCGGTCGGGGGCCGGGTCGGCGCCCTCGGCGGGCACGACGTAGCCGATCAGGCTGCGGCCGGTGGCGCGGTCGGGGCGGGCGGCGGCCTGGGCGACCTCGGGGCAGGCCCGCAACACCGTCTCGACTTCGCCGAGTTCGATGCGGAAGCCGCGGATCTTGACCTGGTCGTCGCGGCGCCCGAGGAACTCCAGTTCCCCGCTCGCGGTCCAGCGCACGATGTCGCCGGTGCGGTAGAGGCGTCCGCCGGGCGGGCCGAACGGGTCGGGCACGAAGCGGTCGGCGGTCAGGGCGGGCATCCCGAGGTAGCCGCGTGCCACCTCGGTGCCGCCGATGAGGAGTTCGCCTCCGACGCCGACGGGCACGGGTTCGCCGTCGCCGTCGACGATGTACACGCGCCGCTCCCCCAGCGGCCGGCCGATGGGCACGGTGTGGGCGGGCGGGTCGTCGGCGTCGTAGATCGTGGCGGTGACGGTGGTCTCGGTCGGGCCGTAGGCGTTGCATACGCGGACGTGAGGGACGGCGGCACGCCACGCGGCGAGGGTGTCGGGCGGGACGCTCTCGCCGCCGAGGACCAGCAGCCGTAGGCCGCGCAGCCCGGCGGCGAGCCGGCGGTCGAGGGAGAGGGTCAGCTCCGCCCAGTAGGTGGGCGGCACGTTGACGACGGTCAGGCCGTGCCGCTGGACGATCTCGGGGATCTGGGTGGGCAGCCACGGTTCGTCAGGCCGCATGACGACGCGCGCGCCCGTGGTGAGGGCGGGCAGGACCTGGTCGAGGGAGGCGTCGAAGGAGAACGAGGCGAAGGCCAGGACGCGGTCGGCGGCGGTGAGGCCGAGGCGTTCGCGGGCGGCGGCCACGTGCGAGGCGAGGGCGGCGTGCTCGACGCCGACGGCCTTGGGGCGGCCGGTGGAGCCGGAGGTGAAGATGACGTGGGCCAGCTCCCTCGGATGGGGCCGGCGCCGGGGACCGTCGGCGTCGGGGGCGACGGCGCCGGTGTCGAGGAGGACGGGGGCGAGACCGTCGGCGTCGGCCGCGGTCGCCGCGTCGGTGAGGACGCAGGCGAGGCGGGCCTGTCGCGCCATGTACCGCAGTCGCTCGGCGGGGAGGTCGGGGTCGAGGGGCACATAGGCGCAGCCGGCGCGCCAGATGCCCTCGATGGCGGCGACCGACCACGGCCCCCGGCGCAGCAACACGCCCACGGCGCCGCCGGGTTCGACCCCCGTGTCCCGCAGGGCGGCGGCCAGTCCTCCGGTCATGGCGTCGAGTTCGGCGTAGGTGACGTTCTGGTCCCCGCAGCTCAGCGCGATCGCCGTGGGGTCGCCGGAGAAGGCGAGGTCGGGCGCCGGGCCGGCGGGGCGGTCGGGGGCGCGGTGCCAGTCGGGGCGGGGCCGGGCGAGGGCGCCCGGTCGCGTGGGAAGCGCGCGGAGCAGCTCCCGCACGGGTGTTTCGGGGGCGGCCAGCACCGCCCGTACCAGGGCGGCGTACGCCTGGGCGAAGGCGCGCATGGTGGCGTCGTCGAACAGGGCGGTGGCGTACTGGAGCAGGGCGGCGATGCTGCCGTCGGCGCGCAGGGTGAGGTCGAGAAAGACGTCCAACGGCGTCTTGGACAGCGGCGGTTCGACCAGGCCGACGTCCAGGCCGGGCATCCGCACCGGCTGGATCGGCGCGTTGAGGAGGGTGAACGAGGCCTGCGCCAAGGGGTGTCGGGACAGGTCGCGGGATCCGCCGACGGCGCCGACGACGAGGTCGAAGGGCGCCTCGGCGTGTGCGAGGTCGACGGGGACCCGGCGGCGCACCCGGTCGAGCAGTCCGGCGAAGTCCGGGGCGCCGGCGAGGTGGGTGCGCAGGACGACGGTGTTCACCAGAGGGCCGATGAGTCCGGCGGCGCCGGGCCGGGAGCGTTCGGCGAGGGTGCTGCACACGGCGACGTCGTCGCGGCCCGCCCAGTGTCCGAGCAGCACCTGGTAGGCGGTGAGCAGGAACATGTAGCGGGTGGCGCGGCGGGAGCGGGCGTAGGTGTCGACAGCGGCGACCACGTCGGCGGGCAGGTCGAACCGGACGACATCGCCGGATCCGTCCCAGGTGTGCGGTCGCGGGCGGTCGGTCGGCAGGTCCAGCGGCGTGAGCCCGGACAGCCGCTCACGCCAGTGCGCGAGCATCCGCTCCAGACGCGGCCCGCTCAGGCGCTCCGTCTGGGCCCGGGCGAGGTCGCTGTAGGAGACGGCGGGCGCGGCGACGGCGTCCCCCCGGTACCCGGCGGCCAGCTCCTCCAGCAGCACGCCCCAGGACCAGCCGTCCACGGCGATGTGGTGCACCTCGACGAGCAGCAGGTGCTCGTCGGGGCCGACGCGGGCGAGGACGGCGCGGACCGGGTGCTGCGCGGCGAGGTCGACGGGACGCCCGAGGAACCGGTCGTACAGCTCCTGCGGGCCGCTGACCTCGACACGCTCCAGTGCGACGCCGGCCGGGGCGTCGACCACCTGCACGGGTTCGCCGTCGACGGCGGTGAACCGCGAGCGCAGCACCTCGTGCCGGTCCACGATCGCCGACAGCGAGCTGTGCAGCCGCTCCACGTCCAGGGCCCCGCTCAGCCTCAGCACCAGCGGGAGCATCGACCCACTGGAGGAACCGGCGAGCTGGTCCATGAACCACAGTCGGCGCTGGGCGAAGGATGCGGTGCGGATGTCGAGGCCGTCCAGGGCCCTCTCCGGGGCCGGTCCTGCTGTCACTGTGAGCCTCCAAGCCGTGTTTTCCAGCAGACTGCCGTCGGCGGGGCGGGGCTCCATAGGGAAGAAGACGCAGCACCGGACGCAGACCGGGTTGCCGGGGCGGGGTCTGGCGGGCGGCAGCGGGAGGTCGGAGGCCGACGCGGGGATGTCCGAGTGTCGTCTACGCCTGCCTCTGCCCGGCGACGGCCGGCGGCCCCGTCGACGGCGCGACGTTCACGGCCTGCGTGGCCGACGGCATCGGGTGACCGGTGGCGGTCCGGTCCGCGCGCTCTCGGTCACGGCCTCCGCGGCGGCTGCTCACACCAGGCCGGCGTTGACCGCGCTGACGACGGCCGCCGTGCGGTCGGGCGCGTCGAATGGCCCGGCAGCAGGCGGAACTGGCCGCCCAGCAGCAGCGCGTGGAGACCTCGCGTGCCGCCGCGGCGCAGCTCATCGTGCAGTTCGCGGAGCAGGACGCGCCGGCTCGGCAGCCGAACGTGGAGCGCCTGACGGGGGTCGAGCAGATCAGGGAGAAGCTCGCGGTGCTGACGCACCGGGTGCGCGCCGAGGTCATGACCTTCGCGCCCAACGGGGCGCACACGCCGGAGAGTCTGCGGGCCGCCGAACCGTTGGACTCCGAGTTGCTGGGCCGCGGGGTGCGCATGCGGACCGTCTGCCTGGACAGTGTGCGCAACAGTCCGCACACCGTGGCGTACGCCGAGTGGCTGGCGGAGCGCGGGGGGCAGGTCCGTACGGCGCCGTCCCTGCCGGTGCGGATGGTCATCGTCGACCGGGAGAGTGCCGTCGTCCCCGTTCAGGCGGAGGCGTCGTGCGAGGCGGCGGTGGTGCTCACCGGGCAGGGGACGCTGACCGCCCTGTGCGCGCTGTTCGACAGCGTCTGGGCCGCCGCGGCGGACCTGGGCGAGGTGCGGCGGCGTGACGGGTCGGGGTTCAGTGCGCAGGAGCGCGAGGTGCTCCGCTCGCTGTACCGGGGGATGACGGACGAGTCGTCGCCAAGCGGCTGGGCGCCTCGCCGCGCACCGCGCGCCGGGTGGCCAACGACATGATGGAGCGCCTGGGTGCGCGCAGCCGTTTCCAGGCGGGGGCGCTCGCCGTGCAGCACGGCTGGTTGCCGTCGGCCGCCACACTGTGAGGCCGGGCGGCCCCGACGAGGGGCCGCCCGGTGGTGCGCTGTGGGGTTACGCGCGCCGGGGGCTACGCTTCCTGGCCGAGCGCGACCCGCTCCGGCGCGGAGGGGGCCTTGTCGCCGGCCGTGGTCTCGTCACCGGCCGGGGCGTTCGCGGCCACCTCCCTGCGCAGCCACGCCGAACCGGCGACGGCGACGACCACGGCGAGGGCGGCCGCGGTGGCCGGCAGGTGGACCAGCGCCTCGCGTCCACTGTCCAGGAGGAGCAGCACGGTAACGAGCAGCGCGTACATCAGGCAGAGCATCACCAGGGCGGGCTTCCGGCGCCGGGTGCGGTGCAGCCGTTGCTCCACCAGGCCCCGCATGGCCTCCCGGTCGGCGGGGGAAGAGGGAATCTCTCCCCGGCGCAGCTGCCGGTCCAGGATCACCAGGCGGTCGGCCGAGCCTCGGGCCGCTCGCTTCTCCCTCGCCCGCAGGACCAGCAGGACGGCTACCGCGCCCACGGACATCACCGCGGCTCACGCGAGGACCACGAGGAGCGGCTCGCCCGGCGACATCAGCATGATCACCGCCCAGCCCGCGAGGACGGTGAGCAGCACCTAGACCCGCAT
Organism: Streptomyces sp. DH-12; assembly: GCF_002899455.1. Classification (GTDB taxonomy): domain Bacteria; phylum Actinomycetota; class Actinomycetes; order Streptomycetales; family Streptomycetaceae; genus Streptomyces. The sequence goes on along the minus strand of NZ_PPFB01000001.1, from coordinate 7,277,035 downwards.
GTGGCGGCCGAGGAAGGTGTTGATGCGCTCCATCGCCGTCCCTTACCGCCCGGACCGAAGGTTCCTGCGGCGTACGCCCAGCGTCCGGGCGGCCAGCGCGATCGCCAGCAGCGCGCACGCCACCACGCTGTACGCCCAGCCGACCGCACCGCGCGCCGCACCGACGATGCCCCACACCACCCACAGTGCGAGCACCACGCACAGCGCTGTCGAGGCGATGTCGGCGACGCGGGCGCGTAGCTGGCCACGCTGGCGCGTGCCCGGTTCGAGATCACCGAGTTCCCTGCCGCCGTGCGCCTGGCGCACTTCCATGGCTTGTCTCCTTCCGCCCTTTTGCCTTGTTCACCTCGTGAGGTCTATCGGCTACCCCCCGTCGGAGGCGCCAAGCGGCGGACACGGACGGGGGCTTGACGGAGGCGGCTGGCGCTCCGCGGTGTCCGGTGACCGGGGCTGCCCGGCAGGACGCGGCTGCCCGGGGGTGGCGTCAGGTGGAGACGGCTGCCGGAAGCCCCGCCCGTGTCCCCTCCCGACAGCGGTGGGTGCCGGGCTCGCCCTCCGGGAACCGCGGGAGAGCCACGGTGCGCAGGATGAGGAGCCCGGGCGGCATGCCCCACCGCCCTTCGTCACAGGGATCACCCGGAGGATGTGCCGGGAGCGGCGTCCCCAGCACGGTCCGGGCATGCGGGCGACCACGCTCGACGGCCCCACGGCCCCGTCCCTGCGCCGCGGGCACGTATCGGTGGAAGGCGTCTGGGACGGTGCGTGGTCGCGCTGTGGCGGAGCTTTCGGGCCAGCCGGTGACGGAACAGGACGCGAGTTTCTGCTCCTTCGGGCGCTGAGGGCGTATGCGGGTAGCGGCGTCCAGGCCGTCCGTCCTGGCCGGTAGCCGTACCCGGCGGCGGAAGCACGGCACCTTCTCCTTCACGCCCTCGCTGCTTGCGGAAGCGATACCGTCGCCAAGGCCAACGCCGGGGCGACAGCACGGTGCCAGGACGCCGTCTACCGGCTGCCGTCCATGTCCTGGGCCGCCCGGTCGCGGGAACCTCGGCTGCGCGTGAGTGCGGGGCGCAGGGGCACGGCGACGGCCAAAGCTCTAAAGAGCGCGGGGAAGCGTCTTCGGCTCGAAAACGCTCTGCGGTGCACTCGGCTGGGAGGTGGAGGTCTGGCGCAGTACCTGGGCCAGGTCGCGGTGTATCCGGTCGGCTTCACCGCGGACCTGGACGGGGATGTCGCCGCGTTCGGCGACGAGGCGGTCGTAGACGGGGGTCTGCTGGAACACGGTGGGGACGTTTCCCTTCAACGGGCGGTTCGCGGACTGGCGCAGCATACGGGTCCGTGTCACGCCCGGCTGGAGGCGGGCATTCAGGCCAGGGGGACAGGGGCGGCGGCCTCGGTCGTCCAGTCGCCGTCGAGGAGCGCGGCAAACAGGTGGGCGTGGGTCCTGCCGTCGTTGTCAGGGCGTGAGGAAGCGGGCGTTGTCCCGGAGCTGTTCCCGGAACCGGGCGGGGATCGTGCCCATCAGCCACAGCCAGCGCGCGCTGCGTACGATCTCGTCCTCGAGCAGGACGTACGGGCGGTCGACACGGCTGGTGCATCCGGTCCCGGGCGGTCTGCCCTGTTCTTCGGTCCATGTCATGTAGTGGCGTCCGTCGATGCGCAGTACGCGCCGGCCGTCGGGGTCCTGGTCGCCGAGCGCCCGGTAGCCCAGGCACGTCAGCCAGAAGTCGCACGAGCGGCACACCTGCCAGCGCGCCATCCACTCGCCCACGCCCGCGATCTCCGCCGTCGACCCCTTGCCCGGGCACAGCTTGCAGTCGAACACCTGATGCCGCGCCTGCGGGGACGCGCCTGCCAACTGAATCACGACTCGTCTTTCCTCAAGGCCCGGTCGTCAGCGCCCTTGCGGGGACGGCCGGCTCTGCGTGGGCGCCGTGACCGGCTCGATCGCTCTCACCGGTGTCGTCCACTCGATGCCGCCACCTACGGGGATCAGCCAGGCTACCGGCTTCGGCGCGTCGCCGTCCGGGGCGACGGCCCGCAGCACACCGCTTCGTGCGGACACCGTGTCGTAGACCAGGTGGCCGATGAGCCGGTGCCTGGTGTGCAGCATGCTCGTCGTGGTCATCACAGCGTTCCCGTCTGCGAGAGCGGCGCCCAGCGAGAAGCGCACGCTCACACTCTGCCTGTGAAGCTCGCTGATCTCACGGTGCCGCAGAGCGTGCGACCGGTCATGGTGCGGTGGCCGTCGGCCACCGCACCATGACCGTCTCCCTTTCGTCCCGCCCGGCCGGCTCCCGCACCCGCCGCCTGCGGTCCTTTCGGGACAGCGGGTCGGGCTGCCCGTACGGGTCGGTGCTCGGGTTTTTCTGGTGTGCGGTGGCCATGGGACCTCGTGGTGGGCGGGTGCGGCGGTGGTGCGGGGCGTCCCCGACAGGGGAACGGGGACGCCCCGCACGGCGGCAATTCCCACGAGCAAAAAGGGTGTTGCTGCCGATTCCCAGTCAACGGTCACTGAGGGCTGTGGAACCATCACGTATGCGGCACCTGCATACGCGTATCCGCGGAGTGCATACGCGTGAGCGGCAGGGACCGCAAGGACTCGTAGCGTGGAGGGTGCACCGTGCGGCACGAGGCGGAAGTGCGGGCAGCGTCCCGCGGCGGCGACCACGGCAGGGTCATCGAGCTGGTCCGCAAGGACCGGCGCATGACCCAGACCCAGCTGGGACAGGCGCTGGGTCTGTCGCAGCCGGCCGTCTCGCGCCTGGAGAAACGCGGCACGGGAACCTACCAGACCGGCGTGTTGGCGGCGGCCGCCGCGCACCTGGACATCACACCCGATCTCGTCGGGCTGTCCAGCGGCCGGCCGAAGTCACAGGCGAGAGACGACGATGACATGCTCCGACGTGCCTTCCTCGGCGGGGCGGTGGCCGCAGCGGCGGCACCGGCCCTGGCCGCCTTACCCACCACCCCGGCCGACGGTAGCGCCGGCGGTCAGGCCTCTGCTCTGCGTCTGTCCGCCGCCGCCTACGGACGGCTCGACGCCTCCACCCCCTCCCAGGACCTCGAGGACGTCGTGCAGGCGCACCTGCGGCTCATCCAGACCACCGCCCGCAGCGCCGGCGAGGAGCAGCGCACGCGGCTGGCCGCCGTCGGCAGTGAAGCGGCCAGTCTTGCCGGGTGGCTGGCCTGGGACATGGGCAACCACGGCTCCGCCCGCGCCCGTTACGGGGCCGCCGTCAACACGGCCAGGTCCGCGGGTGACCCGCTGCTCACCGCCTACCAGGTGGGCTCGCGCAGTCCGAGGCGCATGCCGGCAACGGCGTCGAAGCCCTCAACCTGGCCGGCCGCGCCCGCCGTGCGCTGGGCGGGCGTGCCCCGGTCGTCGCCGACGCGTGGCTGTCCGGTATCGAGGCGCTCGGGCATGCGGCCGTGAGCGATCGGCGGTCGGCGGACAAGGCGCTGACACGCTCCCGTACGGCGGCCGGGGCCCTGCCCGGACAGGAAGAGGCGCCGCCGCCGTGGCCGTGGGTGTTCTCCTTCACCGTCGAGAAGGTCGCCGCGCACCGTGTCACCTGCGGTGCCTGGCTCGGCCTGCCCGACTGGGTGCTGGGCGGCGACGCCGAGGCCCTGGCCACCGGCCACGCCAAGCAGCGGGTCCTGCTCCTGCTCGATGCTGCTGCCGGGCAGCTGGCGTCCGGGCGCGTCGAGGGCGCATTCGCCCTCGCCACGCGGGCACTCGAGGTGGGCCTGCAGTATCGGTCCGGGCGGATCGTGGAGCGGGCTCGCGCGGTGCGCCGATCGTTGGCACTGTCGTCCCCGCCCCGAGTGGTGCGGGACTTCGACGAACGCCTCCACGGCGTCTACCTCTGAAGGAGAGACGACGGCATGCGGGTAGGGATCACCGGACACCGCGGACTGAGCGAAGAGGTCGAAAAGCACGTACGTGAACTGCTGTCCCAGGCGGTCAAGGAGTACGACCCGGGCAAGCTGGTGGGTGTCTCCTGCATTGCGGACGGCCCCGACGCCTGGTTCGCCGAAGCGGTCCTCGACCACGGCGGCCGCATCGAGGTCGTCGTCCCCGCCACCGAGTACCGGGACAGCCTCCCCCACTGGCACCACCCCGCCTACGACCGTCTGCTCGGCCAGGCCGCCGACGTGCACGAGACCGGCATGACCGCCTCCGACTCACACGCCCACATGGCGGGCAGCGAGATCCTCGTCGGCCTCGCCGACGAGCTGCTCGCCGTGTGGGACGGCCGGCCCGCCCGCGGCTACGGGGGCACCGCCGACGTCGTCGCCTACGCCGAACGCACCGGCGTCCCGGTACGGGTGCTGTGGCCCGAGAAAGCCTCCCGCTGATTGCAGCGCACCGCCCACGGCGCGGACCCGCTTCGCGTCGCGGGCCGGGACGACGCGGCGGAACGTCTGAAGATCCAGGGTTTTCCCTCCCCGGTCCGGGCCTCCCGAGCGATGAACGGGACGGACGGCGCGAGGGCCATGACGACGGAGCTTCTACGTGCGGCCGGGGCCTGGGGGCGGTGCGGCTGGTGCGCGGTGGCCTGCTGCTGGCCGTGGTCGCGGAAGGCCGGGGGCGGGTACGGGGTGGTCGGCGGCCCGCTGCCGCTGGTGGTCGCGGATCTGCTCGCGGGCAGCGGGGACGCGGCCTTCGCCGTGGAGGAGGAGTCCAGCTCGTCCAGGTGGGGGTGCTCGTCGTCGTCCCCGCCCTCGGCAGCGGCTGTACCCGCCCGGCTCCGTGCGCAGGAATGCGAGAGGGGTCCGGCTGATGCCGAACCCCTCTCTTTCGTAGCGGGGACAGGATTTGAACCTGCGACCTCTGGGTTATGAGCCCAGCGAGCTACCGAGCTGCTCCACCCCGCGTCGGTGAGACCACTCTACACGGGGGTGTGCAGGCCAGCGGTGGTCAGCCGCGGACGATGTTCTCCGCCTGGGGGCCCTTCTGGCCCTGGGTGACGTCGAACGTGACCGGCTCGCCCTCGACCAGCTCGCGGTAGCCGTTGCCGGAGATGTTGGAGTAGTGGGCGAAGACGTCCGGTCCGCCGCCGTCCTGGGCGATGAAGCCGAAGCCCTTCTCGGAGTTGAACCACTTCACGGTGCCGCTGGCCATACTGCTTCCTTCGGTCTTGCCGGCGGGGCCGACAGGGATGCATAGCGGGCTCTTCCCTGCGGGAAGGCGCCCGACATCCTCTCTACCCCGGCCAGGGCCGCGTCATACGATCATCTGTCCACGAGCCGGACAGGTCTGGTGGGTGAACCCGCGCCCACGCGCGGAGGATGACTTCGCCGCCGCGGCAGGGTAGGGCTCAGACAGCTGTGGCGGACCCCCAACCGTGCGACCGCACGAAGAGGCCTGGCCCGCCACCACCGCGGGGGTGACGGACCGGGCCCGGGAACACGGGGCCATAGCTGTGCTCGGCGCGTGTGGCCTGCGGGTGAGATTGCCGCAGGAAAAGGGCCGGGTGACACGGGCCGTGTCCGCTTCCAGGGGGCCCCGCACCGAAGCCGTCCCTCATCCGACGCGTGGGAGCGCCGCCCAAGCCCACCGGTATGTCCCGATCCAGCGAGCACCGTTGGAGTGACTTCGTCCACTTCCACGGGCTCTGGCTCAACTTCTGTGACGCGACCCCGTGAGCCGGATTGTCGTGAACGTTCGGGGATATGCGAGAAGAGAACCAGCCGAAGGGGACAGGAGGACCTCATGCAAGGTGGCATGACGCCTCTGAGGAATCGCTACCTCGCTGCGTGCTTCATCGCCGTCATGTGCCTGCTGGTTGGCGCCCTGTTGGCCGGTTTGCTCGCTGCGGCGCTCTCGCCCAGCGGCGTGTGGGCAGGAGCGGCAGCTCTCATGGGCGGGGCTCTTGGGGCCGGCTTCGGTGCGTGGCGTCTCCGACGGATGCCCGAGGATGAACGCGCCGACGACCACATCTACTAGTAGTGCTTCGTTACGTTGGGTGATCTCGGCTGATGGTGGGCAGCCTCCCAGGGTGAAGCTGGGGGAGGTGGAACGGCTCCGGGGTGAGTTGGCGGAGTTCGTTGCCGATGTGTTCGGGTCGCTGCCGCGGCGGGATCAGCGGCGGTGGGGCGAGTGTTATCTGCGGGGCCTGATGCTCGACGGCCGGCGCAAGTCGATCCAGCCGATGGCCGAGCGGCTGCCGGACGGGAACATGCAGGCTCTGCAGCAGTTCGTGAACCAGTCGCCGTGGGATCCGCTGCCGGTCAGGCAGCGGATCGCCGAGCGGCTGTCCGAGGTGATCGGGCCCGAGGTGTGGGTGGTCGACGATGTGTCGTTCCCCAAGTGCGGCACCGCGTCGGTGGGGGTGACCCGGCAGTACTGCGGAGCGGTCGGCAAGCGGGCGAACTGCCAGGTCGCGGTCAGTGTCCATGCCGCCACCGACACCGCGTCGTGTCCGCTGAACTGGGAGTTGTATCTGCCACGCGAGTGGACGGATGCACCGCAGCGGTGCCGCAGGGCAGGAGTGCCCGACGAGGTGGTGCACCAGGAGAAGTGGCGCCTGGCGCTCGGCCTGCTCGACACGCTCGACGAGTGGCAGCTGAAGGCTCCGGTCGTGGTCGCCGATGCCGGCTACGGCGTCAGCACCCCGTTCCGGCTCGGTCTTCAACAGCGCGGGCTGTCCTATGTGCTCGCGCTGACCGGGAAGGAAGTCGCCCACCCGGAGAATGCCGAGCCGTACCAGCCCGCTTACAGCGGGCTCGGCCCGCCGACGCTGCCCCGCTACCGCACTCCACCACGAGCCGTCTCGGTCCTCGCGGCCGAAGCCGGTGTCGGCCGGTTCGCCGAGGTGACCTGGCGTCAGGGCAGCAAAGGCGCGATGATCTCCCGGTTCGCGGTCCTGACGGTGCGGCCCGCGGGTAAGCAGTCCCTGGCCGCGGCCCAGGAGGCGGGCGGCGGCCGCAACCGATGGGACGGCGTCCTGCCCACCCAGACCCTGCTGGTTGAGTGGCCGGACGGCCAGGACGCTCCGACCGGCTACTGGATGTCGAACCTGCCCGCTTCGACCCCGGTCGCCGACCTGGTGCGATGGGCGAAGATGCGCTGGCGGATCGAACACGACTACCGCGAACTCAAGCACGGCCTGGGCCTGGACCACTTCGAGGGCCGCACCTGGCGCGGCTGGCACCACCACGTCACCCTCGTCACCGCCGCCCAGGCATTCCTCACCCTCCGGCGGCTCGACCCAAAAGCCCACACACCGGCCTGACCCTCTACCAGGTCCTTGACGTTCTTCAAGACCTGCTGAGGTGCTGGACCGGTGCCTGCGCCACCTGCGGCCGCCCTCTGCCCAGCCCACGAACCCGCCACAGACAGCCCAGAACCTAACGAAGCACTACTAGGGAAGTTACATCCGTCCTCAAAATTCCCGGCGGATTCCTTCATTAAGGTTGACGGGCTACAACAGCCGTCGGCCTAGCGGGCCGGAGCCACCCGGTGGAGGCGCCGGAAACAGAAGCGGAGGGTCGGGGTGGTTGAGTACTTGTCGGTCGAAATCATCAATAACGACAGAGAGCAGCGGTCCGTGCAAAATCTCCGTCGTGAGGCTGCGGCCGACGCGCCGGGCGATGGACCTGAGAGACGCCGCTACCGGGCCCAATCCATCCGCGACGAGTCCGTGTATCTCGTCGGCGTAGCCGTGCGGGCTACGGCCTTGAGTGCTGGGTGGATATCCGGGCTCGAATCGCTCGACCACTTCGCCGTCCACAACACTGGAGAACAGTGTCAGCCCTTTCTCTGTCGTGAGCAGAACGAGGCATTCAGTCTGCGCCGACAGGTCGCGCATGATGGCATACGTGGACCCGATAAAGTTTTCGAATTCGATGCAGAAAGCCCACTCGTTCAAAACACCGGCACGCAGCAAGGTGCCCGATCGTGGAGCCTCGGGGGCCTCTCGCGAAGGAACCCGACTGAACCTGCCCGCGTCGGCTCCGTAGATTCCGACGACCTCTTCTGCCCTTCTGCGAAAAGTAACAGTCAGGCAGAAGTGCTGTGACATGTCCAAGGTCCAGGAACTGGCCACTTTACTCCAATCAATATTTATACCCTCGCCTGCCCCGGCATTCATAGCCGCGAGCGGACGAGGTCGGTTGTGAAGTCAGACGACGATCACGATTCCGTCGCCGTTCTATTCTCCGGTTTTCACCTTGTCGAAGAAATCTGGAATACCCACCCAGAAGCGGTCATCCTCAATCAGTCGCCAGTCCTGGGTGTAGCGGGAGTATGCGCTGCCGGCAAGCTCATTCAAGTCCTCGGGTATGTGGCCGCGCACGCAGGGCTCCTTGCCAGTGACGAGCCTGGACGGATCGGAATTATACACATGGTATTTTCCGTCGCCCTCGAGGAGCGGAGTGATTTCGACGCAGAGTGCCCCGTCGGTGCCACCTTGCTTGGTCGAGGCGAAAGGATACTTGTCGCACGAGTCGTCGGGCACTATGTCGCACCTATGGACGAACTTGACGGTGCTCTTGGTGCCGCAGGTGTACTCACGCCTTTCCTTGCCGTTGAGGGCGCGCTGCATCGACTTGCGGTAGCCCCACCCGTCGGGAAGAGCATCTTGCCCGAAGCCATAGGTTACGGCTGCGGCGCCGTACGTGCTGATTGGCAGCTCCATGTCGGGCGGCGCAACATTGGACAGCGCGCATCCAGTGCTCTCATTGTTCTTCTCGGTGAGATGAGTGTTACAGCGCACGTAACGCGGCATAGTCCATTCCGCGTTGGGCTTTGCGGGTGTCGACCCGGTGTGCGTGATGTACAGATGGTACTTGATCTCAGTGAAATCCTTTTCGTCGACAGCGGGAGCGTCGGAGTGGGCGACCGCCCCCTCAGTCAAATCGTTCGCGTTACTGAACCTCTTTCATCCTGAATAGTTGCAGATCAGCAGTGAGCCCTTTTCAACCCGACGGCTGGGCATGTCAGTTGGGCTGACAGACAGATGAAGCTCCTGTTGGAGGCAAGCTACCTTGGTCAGGAGGTTTCCGATATTCAAGAGCATATCGGCCCGGGTTCCACATATAAGTTCCAATTGCCGTCATATAGGCCTGGGCTTCTGATGCCAGACGGGCCACCTACGCCGCATGATGTCCTCCTCTCTTTTTATGACGCTGCCGGAACGCGCTGGCGACGCGATATCCTCGGTGGTCTTTACAGAGGCCGACGGGTGGGAGACACCTGGGTATGGGATAACCACCGCGAGAACCCAGTCATCCGGGAAGCGTCTACTCGCGCAAACGAGATCGCGCCATCGCCGCCGCCTCACAGGCTACGCTCTAGGGGCTTCCTGGTAAGGGTACGCAGGCTTGATGCCTTGGTCGTTCGCCGCCCACTATTGGCCTGGTCGGTTCTCTGGGCAGGTATTACGGTCGTGATTGCGCTGACGACACTTTTGGTGATCGCACCGTAGCTCACACTGAGCCGTTTCCAACCTGACGGGTGGTTGGGCGGGTGACCCCGGCTGCGGGCATGAAGAGAGCTCCTGGTAGACGGGTTTTCGACCAAGAAATCCGTCTCCACCAGAGGCTTCGTGTGCTTGTCTACCCGTCCGGCATCGATCTGTCCAGCCGCACGTTGCGACACCTCTCCGGTCTCCTCACAGGTCACCGCCGTCGGATCGGCTCCCGGTGGCGGCGCCTGACCTGCGGCCGGCAGGCCCTGCTCGTCCTGGCCCACCTGCGCTGCGGTGACACTCCCCCAGCCTCCGGCCGGGGGTGCCCCCAACGCCCGCCTCGCCGCGGGCTTCCGCATCGGGATCGCCACGGCCTACCGCTACATACGCGAGGCCGTCGACCTCCGGGCCGCCCTCGCACCCACGCTGGAACAGGCCATGACGACCGCGCGGAAGAAGGCGTACGTGATCCTCGACGGCACCGTGCTGCCGACCGACCGCATCGCCGCCGACCAGCCGTACTACTCCGGGAAGAAGAAGCACCACGGGATGAACGTGCAGGTCCTTGCGGATCCAGCCGGACGTCTGATCTGGGTCTCGGACGCACTGCCGGGAGCCACCCACGACTTGACCGCGGCGCGGGCCCACGGCATTCCCGCCGCTCTCGCCGCGGAGGACATCAAGTACTGGGCCGACAAGCCGTACCAGGGCGCAGGTCTTGCTGTCCGCGTCCCGTTCCGGGGCAAGAACCTGCGCGGCTGGCGCCGACTTCACAACCGGGACCACACGAAGATCCGCAGCCTCGACGAACGCGCCATGGCGATCCTCAAGTCCTGGCGGCTCCTGCGGAAGCTCCGCTGTAGCACCATCCGGATCACAGCCGTCGTCCGAGCCGTCGTCGCCCTCGAACTCGCCACCTGATCAAGATGGAAAAGGCTCAGTGGAAGGACGACTACGCGGCCTGGCAGTCCCCGAGCCTGATCGTGGCCTGCGACAAGGTCGCCTTCAACGGCACCCCGGGTTGCGTACTGCCCCAGTACGCCCCCACCTACCGGTTCAACACCGCCGCCTACCCCGAGGCGGCCGCGCACGCCTGGGTGATCCAGAACAAGTCCAAGATCGCGGGCATCGGGCAGAGCTGGGACGCACCGCTGAAGTACCTGGCGCCGCAGGCCCGTAACAAGGAGGCCTACGAACCGCAGCGGAGCCGGGACGCGATGTGCACCCGGTACCAGGGGGCGAAGTCGGCGAGCACCGGGTGGGTTGCTCGCAAGACGTTCCTGCCGCATCCGAAGACGGCCCTGCACCACGTCGGGCCGCATCTGGACGAGGTGAACTGCGACGAGTTCCCGTTCGCCTCGACGTACCAGTCCGCCGGTATGAAGGCGGTCAACGGCGGTCTGAACGAGGCCCCGAACGGGGGCGCCGACTGCATTCAGACGGTGTCCGCCGTCGCCGACGACGGGAAGATGCACTTCTTGGACGATACCCGGTACGACGCGCCGTCGTTCACCGAGAACTGCGGCCGCTCCTCGATGTCCGCTGATGTCAACCAGGGCTCGATGCGACCCTTCGGCGAGTTCGCCAAGGCGATGCGGCTGCTCGACACGCAGGATTACTTCCTCGACCCGGGCAACGCCTGGTTCAAGGGGTGCGACACCTCGAAGGCCGTCCTGGTCTGCACCATGGCGAAGCCGTAGTCACTCCACGATGAAGCTGGCGGGGCCCGTCCCGATCCCTCGGGGGCCCCGCCCTGCTCAGTGCACCGGTTGCCAGTCGGCGTGCGTCTCGTCCAGCCTCGGCAGCTCCGGGTTCTGCCAGATGAGACAGCCGTGGACGATGCCGGGCACCTGAGGGCCCATCCGGCCGGCCGGGCCCTCGGTGAGCGTCTGACGGACGGTTTCGAGATAGACGGCGAGCGTCGGATACGAAGGCTCGTTCATGTACATGCCCTCATAGCTGGTCCATTCGCCCAGACCGGCCGCCGACAGGTACAGACCGGCATCGGTCGCCTCGGCGTAGTTACCGAAGGGCGCCACCCACTCCACTCCCTCCCAGTAGTCCTTGCCCTGGGAATCGAACCCGGCGAGGCGCGGCCTGATCGACTGGGCGGGCGTGAGCAGCAGACCGTGAGGCAGGAACCGTCCGGTCGCCACCTCGCCCTCCTCGTCCAGCTCGTCGAGATCGAGCTGCCGTACCCCGCCGGCCTCCGCCCACAGGGCCAGGAGGTCGGGCGGGAATCGGAAGTCGCAGCGCTCCCCCAGGCAGCCCTGCGCCTCCGCGATCTCGTCCGCCGCGGCAGGCGGCAGCAGGGAGGCGTACGAGGTCGGGGCGTGCACCCGCAGCCACTCGGTCAGCCACCGCCAGCCGTCCACCGTCCGCCGTACGTCTTGCGCGTTGACAGGTCACGCCCCTCCGCATTCGCCTCGTCCGCCAGACGCCCCACCGTACCGAGCGAACTCGCACGTCCACAGCCGGAGTGGATCGTCGAGCTCGGTATCGGCGCCAGCTTGCCCCCCGTTATCTTCCTCGCGGTCCTGCAAGAGTCGAGCACCGGATCGCCGGGCTGGGTGACATGCCGCGTCCGGGCGGGCCGAGGACGGTCACCGACGAGCAGGTCGCCGCCGTGGTCACCAAGACGCTGGAGTCGACGCCGAGGAACGCCACGCACTGGTCGACGCGGGCGGTGGCGAAGGAGACGGGCCTGTCGCAGTCGACCGTGTCGCGGATCCGGCGGGCCTTCGGCCTGCAGCCGCACCGCACCGCACCGAGACGTCTCGGCTGTCGACGGATCCGTACTTCGTCGACAAGGTCCATGAGTCCGCGACGGGGTACTCGTGCTGGCCGGAGTCGTGATCGTCAGCGGGAGATCGTCCGTCAGCGTTGGACTTCGGAGTTCGCCAGGACGAGCAGTGCCCGCAGCAGGAAGGTGGCATGACGGGTGGTCATGCGGACCTTGGCCAGGACGCGCCAGGTCTTGAGGTACGTGAAACCATGCTCGTTGGCGGCACGTTCACGACTGACCAGTCGGTTCGCCTCCTTCTGGGCCTCGGTGAGGCGGTGGGAGCGAGTGGCTTTGAAGCCGGTGATGATGACGGGATCGTCGTCGGGGTGGTCGTCCAGGCCGACGAAGCCGAGGCCGGCCAGGGCTCCGAGCTCGGCCACGCGCAGATGCGCGGTGATCTTGTCATGGCGGGCGACGGTGATCTCACTGGCCCGTCCGGGGCGAGCGGAGGAGATTCAGATCAGGCTGCCCCTCTCGTCGGTGAGGGCGAGGAAGAGCAGGCCGTGGACCTTGTGTTTCCCGCTGTAGTTCTTACGGTTGGCTGTCCCGGTGCGGCGCCGGGCGCGGACCAGGGTGCCGTCCAGCAGGGCCACCACCCCGCCCCGCCTGGCGATCGTTTTCAGAGCACGGTCCAGGCGCGGGGCCCGGGCGGACAGCAGACCGATCACCTCCAGGACCCAACGGCGCACGGTGGCGGCCGACATGTTGTTGCCGTCGGCCCATGTCGGCCAGGCGCTGGTCGTGGCGCAGGACGGCGAGCACGACGATCGCCTGGGTGCCGGGAGCGGCCTTGCGCCAGCGGGTGCTCAGTTGCTTGCGCCTGCGGCCGCCAACCCCGGCCATGAACCCGGCCATGGCTGGTCAGTGGAACCTGGCCGGCCGTCCCCGGCGCCACGAGCGTGGCGCAAGTCCAGGAAGCAGCGCGGCCGTACACCGGGCTCGCCGGGCTCCAGGCTCGTACGGTCCGCCGGTGCGATCGCGCGGAGCGGCGGTGCGATCGCACGGAGCGGCGGGCAACTCCTGGACCGCGGAAGCGGTTTCGTCATCGGCTGCCGCGATCTCCACCACAGCCGGAGACCGCGAGAAGCCGGGCGAGCCGGGTGCCGCGTGGACGACAGCGGCTGGGTGAAGGTGCCGGCGGGGGTGCCCACTTGGGGTGTCGCGGGCCGAGTGCGGCAGTCCGTCCTTCAGGTGCGCAGGAAGTCGGCATGACGGGCGTGGGGTCCGGCTGTCCTCCGACCGACGGTGGTGGAGAGCACGCTGCGGTGGAGCCGGGCTCCTGCCGGTCTCACCGGAGCCGGTACGGCACTCGGTTCGACGGTCCGGTCGGCGTCCAGCCGTGCGTGGACGTCGAGCGGTACGTCTCTCACGGAGTCCGTCGAGAAGGTGGCTCTCCCGGCACCGCACCCGGCTGCACGTGCGACTCCGTGTTTCACTTCCGACCCCCGAGTATCTGGTTGGCATTAATCATTTGTAGATCGAATGTAAATCGGGGCCCATGAGGATGTCTGTGCCGTCTGATCACAGACTGCTACGCCAAGAGGAAAGGCATACTCATGAGATACGGCAGAACCAGCCTGTGGGCTGCGGGTTCGGCCCTGGCCGCGGCGATGGCGCTCGTCGGCACCCTCGCCCCGGGCGCCAGCGCCGAGCAGCAGCGCGACGGTAACAGCGAGAAGAGCGTCCCGATCTCACAGGCTGTCGGCGCCGACAACCTGCGGAAGATGAACGAGCAGCGACCCCTCGTCGCCGCTGCGAGCATCCTGGCCAAGGCCCAGGAGCGGGGCCACTACGAGGGCTACACGGGCATCGGCCTTCAGGAAGACCACGTCACCCTGTGGTGGAAGGGCGACCTGCCCGAGCCCGTACAGCGGGCCGCGGAGCGGGCCCGCAGAACCGCCCCCGTGCGCATCGTCGCCGCGGACCACTCGCTGGCCGAACTCAAGGACGCCTCCGAGCTGTTACAAGCCCGGCTGGAGAAGGACCCCTCGCTCGGCCACAGCGTCAAGATCCCCACTGACGGCAGCGGACTGGTCCTGGCGCAGGACACCACCCGCGCAGCACGCACCGCCTCCGTCGCGCAGGACCACAGCACGGTCGACCGGATCGCCGGCGTGTCCGTGAAGACGATCAGCGAGGAGCCTCTCCAGGAACGCTCGCGTGTGAACGACGGTGCGCCGTGGTCGGGCGGAGCACAGATAAACTTCAATGGCGGGTCGTGCACGGCCGGGTTCGGTGTGCGTGACGCAAGCGCCACCTACCTGCTCACCGCTGAGCACTGCGGTCGGAGCGGCAATCGGTTCACCAACCCGCAGGGCGCCTACATCGGCACCTCCACCAAGTCCAGTGACGCCCACGACGTGATGCTCATCCCCACGAACTCCGACAACTTCATGTACACCGGGGGACCCGACAGCGACGCGGGCGTGCGGGTCGACGGCTGGGACCACGTCTTCCCGGGTGAGTACCTGTGCCAGTCCGGAATCACCAGCGCACGGGCCACGGGCGGCCCGGTCTGCAACATGAAGGTCCTCTTCTTCTACAACGACTCCGAAGACCTGGTGGAGGCGGAGCAGATGGACGGCCGGGAGGCGGCCCGCAGCGGTGACAGCGGCGGCCCGATCTACACCGCCTCGGCCGCCGGCGGCGCGATCGCCAAGGGCACGGTGACCCGTAGTGCGGGGGCGCGCCTGGGCTTCCAGGACTTCTACACGGCCACGCGGGACTTCGGCATCTGGATCAACAGGTAGATCCGTCCTCGCGGCCCGTGCCAGGGCCCGCCCGGCGTCCTCGGCGGCCGTGAAGGCCGGGAGGACGCCGGCTTCCGTCGCGGCGGCCTCGGCGAGCCGCAGCGCGGGCTGGTGGTGGGAGCCGAGGCGGGACGGCTGTCAGTGCGGCAGTTCCTGTCCCCGCGCCAGCGGCAGGGTGTCGGCGAGCCGGACCGCTGGTGGGCCAGGCGCCGCCGGACGGGGCCGGGGACGCCCGGCAGCCGCAGCAGCCGCTCGCCGACGGCGCGCAGTGGCTTTGTTCACGGGCAGCGGTTCTGGCTCGCTTTCCGTGAACCGGTCACGGTGGGTCATGCAAGGTAGCTCAAAGGCTGTGGTTCTGGCGCGCTTCTGTGGCGAGAAAGTCTCGCGCCGCGGAGGTGACCCGGTCGCGAATGTGCTGCTGGTCCGGAGGTTGATCGTTCGGCAGGTCAAGCGCTCTCGCCAGATCAACGATGGGTTGCAGCGCGTCGGGGTAGTCGAGTTCGGTTGCAGCTTCCTCATAGATCAGCTTCGCTCCGTGCACGGGATCGAGTTGGCACCCCACGATCTGGCCGGCCCACCACTGGGCCGCGGTCCATCGCGCCTTGGCAAGATTTTCCGAGGTCAGCGGCAGCAGACCCGACTCTTCCAGCACAAGGTCGAACAGCTCTCGGGCCCGGGGATACTCACCGCGCGCGAGGCCAGCCAGCAGGGGAAGCGAGGGAGCCTCGATGCCTGCCATCAGGGCGTCCAGGCCCAACTGGACCAGGTAAGCGTCCGAGGGGCGCTGCCAGGGTTCCATGGCCAAGTCTGCAGCGGCCATGCGGATCAGGCTGATCGCTACTACTGCGTCCACGCTGTCGCCTTCTCATCACCTTTCCGTAGAGGGAAGTCCTATCACCGAGAGCCGGATGGTTGATCAGGTGGCCAGCAGTACGCGTTTGCGTAGCAGGCTGAAACCGGCTCGGCCGAACATCTGGCGCTTGAGCATCTTGATCCTGTTGACGTGTCCTTCGACGACGCCGGAGTTCCAGGGCAGGGTCAGGCCGGCGATGACGGCGTCGCGGTCTCGGTCGATGCCGGCCGCGAGAGTGTGGAGGCTGGGCAGGTCATCCTGGCGGACGGCGTCGAGCCACTGCGGGAGTCGTTCCCCCTGCCGCTCGGTGAGCATACGGGCGAAGGACCGGACATGACCGGTCAGGGCGTCGAGTTCGGGGCAGTTGGCCAGGACGGCCTTGAGCCGGAGCCCTTCGATTCCAGGCCCGGGTCCTCGGCGATCCGCGCGGCGGCGAGGGCCTCGTTGTACAGGCTGCGGGCGCCGGCGGGTCGGCCGGAGTCGTAGCTGAGCCGCCCGGCAGCGATCGAAAGACGGCCGGTCGCCGACCTCAGCCGCCTGCCGGTCTTCTCCGTGTAGGTGCCTTCCTGCAGCCACGAGCAGGCGGTGTGCAGGGCGTCGGAGGAGTCGCGGCGCATGGCGGCTGACCCGTGGTCGTGGTCGTGGGCGTAGATCTTCGCCACGACCGTTTCCAGGGCACGCACGTTGACGGCGCCGATCCGGCTCGGTGGAGCCCCATCCGGTGGAGAGTGGAGGGGGATGAGCGACAGGACCGCGCCTGCGCTGTCGGCCATGAACCCGCGGCGGTTCACCTGCTCCTCCTCTGGGTTCGGCGCGGCGGCCGGCACCACGCGGCGGGCCGGGGTGCTGAGCCGGAAGCCCGGCTCCTGCATGGGACGTCCAGTCAGCCGGGTGAGGATACGCCCTGCGTCCGGCCCGCCTGTTCCTCCAGCCTCCCGGCCTTGACCGCCTCGGCCGCACCCGCGGCTTGGTCCAACGCTGTCCTGGTCGCATCCTCGAGTGGTCGCGTCCAGGAGTGGAAAGCCGCGTACCGCAGCTGGTCATGAGCCGCGCGCAGCACGGCCGCGAGGTCTCCTTCGTGGGCTCCGGGCCCCTCGGCCATGAGCAGTCCGAGGTCACATCCGCTGGATTGGTGTACCGGCGGCCACTGGGTGGTCTCGTCATTGCCGGGCCGGTGTTGGTATCGGGTCTGGCGTTGTTGGTTCAGAAAAGTGCCTGGCCCTCGCTGCTGGTGTCCGCGATGACGGGCCGGATCTGGGTGGGGAGGTCGTCCAGGCGGTCGGGGCCGGCCTCGGCCGCCACGGCAGGGACGGTCTCGGCCAGCCAGATGCCAAACCGCTCGACGGCTTCACGGTAGGGGACGTGCGCCAAGACGCGGTGCTCGCCGGAGGGGCACAGGTCGACGACGACGGTGAACTGACAGGAGGCGGGCGCGTGGTGGCTGCCGGTCCAGGACACGCGCAGCGCGCCGCAGGGTTTACGCCCGCGGGAGCTGCCGGGGTCGCGGTGGGTCGGACGCAGTGGCCGGCAGGCTGTGTGGGCGGTCCATGCAGCAAGGTGGGGCAGGGGCAGGGTGGTGCGGGCGCGGCAGCCGGGGCAGCGGTGCCAGTGGCGGAGCCAGTCGGCGGCGTCGGTGTGGAAGAGACGTGTATAGCGGTCGGCCACGCGGATGTCGTTGCTGTAGAGGTGGTCGGGTCGTTCCTGGGTGTTGCAGGAGTGGCAGAGGGGGGCGCGGACGTAGCCGTGTTCGTGGCAGTGGTCGAGTACGGTGGCCGGCGCGGTGCGGCAGACGGCGCACGCCCACCCGGCCACCTTGCGGGAGATGCCGGGTTTCCTGCTGAGTACTGAGTACAGATGGCCTTTCAGCTCCCCGTTGTACGGGCGCAGCGGGGCGGCCGGACGGTCGGGACTCGGCGTCTGCGGGGCGTCGACACTCGGCGTCTTCGGGGCGTCGGCGGTTCGGGCCGGCCGGTGGCGGGAGGGCGGCTCGGCGACGGTTGCGCCTGTCTGGCGGGTCCGCGCGGCTCGCAGCCACCGCGTTTCGGTGTGCTCGGCCGCGTCCAGCAGTCTGACCACAGCACGCGGCAGCCACCATGTACGCTGCGCTCCGTCTCGGGTCTGCTCCACGAGTATCCGCCGCCAGTCGATCCCCGCCAGATGGCACTGACGACCGCCCGCCCGCTCTGGTTCGTCCTGTTCCTGCAGCTCCCGGGCGATGCGCCGACGCCATCGCAGCAGCGTCTCCTCATGGTGCTCCTGCTTCGCCCCGTCACGGAACGGACCGATGCGAACCAGGTCCCGGCGGTCCATCTTCACCGCGTTCAGTTCCGCTGCCGCCCGGCGCACCTCAGCCTCCGGAACATTCCACCGGCCGCCGCCGGCCTCCACCGTCGCCACCACACAGCTACCGAGCAGGACGTAACCCGCCTGAGCATGGGAAGGAGGACGGGTGAGCGCCGCTGAAACCGTCGGCACCGCGCTGTCGGCCGTCAAACTGGCCCACAAGACGTCCGCGGTGCCCAGAGTGATCAGACCGCCCGCACGTCCCGGGATGACACGCTCCGACATACCGACAGGCTAGCGGCCGATCTCCGCAACGCCTCCCCGTCTGCAATCCCGACGACCACGCACCCACAGACCCGCTCCGGCGTAGGCGGCCAGAAGCAGATCCAAGGCCACCGTCAGGCCGCAACCAGCACTTTACAATCGGCCCGCTACCTGGCACCCGTCGTACGCCTCAAGACAGCCCACCCCGCCCACCACGCCGTCCAGGCAGACAGGGCCACCCCCGTGAGTGCGGGGACGACGGCTGAGCTCGGGTTGGTACGGTCGTGCATGGCGGGCTACCCCCGCGGGTGCGGGGACGACGTGCCGGTCTCCAGGGCGTCCACCACGTCCGGGGAGCTAGCGGGTGCGGGGAGGACTACGCCACCGCGATCCGGACCCGGACCGCGTCCACCGAGGCGATCTTGCGGCGCTTCACCCGTAACGCCTCCCACCCCACCTACAGGCCATGCTGGGGGTCGGCCGTGCTCAGAAGACCATCTTCGTGGCCCGCTACCTGCGGCTGCGGGACCTCCAGCGGGAGATCGGGGAGGGTCTGAACGTCATGGAGTCCTCCAACGGCGCCACCTCCGTGATCGCCTACGGCAAGGGCGGGGAGATCGCTTCGAACCGGCGCGACGAGCAGGAGATGTTCGTGCTGTGCCTGCGCATCCTCCAGTCCGCCCTGGTCTACGTGAATACCCTCATGCTCCAGGACGTCCTCGGCGAACCGGAGTGGGCCGAGCTTCTCACGCCTGCCGATCGGCGCGGCCTGACCCCGCTGTTCTGGTCCCATGTGCGACCGTACGGGGAGGTCGACCTCGACATGGGCACCCGCCTCGACCTTGCTGCGGTCAAACTTCCGGGCCCCCGGGTTGCGACGGACGCCACCGACCAGCAGTCATCTGAGCGTGCGTGAAGCGTGGCGAGGCCGGAAGGAGCGGCGGGAGGGAGAAGACCGGATGGTCCACATCCCTCCCGTGGACGTCATGTCGCTACAGTCGCACTGTCTTGCGAGGCGTCTTCCTTGGAATGCGGCTTCACGACGCCCCGCCCACGCGTACGGTCTATCTCGCGCCATTCCGGCCGCAGTCCAGCCAGATTCGTGGTGAGGAAGTACGCGGCGCCGCAGGCGAGCAGCACCGGCACGAGTCCGACAGCGGTCACCGCCGCCCCTGCGAGCAGCCCGCCGAGGGGGATACCGGCCCAGGCCAGCGAGTCACCGAGCGCGTTGACCCGGCCCAGCATCCGGCGTGGCACCCGCTCGACGAGGACGGCCCCCAGCACTGGGGTGACGAAGCCGCCACCGAAGCCACTGACCGCGAAGACGGCCAGCACCGCCCACAACGGAGCATCGAAGGCGAGGATCAGGAACCTCGGTGCCCCGACCAGCAGGAACCCGGCGAGAACCACCACCCGCCGCCGCAGCCGGTGCGCGACCGCCGCGGCGATCAGGCTCCCGCCGACCGCCGCGGCCCCCATCACGCTGCCCATCAGGCCGATCACGGTCGGCCCGTTGCCGGACTCCCTGGCCCAGACAGGTACGAGCACCGAGGTGATCGCCGCGTCCAGCAGGTTGGTGATGCCGCACATGACGATGACGGTGAGCAGCAGCGGCTCGCCGCGCAGGAAGGTGAAGCCCTCGCCGAACCGCCGCCAGTAGCCCGGTCCCGTTCCCCTGGCCGGCGAGGGGGCCTCCTCGACCGCGTGCCCCATGCCGCGAGGCAGCGCGAGTTTGATGATCACTGATCCGAGGGCGAAGCAACCGGCGTTGACGGCGAGTCCGGTCAGGGGACCGAGCAGCGCGACCAGGGATCCGCCGACCGCCAGGCCGACGGTGGAGGCGAGCCGCTCGATCACACCGGCCAGACCGGTGGCCCGCTCCAGCGGCACTCGGCCGCGCTCGGCCGCCTCCGGGACCATCACCTCCTTGGCCAGGTCGCCGGGTCCCCGGGCCGCGCCGATCAGCGCGACCAGAACCAGCAGAAGGGGAAAGGACAGCAGGTCCAGGGCGTGGAGCAGAGGGACCGCGGCGGCGGCGGTCGCGCTGGCCAGATCGGTGGTCCAGGAAACGGCCCGCGGGCCGATCCGGTCCACCAGCGGCCCGGTGAACGCCTTGACCACCACGTAGGGCGCCATCTCGCAGAAGGCGACCAGCCCGGTCTGGGTGGCGCTGCCGGTCGTGACGAGGACGAACCAGGGCAGTGCCACAACGGAGATCCGCGTGCCGGTCAGCGACACAACCATGGCCGCCAGCACCCCGCTCAGCGGCCGTAAGGACCTCTTGCCGGGTATGCCGCCGGCCTCCGAGGCGTTGTCGGTCATGACGTCGGGCTTCCTTCCTCTTTCTGAGGCCCGGAAGGGAGCGACGACGCGGCAGGCGCATCCAGTTCGGGCAGCATCTGCGCGATAACGCCGACCCGCTCGGCACCCTCCGGGGCACTTGCCGCCGCCTCGGGCGTGTCTCTGCGGTACCGAGAGATGACGGCCCTCAACTCCTGCCGCAGGGCGACAGCCTCTTCGGGCGTGAGCCGCAAGGCCCAGTCGCTCATGCCAGCAGCACACCACCTGGCCGGCACACGAGTGAGCCGCGCAGCGCGCCCCCAACCTCATTGCTTTGCTCGACGAGTTTGTCGGCTCCTGAGCCCGCCCCATGCACGTGCCGGCCGGTCCTTCACCGCCACGTCCGCGTCTGCCGCTAGCGTGACCGGGACAGCGGCCGGGCTTTCCCGGCGGTGGAGGGATGGCAGTGAAGGGACGAGCGGTATGACGTTCACACGCTGGGAGGACCGGTCCGTGATCGTGACCGGCGGGACGCGGGGAATCGGGTTCGGCATCGCCGAACTCTTCGCCCGGCAGGGTGCCGCCGTGTTGCTCACGGGCCGGCACGAGGAGACGGCCCGCGAAGCGGCGGACGGTCTCGCCCGGGTCACGGGCGGGCGGGTCGCAGGTCTGGGCGTGGACGTGCGGCGGCCCGGAGAGATCGAGAGGATGGCGGCCGAGGCCGAACGGCGGTACGGCGGGATCGATGTGCTGTGCGCCAACGCCGGGATCTTCCCGGAGCGTCCGCTGCGCGAGCTGACCGCCGAGGACGTGGACGAGGTCTTGGACGTCAACCTCCGGGGTTCCATCCTGTCCGTGCGGGCGTGTCTGCCCGCGATGGAACGGGCTGGCCGCGGCCGGATCGTTCTGACCTCCTCGATCACCGGCCCGGCCACGGGCTACGCGGGGTGGTCCCATTACGGGGCCAGCAAAGCTGGACAACTGGGTTTCCTGCGCGGGGCGGCTGTGGAGCTGGCCCCGTACGGCATCACGGTCAATGCCGTCCTGCCCGGGAACGTTCGCACCGAAGGGCTGACTGACCTCGGGCCGGACTACCTGCGCCGGATGGCCGGCTCCATCCCGCTGGGGCGGCTGGGTGAGACCGCCGACGTCGCACACGCCGTGCTCTTCCTTGCCTCCGACGAAGCCTCTTTCGTCACCGGTCAGTCCCTCATCGTCGACGGCGGCCAAACCCTCCCCGAATCCCTGGACGCCTTCGCCGCCCCCGTCACATCCTGACCTCGGCGGAGAACCGCCCGGCCCCGGCCTGCCTCCCGTCTCCCCGGCCGACGCAGGACGCCGACGTCATCCGGGCCGCGATGTCCTTCCCGCCGATCTCCGGGAGTGCGGCGGCGGAGAGGGGCGCAAGGTGGAGCGCCCTGCTGAACGTTCGACCTCGCGCCCCTTCCAGGTTCGTGGCGCCCTTGGACATCAGTCGGGAGGTCCCCACCACAGGTGGCTGAGAGCCGCGGACGGTTTCGGAGTAGATAGGACTTCGGCGACGGGGCCCGGGGCCGCTGTCGCAGTCACTTCTCCTCGTCGGTCTTCAGGATCCGGGTGCGGGGCGCTCCGGCCAGAGCCGGTGCTGTCCCGGACGAGGACCACACATTCGTCTGCAGAAAGCCCAGGAACCGCTCGGCGTCGGCCACCTCGTCAAAGTCCAGGTCTACGACGATGTAGGCCGGGTCGTCGACCGGCCGCTGGACACGGTGATGCCGCACGCCCGCATTCTCACGCGCGGGGGCGAAGCGGTCGAAGGCGTTCTTCCAGGTGTCGAAGTCGGTGATCGGATGTTCGATGTGCAGGGTCGGCATGGCTCCTCCTCGGCTGTCCCCGCCGAATGTCTCCAGCGTGGGCCACGCGGCGCTGACCGTCCATTCACTCGGACAGCATGGGCGTGCGGTGGCCAATCACTGTCGGGAGATCACCCGTCTGATCATTAGGCGAGTCGGAGGCGATGTCTCCTGAATCACGCATGAAAGGCCGGACCGCTGTTGCGGTCCGGCCTTTCATGGTCTGGGCGGTCGCCCCACAACACACCGTGCAGGGTGTTCTCCTCGAAGCCGTCGTCTTCCTCGCGGTAGCGCATGCCCTTGGAGTCTTTGGCCTGGCGGGGCCGGGCGAAATCGGCTTCCATGCGGCGCCGCTCGGCGTCGGCTGTGTCGCGGTGGCTGGCGCGGCAGGAGGGGCGGACCAGGCGGCCGACGACGACCTGCGTGGCGCCCTCAGCGTGTCGTTGCCCTCCACCCGCTTCTCCAACGATCTGCTCGCCATGGTCGTAGGTCAGCTCGGCGTCGCGACGGCGGGAGTGGAGCGGGCGTTCACGCGTGCGGGAGTGGAGCGGGCGTTCACACGTGAGGCCGCGGCCGAGAGAGCCTGAGCCGGCGGATCATCGAGAAACCCGGCGGTGAGGTCGTTCTCGGCCTACCATCGGCATGACTCGGGGACACGGATGGTGAACGGAATGGGCCAGCGACGCGCTCTCGTGGTCGGGATCGCGGAGTTCGCCGCCGGCTCGCGGACCGTACCCGACGCGGAGGAGGCGATCGACTCCGCAGCTTGGCCGCCGTTGCCCGACGCCGGCGATTGGGCGGGCCGCGTCGCGGCGATGCTCGATGAGCTCGGCTACCAGGTGACTCTCTTGGCCGGGGCTACGGCGCCGACGGCGGCCGACCTGGGCGCGGCCGTGACCCGCACCATCCAGGAGGTTGGCCCGGACGATGTCGTGATCGTCCACGTGATCACCCATGGCGACCAGCCCCCCGATCTGGACACCGCGTACGCGATCGGCGCCGACGGGCGGCGCGACGAGGCGTGCAACGTCGACGCGTGGGTCCGGACCGTGGTCGCCGGCGGCGACGCACGACCACGCACCCTGTTCCTGCTCGACTTTTGCCGCTCCGGTGTTGCCACCGTGCCCCGTTGGCATCGCCGCCCTTTCCAGGCGTCGAACCGGGCTTGGGTCCTCGCCGCGTCTGCCCCCGACTCCGACGCCTTCGACTGCGCCTTCAGCCGCGCCGTCGTCCAGGTCCTCCGGGAGGTCGCGGCGGGAGACTTCTGCACACATCCGTCCCGGCCGACGGTCCCGTACCTGGCAGTGTCCGCGCGGATCCGGGACGTCCTCGCGGGTTATCACGGCGACGACGTCCTGCTGCCGGTCCAGGAGCCCACCGGAACGCCGATCGACACGATGACGGCCGCCCGGCTGGATCTGCCGTTCTTCCCGAACCCGGACCACCGGCGCGCCGCCTTTGACGACGCCCTCGCCTCCATGGACGACCGGCTCGCCGAGTTCGCGCGCGAGGTCGACGACCTCGTCGACCCCCGCCATTTCCGTGACCGCGCGGCTGCCCGCTGGGAAGCAGGCCGCCGGCCCGGGCTGTTTCAGGGGCGTGAGCGCGAGCTGCGGGCGCTTTCGGCGTTGGTCGACGGAGCGGCTGCAGCGGTGCCGTGGATCGTCACCGGCAGCCCCGGGGTGGGGAAATCGGCCCTGCTCGGGGTGCTGGTGTGCGCGGCCCACCCCACGCTGCGGCACGCGACCGAGGAGGTGTGGGGCCACTTGCCCGCGCCGGCCGCCACGCCGCACCTCGCCGCCGTACACGCCCGGCAGCAGACCGTCGACGCCATCACGGCGTCCCTGCTCACGCAGCTCGCGCCGGAGTCGGCGTCCGAGTCGGCGTCGGCCGAGGCGCTGCTGGAGGCGGTCGCCGACCGTCCCGTCGCCCCGGTGATCGTGATCGACTCGCTGGACGAGGCCATCGACTCCGAGGAGCTGAGCACGCGGCTGGTGGTGCCGCTCACCCGCGTACGCAGGCCGGATGGCTCCGCGGCGTGCCGGTTGATCGTCGGCATGCGCCCCTGGGAGGAGTTCGAGCCGCTCCGGCGGGCCGTCGCCCGCGCGGGCGGCACGATCCTGGACCTCGACCAGGTCCCGGCCACGGAGATGGCCGGGAACCTGCGCGCGTACGTCGAGCGCGTCCTGCGGGCAGGCCGCTGGTACGGCTCGGTGGACGGCCACTGGTTCGTGACCGCGATCGCGGACGGGGTCGCCGCCACGCTTACCCGCACCGACGATGCCGAGCCTCGGTGGGGCGGGTTCCTGATCGCCCGGCTGTTCGCCGAGTACGTCGCCCACACGCTGCCCCCGGTCACCGACCAGGCCCAGGCCGAGCGGCTGCTCGCCCAGATCCCGGCCTCGCTGCCCGAGGTACTCGAGATGACGCTGCGCCGGCCCGAGGTCGGCCCCTGGATGCGTCCGGTCCTGGCGGCACTGGCGCACGCGCGCGGCGTGGGCATGCCACCGAAGATCATCCGGGCGATCGCGCCCCTGTTCGCGCCGGAGGACCTGGGATCACCATCGACCCGGGACGTGCGCCGCGCCCTGGCAGACGGGCGTTTCTACCTCCGCCAGTCGGCCGATGTCAGCGGAACCAGCGTGTTCCGCCTCTTCCACGAGAGCCTCGTCGAGTACCTGCACGCGCATCCCCGTGCCGTATCCGCCGACGCGGCATCGGAGTCGGCGACATGAGCGGTACGGACCGCGGGGCACTCGCCGACATCCTGCTCGCCCAGGTGGGCCGCCACCCCGACGGGTCACGTCGCTGGGCGGAGGCCGACCCGTATCTGCTGCGCCACGCCGTGCAGCACGCGGTCGAGGGCGGACGCCTCGACGAACTGCTCGCCGACCCCGAGTTCCTGGTCTACGCCGACCCCGCCACGCTGATCCCCGCCCTGCCCGGCGCGTCCAGTCCGGACGCGGTCATCGCCGCGACCGTCTACCGCAGCGCGCTGGAGGACCTCCCGTCCGCGCTGCCCGAGCGGCGCCGCCAGTACCTCGCCATCAACGGCTCCCGCGTCGGCGCCCGGGCGCTGGCCCGGCGTCTCAGCCGGCCCTTCGGATCGCCGGCCCTCGCGTTGGAGCCGCTGTTCTCCACCGGTTCCGAGATCAAGCCTGCCGTGCGGGCCGTGTTCCACGACAGCGACTTCCGGGTGTACGCGGTGGCGGTGGCACGTACCGGTGGTCGGCAGGTCGTGGTCACCACCGGCACTGACCGGGAGGGCTACGACACGATCGTCCGGTTTCGCGATCTGCGCACGGGCGAGCCCACACTGCCGCCGATCACGATCATGGGTGACCGCGAGCATCCGGGACGGGTGTCGCGGTACCAGGGTGTGATGGCGGTGTCCGAGGTCGACGACGCGGCCGTCGTGGTCCTCCGCTGTGAGGGTGGGCTGGTCGTACGGTCGGTGGCCACCGGGCAGATCGTGCGCGAGCATCCCACAGGCGAGGGATACCACCTGGCCACCGGGGTGCTGGCGGGGCGTGCGGTCGCCGCGGTCGACGAGGAACCGGGGATCGTCGTGCGCGACGTCGATACCGGGGCGCCCGTCGGACCGGCGATCCTGACTCCGTCGGAGCGTGTCTGTTCCTTGGAGATCGGCGAGATCGGTGATCACCCCGTCCTCGTCTACGCCATGCGCAGCGGCCGATACGGAGACGAAGACCCCGGCGGCACGTGCCAGGTCATCGACCTGCACTGCGGCGCCCAGATCGGCCCTGCCCACCGGTACTCACCCCGGTCCGGCGCGGCGATCGCCCGCCTCGGCCTGCACGAGGGCCGCCCCGTCGTCGTCGTAGGTCCCCGGTACGTGCACACTGACAACAACGGCCAGCGGTATCACCCCAACGTCGAGATTCGGGACGTGTTCACCGGAGAGGAACGGTTCCCCGCCTGGACGCAGTTCGAGGGGGTCACGGCGCTGGCGGTGACGCTGATGGACGGCCACGCGGTGCTCGTGACCGGCGACGGCAGCGGCGCCGTGACCGTGCGGGACCTGAGCGGCGGCGAACCGTACGAGCTGCTCCACGTCGGGGTCGCCCGGGGCTGGGTGGGCGATCTCGAGATCACACGGGCCGACGGGCGCGTCCTGGTCCTCGCCGCGTGCGACGACGGCGCGCTCCGGGTGGCCGACCTGTCACCGTCGGACTCAGGCCCGGCCAATCCGTCTCCCGGCCACCAGATCGGCGTCGAGTCCATCGCCTTGGCCCGGGTCGGCGGGCATCCTGTGGTGCTCAGCGGCGGCCATCTCGGCGACCTCTACCGTCGTGACGCCCGCACCGGGTCGCGGACGGTGCGGCTGCGGCACGGGGACCTCCGGATAACCGACATAGCGGTGACCACCATCGCCCAGCACCCGGTGGTGGTGACCGGGAGCCCCCGAGCCGGCGTACGGCTGCATGATCTCGCGTCGGGACAGCCCCTCGCCGACTATCGGTCGCCCGGTGACGACATGGGATGGGTGCACTCCGTCGACGTCCTCCGGTTGGACGGCCGGCCGGTCATCGTGGGAGCGGGGGACGGCGGCCTCGTCTGGATGTGGGACCTGCTGGGCGGCGAATGCCTACTGCGCTGGAAGGTGCCCGACGGCGACGCCCACCGGGCGGTCTGGCGTGGTCTGCTGGTGGACGGCGTGCCCGTCCTCGCCGGGGTCCAGGCGGAGTACGGATTCACCACGGGCCATATCGCCCTTTACGATCTCGCGAGCCGTAGCCGGCGCGACGTCGTTATCCAGGCGTTCGAGGGATACAGCTCGGCGCAGTCCCTGGCCGTGCACGAGCATCGGGGCGTTCCGCTCGTCGCGTTCGCCGACTTCAACGGCACCCTCGCGGTATGGGAGGCGAGGACCGGCGCCCTCGTCAGCCGCGTCGTCAACGACGCCGACACCGAGCGCCCGCAGACCGCGCTCGCCTGCGGTGAGGCCGACGGCCGCGCCGTCTGCGTGGTCGGCACCCAGGCCGGCCACCTCGGCGTACACGACCTGCTCACCGGCGAACGGCTCGCCGACACCGTGCTTCCTGGTGGGTGGATCCACTGCCTCGACATCGACGACGACGGCCTGGTGGCCGTCGGGTACGGGCAGGAGGTCGCCGTCCTGGACATGGGCGGTGCCATCAGAGGAGGCGGCTCGTGACGCGCATCCTGGGGGTCCACGGCGTCGGGAACCACGACCCGCACCGCTCCGCCGCGGAGGCCGCCGAGCGGCTCACGGCCACCTGGCGACGGCATCTCACTGCCGGCGGTGCCGGTGTACGGCCGGATGACGTGCGGGTCGCGTACTGGGCCCATCACCTGCACCGGCGGCGGCGTCAAGGGCCCGAGACCGACCCCCTCGGCCTGTCCTCGGCCGAGCTGGACGTGCTCTCCGCCCTGGTCTCCGAGGTCGACGCGACGGCCGTACGGCAGGGCCGGCTGACGCTGCCGCTCCGGCAGGCGATCGCGCTGCTCGCGGCGCGCGGTGGCGTCGCGGTGCCGGTGATGTCCGCCTTCGTCGCGGTGTTCTGCCGCGAGGTGCACGCCTACCTGGGCCATCCCAGCGCGCCGGGGCGGGCCTCCGCACGCAACTCCGTGGCCGATTCGATCATCGAGCACCGTCCACGGGTGGTGATCGCGCACTCGCTCGGCTCCGTGATCGCGTACGAGGCACTGTGGTCGCGGTCCGGACCCGAGGTCGACCTGCTGGTGACCCTCGGCTCGCCTCTCGGCCTGCCATCCGTCGTTTTCGAGCGGTTGTGCCCCGCGCCCCAGGACGGCCTCGGGCAGCGCCCACCCCGGGTTCGACGATGGGTCAACCTGGCGGATCCGGGCGACATCGTCGCGATCCCCAGATGGCTGGCGACGAAGTTCGCCGGTGTCGACACCGACAGGGAGGTATCGATCCATTCGGTCGACTTCCACCGCGCCGCGTCGTACCTCCGCCTTCCCGACGTCGCCCGGGCGATCGCCGAGCTCGGGTAAGCGGCCCGCCAACCTGCTGGGCACAGCGTGATCGATCGTGCCCCGGCTTCCGGGTCCTGGTCTTGTGCTCGGGGCCGACGGCCCTGGCTGCGAGGAGCTGCTCGAGCATCGCGCCGACTGGTGTGCGACGACGTCGTACGCCCGGCTCCGCACGGTGGCGGTGGTGGAGCGCAGCTTCAAAGGCGAGAGCCCTATGCCGCACAAGGTCGGCATACGCACCGCCCGCTGGTCTTCTGAGTCGGGAATTCCGTTCAGATGTGCAGGGTTGCGGGGTGGCGCGTACTGGGCGGCCGAAGGCCGAGTTGGTCCTGTCGGATGCGGAACGGACTGCGCTGGAGGGATGGGTGCGGCGCCGTTCCACGCCGCAGGCGTGGGCTTTGCGGTGCCGGATCATTCTGGCCTGTGCGAGTGGCGCGTCGAACAAGGACGTGGCCGCCCGGCTCGGTTCGACACCGCATGCGGTGGGCCGCTGGCGGAAGCGGTTCGTCGAGCACCGGATCGCCGGGCTGGGTGACATGCCGCGTCCGGGCGGGCCGAGGACGGTCACCGACGAGCAGGTCGCCGCCGTGGTCACCAAGACGCTGGAGTCGACGCCGAGGAACGCCACGCACTGGTCGACGCGGGCGACGGCGAAGGAGACGGGCCTGTCGCAGTCGACCGTGTCGCGGATCCGGCGGGCCTTCGGCCTGCAGCCGCACCACACCGCACCGAGACGTCTCGGCTGTCGACGGATCCGTACTTCGTCGACAAGGTCCATGATGTGGCCGGCCTGTATCTGGATCCGCCCGAACGGGCACTGGTGTTCTGCATGGACGAGAAGAGCCAGATCCAGGCGCTGGACCGCTCCCAGCCGGTGCTGCCGCTGATGCCCGGGGCCCCCAGCGCCTCACCCACGACTACGTGCGCACCGGCACCACCACCCTGTTCACCGCCCTGGAGGCCGCCACCGGCAAAGTGATCGGCTCACTGCACCACCGGCACCGGGCCGAGAAGTTCAGAAAGTTCCTGACCAAGCTCCACCAGGAGGTGCCGACGGGCCTGGACGTGCACCTGATGCTGGACAACTACGCCACCCACAAGACCTTGGCCATCAAGACCAGGCTGGTCGCCCACCCCCGCTTCCATCTGCACTTCACGCCCACCGGATCGTCCTGGCTCCACCTGCTCGAGCGATGGTTCGCCGAGCTGACCGACAAGCAGACACGGCACGGCGTCCACAAAAGCGTCCAAGCGCTGGAGAAAGACATCCGCACCTGGATCGCCACGTGGAACACCGACCCCAAGCCCTACATGTGGACCAAGACCGCGGACGAAATCCTCGAGCGCCTGGCCAGCCATCTGAACAAAATTCCTGACTCAGAAGACTAGAATCGTTTCGGCTTACCCACTGAACGCTTCTCATCCTGTGGTTTGCGGGTGATGACGGCTGGTGGTTGGGGGCCGTGACGCGGCAGGGCTCCTGGTCGTTGCGGCTGGTGATCTCACTCGCCAACGTCTCGACACAGGAGCCCTGTTGACCCCGTATCGTGCCATGCTCAACGTCCCGCACGAGGTCGTTGAGCACGTTTCCTGGCTCATCTACGCCCGAAGGTGTGAGCTGAACTCCCGTTGGCGCAGGCTGGGCTGCTTCCGGCAGGCCCTGCTGGTCCTGGTGCACCTGCGCAAGAACGAGGCCCTGGCCCAGGTCGCCGCGGGGTTCGGCGTCTCCACCGCCACCGCCGGCCGGTACGTGTGCGAGACGGTCGACCTTCTCGCCGAGCGCGCCCCGACCCTGCGCGAAGCCCTGCGCGAGCCGCCGCCGGAGGGATTCGTCATCCTCGACGGCACTCTGATTGCCACCGACCGCATCGCGGGGACGAGCCGTACTACTCGATGAAACACCGCCGTCATGGGATGAACGTGCAGGTCGTGGCCGCCCCGGACGGAACACCCCTGTGGTTCTCGCGAGCACTGCCCGGCCGCACCCACGACCTGACCGCAGCCCGCGCGCACGGGGTGATCCAAGCCTGTCTGTCCCGCCAGCTCCTCGTCCTGGCCGACCGCGCTTATCAGGGTGCCGGCGCCACCGTCCGCACCCCTTACTACCGCCACCACGAGCTTCCGGAGCACTCCCAGCGGTACAACCGGGACCACGCCCGGCTGCGAGCACCGGGCGAACGTGCCTTCACCCGCCTCAAGCAATGGCGGATCCTCCGCAAGGCTCGGTGCAGCACCAACCGCATCGGTCGCACGGTCGCCGCCATTCACGCCATCGAGATCGCCTGGCGCTCAGGATGAAAAGCGTTCACTCACGCAGGGGCCAACGACCCAGAACACCTACCTCTTCGGGTTAATATGGTTTAAGAGGGTGTCTCACGTGGTGTGAGGTTGATGCGGCATGATGCTGTGCCATGGGTGTTGGTTTGTCGCAGCGGTTGGTTCCTGACGAACTTTGGTCACTGGTCGCACCGTTGCTGCCTTCGTTCGCTTCCCGTCCGCAAGGCGGAGGCACGGCCCCGGTGGATGAGCGGGCGGTGTTCACGGCCGTGGTGTACGTGCTGACCAGCGGCTGTGCCTGGCGGCACCTGCCGGAGACATTTGGCGTCTCGCCGGCCACCGCCCATCGCCGGTTCTCCGCATGGACCAAGGACGGGCTGTGGCGGCGGCTGCACCAGGCCGTTCTGGACGAACTCGGCGCCCGCGGCGAGGTGGACTGGACCTCGGCCATCGTGGACGCCGCCTCCGTCCGCGCGAAAAAGGAGGATCGCTGACCGGGCGCAATCCGGTCGACCGGGGCAAGAAAGGCAGCAAGCTCCACGTCCTGTCCGACGCCCAGGGCCTCCCTCTCACCCTTGGCGTCTCAGGGGCGAACGTTCATGACAGCCAGGCGCTCCTGCCGCTGGTGCTGGGCATACCCGCCATCCGCTCCCGGCGCGGCCCCCGCAGACGTCGGCCCGGCAGGCTCCGCGCCGACAAGGCGTACCACTCCGCCGACAGGCTGAAGTGGCTGCGCGAGCGGGGCATCGTCTCGCGCATCGCCCGACCCGGCATCGAGTCCAGCGAACGGCTCGGCCGGCACCGCTGGAAGATCGAACGCTCGATCTCCTGGCTCTTCGGCTACCGCCGCCTGACCGTCCGGTACGAGCGCAAAGGCAGCCACTTCCTGGCCTTCCTCGGACTCGCAGCGGCCCTGACCTGCTACAAGAAACTCGCAAAACTCACCACGTGAGACAAGCTCTAAGACGTCAACGATCACTTTCAGACAGTTGATCCTGCATCCAAGTGAATTAACTGAGGTTGAACTCGCGGCATCGCCTTTCTTACTCAAGGGTTGCCAAGCCGGTTCCGTGATGGCGTGCAGTGAACCTTTTTCATCCTGCGCTGGAGGGTGGAATGGGCTGGTCAGCGGGCGTGGTGACGGGGCAGGGCCCCTCGTCGTCGGCGTGGTAATTCCACTCAGCACACCGGCGACCGAAGGGGCCCTGTCGGTTCCGTATCGAGCCACGCTCGACGTCCCGCACGAGCTCGTCGAACATGCTGCCTGGCTGCTGTACGAACACCGCCGGGCCCGCAACACACGCCGGCGCAGACTCGGCTGCTTCCATCAGGCGTTGCTCACGCTGGTCCATCTACGCAAGAACGAGACGTTCTCGCAGCTCGGAACAGGTTTCGGGACATCCCAGGCCACTGCCCGGCGATACGTGGACGAGGCTCTGGACGTTCCGGTCTCCTGGGCGCCCGGCCCCCACGAAGCCCTCACCGGTCTCGGTGAGGGCGACCACGTCATCGTTGACGGCACCATGATCCCCACCGACCGGATCCGCGCGGACGAGCCGTACTACTCGATGAAGCACCGCAAGTACCGCAAGCACGGCATGAACGTGCAGGTCATCGCTCGTCCCGACGGCACACCACTCCGGTTCTCCCGCGCGACGCCGGGCGGAACCCATGACCTGACCGCAGCCCGCACCCACGGCATCGTCCAGGTCTGCCTCACGAGGCAGATCCTCGTCCTCGCGGACCGCGCCTGCCAGGGCGCCGGCGCCACCTTCCACACCTCCTACTACCACCACCGCGAACAGCCGCCCCACTACCAGCAGTTCAACCGCGACCACGCCCGACTGAGAGCCCCCGGCGAACACGCCTTCGCGCAGTTGAAATTCTGGCGGCTGCTCCGACGAGCCAGATGCTCCACACGCCGCACCGGCACCATCGTCCAAGCCGTTCACACACTGCTGACCTGCAGCTATTCAGGATGAAAGAGGTTCACTGCTTTAGGAGAAGAAATTGATCTGGTGCCCCAGATGCGATCAGGGGTGGGTAGTTGCCTGCCGCATTCGAGGAAGACAGGAGCAGCTCCTCGTGTGCGAGGAATGTGACACCGTCTGGGAATCTTGCGAGCCTAAGAACAAACCTCCGTTCGTGATTCTCGAAGAGTATTTCGCTAGATTCGATCTTAGTGCCTTGTGGTCCAACCTGGAGCGCATCTAAGGGCTTTCCCATAATGATTCTCCGCGGCTGTGATGGCGTGATGGTCACCGAGCGGGGTGTTCTATTCAGCCCGTGAGGGTGAGCTTGTGGAGGCGTGCGATCCCGAGCATGGCGTGGTGGACGCCGTGCCCCTTCAGACAGCAGTCGCGCAGGATCTTCCAGCCCTTCATTCGGGCGAAGGTGTGCTCGATGCGAGCCCTGACCTGTTTGTGGGAGCGGTTGTGTTCCTGCTTCCAGGCGGGGAGTTTGGTCTGGCTGTTCCCGCGACGGTGCGGCGTCAGCAGGCCGGTGCCCGGGTACCCGCCGTCCGCCATAGTCGGGGTCCTACCAACGGCGTCCTTGGCGCCGGACTCGGACCATGCCCGGCAGTCGTTGCGGTTGCCGGGCAGCGATCGGCCGACCACGACCACGAGCCGGGTGCCAGCGTCGATGACGACCTGGTGGTTGGTCGAATAGCGGTAGTTCTTCGACTGCTCCGCCACGCTGTGGTCGCGGGTCGGCATCCGGACAACCCGAGTCTCGGAGCGTGACCCATTTACGGGAGCTGAGTCAGAACCCGATCCCGAGAACAAAGCCATCGCCCGGCAGCCCTGGTGACAACACGCCTGCCTTTGTGTCAACTATCGCGCTTCAGCTCACGTACATGAGCCGGAGCACGGTAGTTGTCACCGGCAGAGCCGGATGACGTGGTGAATGGAACCGAACGAGGCAGCGTGGTTGTCACCGACGAGGCACAGGGCTTGTCACGATTGCTCATTCAGCAGCCTTGCTGTCACCCATCCCGCGACCAGCTGCTGGAGGGGTGCGCGGCCGTATACGTTCTCCTTGAGGTCCGAACATGATCAGATACTCGGCCGGTCCGTCGGATCCGGCGTTCGCGACTCCGTGGGGGATGCGGGTGTCGAACTCGACGACGTCCCCGGCAGTCAGGACGAGGTCCTGGGTGCCGAGTGCGAGCCACAGCCGCCCGTACAGGACGCACAACCACTCGTAGCCCTCGTGGGACACCTGTCGGGGACGCCTGGGCGGCTCCCCGACGGCGGGCAGGACATGCTTGTGGGCGTGCAGGCCGCCGACGTACCGGGTCAGCGGCAACACCGCCTTGTCGTCGCCGAAGCTGTGCGGCGCCGTGCTGCGGGGCTTGGCTGCAGGGGCGGGTGCGGTGCCGGCCAGTTCGTCGAGGGAGACTTCGTATTCCTTCGCCAGCTGCAGCACCACCTCCAGGGTGGGCTTGCGCCGGCCGGTCTCGGTCCGCGACAGCGTGCTGGGCGAGATGCCGGTCGCGCGGCTGACATCGGTGAGTGTGACGCCACGGCGCTCGCGTACGGCCCGCAGCCGGGGCCCCATCGCCGCCAGCGTCTGGGCCACGTCGTCCTCTGCCACTGTCGCTGTTCCTTTCCGCCGCGCCGTTTCATCTTCCTGCCTGCAAGTTTGCCAGGATGGCAACGCTGATCGCGTCGAGTGGCCGCCGCGCCGCATGATCGAGGGGTAGCCGCCGACCGTCCGCGACCGAGGAGAAGTCCCTCATGCCATCCGAGCCGACCGCCGTACTTCGCCACCGCACCGTCGAGGCCCCGGCCGGGCGCCTGCACCTGGCCGAGCAGGGCACCGGCCCGCTGGTCCTGCTCGTGCACGGCTTCCCCGAGTCCTGGTACTCCTGGCGCCGCCAGATTCCGGCCCTCGCCGCGGCCGGGTACCGGGCGGTGGCGATCGACGTGCGCGGTTACGGCCGCTCCTCCAAGCCCGCCGTGACCGACGCCTACCGGATGCTCGACCTGGTGGAGGACAACGTCGCCGTCGTGCGTGCCCTCGGTGAGGAGAACGCGGTGGTCGTCGGCCACGACTGGGGCTCCAACATCGCCGCCACCTCCGCCCTGCTCCGCCCCGAGGTCTTCCGGGCCGTCGGCCTGCTGAGCGTCCCGTACGCGCCACCCGGCGGCCCCCGTCCCACCGACATCTTCGGCCAGATCGGCGGCCCCGAGCAGGAGTTCTACGTCTCCTACTTCCAAGAGCCCGGCCGCGCCGAGAGGGAGATCGAGCCTGACGTGCGGGGCTGGCTCGCGGGCTTCTACGCGGCCCTGTCCGCCGACACCATGCCAGCCGAGGGCGAGCCCGACCCGCACTTCGTCGCCCAGGACGGCCAGCTGCGTGACCGTTTCCCCGCCGGCCCGCTCCCCGCCTGGTTGAGCGAGGAGGACCTCGACGTCTACGCCGGAGAGTTCGAGCGCACCGGCCTGACCGGCGCCCTGAACCGCTACCGCAACATGGACCGCGACTGGGAAGACCTCGCCTCCTACCGCGGAGCCCCCATCAAACAACCCGCCTTGTTCGTCGGCGGTGCACTGGACGCCTCCACCACCTGGATGGCCGACGCCATCGACGCCTACCCCACCACCCTCCCCGCCCTGTCCGCCTCCCACCTCCTGGACGGCTGCGGCCACTGGATCCAGCAGGAACGCCCCGACGAGGTCAACAAGCTGCTGACCGACTGGCTCGCCACCATCCAGAACTGAGCCAGGCGGGCTGGCTGGGCAGCCTGGCGGTGCGTTTCGGGCGGGCCGCGCCGAGACAGCCCATGGCCATCTGCTCGGTGATGCCGAGGGGTCGTCAGCTTCCCGGACCGGTAGCCGCTCCACCGTGCGGCGCGAAACGCCCAGGCGCTCGGCCAGGGCCTGCGTCGACCCCTTCGCCCGTGTGAGGAGGGATTTCACCTGTGTCCTTGCGGATTTCGGCGCGGGTCGGGTGAAGACCTTCCGCTCCGCCCGCGCGAGGACCTCCAGAACCTTGCCGCGGCGCGGGGCTGGCTGCTGCTCGTCATCGCTCATGCGGACCAGAACGCCATGGTCGGTCTGTGGACAGAGGCCGGTGCCCGCGGCAGGTTGCGCCGGACGTCGGCGCCCCACCGTCCGTCCGTACGGTGGGAGGCGTGACGACGTCCTCCGCCCCCGAGCCGGTGCCGGTGCCCATCCGGGTGCTGCTGCCCGGGGACCCGGAGGTCGTCGCCCACCTGTGGTCCCGGCGTCAGGTGTCCGACGGCTGGAGGTACGAGGTCGGCCTACCGGCGTACCGCAACGGCCCAAACACGCTTAGAGGTCGCTTCCTCCCGTTGTTTCATCCCGGAATCTGTGATTGGTGTGGCTTTACGGGGTCGCGCCAGGAGATGGCGCTCTCGTTGGTGAGGCGGCGGGCCATGAGGTCGGTCATGGCGAGGTGGATCATGGCTTCGGAGCGGGCCGGGAGGGCTTCGTGGTCGCGGGCCAGGCGGCGGTGGAGCATCAGCCGGCCATAGGTCCGCTCGACCGCCCAGCGTTTCGGGATCGGGGTGAATCCTCTGGTGCCGGGCGTGCGTTGGACGATTTCCATGTCGATGCCGAGGGTGGCTGCGTGTGCGA
Source organism: Streptomyces sp. DH-12 (assembly GCF_002899455.1). Lineage (GTDB taxonomy): Bacteria > Actinomycetota > Actinomycetes > Streptomycetales > Streptomycetaceae > Streptomyces. Next base: position 7,240,710 of record NZ_PPFB01000001.1, on the reverse strand, counting down.
CGAGGTATTGGCGGTAGCCGCCGTCGCCCCAGGTCTTGCGGACGGTGGGATGCTCCGCGGCGATGTGTTCGACGAGGGCCCGGCCGGCGTCGGAGTCCTGCACGCCCGCCGCGGTGACCAGCACCGCCAGCAGCAGACCGAGGGTGTCGGTGACGATACTCCGCTTGCGACCCACGATCTCCTTCCCGGCGTCGAGGCCCTGCCCGGCGGCCGGGACGCCGGTGGAGGTCTTCACGCTCTGCGCGTCGATGACGCACGCCGAGGGCCGGGCGGTGCGGCCCTCCTGCTGCCGCACCAGCTCCCGCAGCAGGCCGTTGAACTGGGCGAACACACCCTCCTTCTGCCACTTGGCGAAGTAGCCGTAGACGGTTTCCCAGGGCGGGAAGTCGTGCGGCGGGCAGCGCCACCGCACCCCGGTACGGTCCACGTACAGGATCGCGTTCATGATTTCGCGCAGCTCGTGCTCGGGCGGCCGCCCGGATGCCAGGGCCCGGCGGCGGCGCTCGGCCCGCCAGGCCGCCAGGACCGGCCCGGCCAGCTCCCAGCCGGCATCGGACAGATCACTCGGATACGCACAACGCTCGCTCATGACCTGGATGTACCGCCGGCAGACAAGTGCGCCCAGGCGCGTGTCCCGCCTCGTGGAAGCGCAACGCAACCAGGCGTCCTGGAATGAAACAGGCACAAGCCGCCTCCGGCCCCGCCCGCCACCTCATCCAGCCCTTGAGCCCCCACTCGGATCGGCAGCCTCATCAACACCACACCAGCCCACCGCAGAAAACCGGCTATAGCAATGCACTACAGACGAAAACGGCCTCTTATGCGTGGGCGAGTTCTTGCAGCAGCGCGTCGAGGAACTCCGGGTCGCCGTCGTCGTGGAGGCCAATCCGTGCGCAGGTCATGCCGGCGGCGTGCAGGCGGTCGCGGGTGGTGGCGTGTCCGGGGTGGAGGCGTTGGAGGTGTTGTGCGTGCGGAGCGGCTTCCTCGGTGCGGTCGAGAAGCGCGGCGAGCTGACGGGTGGTGAGGTGGGTGTGGCCGGTGGCGGCGAGGGCGCGTTGCACGGCCCGCTCGTAGGCGTTCATGGGCACCTACCGTAGCCGGGAGCGGTCCGGCCCGGGTGAGGGCGTAAGCGGCGGGCACGGCGATGTAGCGCTCGGAGAGGGAAGCCCCACCAAAAAAGCGGTGTCTGAAGTTTCGCTTTCAGCTACTTGCCACTTCGTCGCAGCTTCGGGAGTACAGGGCCTGGTACGGGCGGGCGCCTCACTCGTTCGAGTTGGCGGTCCGCTTCGAGGTGAAGACCGACCGGGAGGGGCAGGGCTTTTGAAGACGCGGCGCGGGCCGCGGTCGCGGTGCAGAAGAAGGACACCGAACCTTTCGTGTGCCCGGGCATCGGCGTGGAGGAGGACATGCCGTGCCGCACTCCGCACCGGCTTGCCCGGCCACCGCGCGCGTCGTGACCCGTACGCGACGGTGTTCGTTGGGCACGGCGTCGCGCGCATGAACATCCGAACCCCCGCGGATACGCGAACGAGCCCCGGACCTGCTGCGGTCCGGGGCTGTGACTGAGCGCTTCAGCCGGCGAGTTCCGCCGGCTGAAGCGCTCAGCGCGGAGCGTGTCCGTCACCGTCTCGGTCCTGCTGCGGCGTACAGCACGGTGCCGGCCGCCAGCAGGGCCCACGCGGTCGCGGCGGAGGCCGTCGTGGCGGGGGAAATGATCATCCAGTTGCTCACCTCTCCCGCGATGCCGGGCGGAGCCGGGACGAGGAGGGTGAACGCGAGCCAGCCGATCGGCAGGGTCCATGCGAACTGGGCCCCGCAGAGCACCGCCCCGAGCGCGGCCAGGCCGACCAAGCCGGCGCTGTCGCGGACGACGAGCGCGGCCGGGGCGAGCTTGGCCCCAGCTGCCTGGACCGCCAGCAGGGCCGCCCCGGCGACCGCGCCGGCCAGCAGCACGTGTGCCGCCCGCCGGGGAATCCACCGGATCGCGGCCGTCCGATCCAGCGCGGCGTCCTGCCCACCGAGCCCGACGGAAGCGGCCGCCACGTTCGCGGTGAGGATCAGGACCGCGGTCCCCAGGCTCATCGGGCCCGCGCCGTCCTGGTTGAAGGCCCACGCCGCCAGCGCGACGAGCGCGACCGCTGCAGCCGAGGTGGGCACCTGTCGTGAACGGGCGTACAGGATCAGCCACCTCATTGCGACCCCTCCCCCGCCAACACCGAAAGCTCGTCGTGGACCGTGCAGGAGAGAGCGGCGGCGTGCACCTCGGCGATCCGCGAGCGCTGCTCGGCCGGTGACAGCGCCATCAGCCGTTGCCAGGCGTCGTCGGCGTCCGCCCATTCACGCTGCGAGTACGCGTAGGGGTCCGGCTCCTGCAGCGGTTTGAGCTGGTGATCGCCCAGTGCCCAGCTCGCGGCGATGCTCTGTACGGGAATGTCGACCTGCCCCCCGCCCTCCCAAGGGGTGCGCGGTGCGCAGTTCGGTGCCAGGCCCTGGGCGACCAGGAGACGGGTCAGTTCCGTCCCTGTGGCACGGGCGATCAGCGGGTCGTCGAAGTCGACCCGCACCGCGTCGCCGGAGAGTCGGCGTTCGTCGCCGAGCGCGCGCAGCCCGGTGTCCTCCCGCACCGAGTTCGGCGCCTTGTCGCCCAGGGCGTCGTGCAGCACGCGCAGCGCGTCCTTGCCGCGCGGTGCGAGTTCAGGCAGGCGTGAGCGGTTCGCCTGCGTCACGCACACCGGTCCGTCGCAGACCAGGGTGGCGGCGGCCTCGTCGATGACGTAGGTGTCGCGCGGAGTGGCCGGGAGGATCAGCAGGGCCAGGGCTGCGCCGGCCAGGACGGGGGCCACCGCGAGCACTCGGGCCCGGAGGGTCGCGGCCGACAGCAGTGCGAAACCGGTGGCGAGCAGGCCCAGCAGCCAGAGTGTCTGGCCGAGGTGGACGGAGCCGGACAGGGTCAGCAGCATCTCCCGCGGCTCAGCAGTCGCCGGGAACAGCAGGGCGAGCCGGTTCGGCGCGGCGCTCGACGGCAGTGCCCCCTCGTTGTTCTGCTGCAGGGAGAGGGCCGTCAGCAAGAGGAACACCGTCAGGGCCGGCGGGGTGAGCGCAGAGGGCACGGCCCGCGCGACACCCATGCCGAACACGGCCCCCGCGACGAGGGACAGCGCCGCCACCAGCGAGATCGGTAGCCAGCCGAGACTCGTGTAGGCGGTGGCACCGAGGGCCACCTGGACTCCGCCTACGAGGACCAGGAGGCCGAAGCCGGACGTCAGCACGAGTGCCGTTGCGCCGGCCGGCAGTGCCGCACGGCGCCAGGCCGGCAACGGCGTGGTCGTCAGCAGTTCGGCCATCTGCGAGCGGGAGTCGCGTAGCCCGTACACCGCGCCCAGGCCCACCACGAGCGGCCACCAGAAGGTCAGCAGGTACCGGGTCCACAGGGCCATGGAGGTCCACTGAGCCGTCCATCCCGCGTCGCCCTGCCACCAGAGCCCGTCGATCAGCAGGAGGACCGCCAGGCTGCCCGCCAGGACGACGATGCCGGGCCACGGGGCGATGGAGCGCTTCAGCTCGGTACGCAGGACTCGCGCGTTCACCAGGTGCCTGCCGGCTGCTCGAAGTCCTGGAGCAGTGCTGAGTAGCCGCGCTCCAGGGGGCTGCCGCCCGGGTGTTCGGGGCCGCCCGCCGCGGCCAGGTCGTCCGGCGTGCCCTGGAAGACGAGGCGGCCGTCGGCGAAGAGCACCACGTCGGAGCAGGCGGCCGCGACGTCCTCGACCAGATGGGTGGAGACGACCACACACGTGTCGCGGCCCAGTTCCTGCAACAGCTCGCGGAAGCGCAACCGCTGCGCCGGGTCCAGGCCGACTGTCGGCTCGTCCAGCAGCAGCACCGCGGGATCGTTGACGATGGCCTGAGCGATGCCGGCCCGCCTCACCATGCCGCCGGACAGGGTCTTCATCCGCTGGTCGGCGCGGTCCGCCAGGCCCACCCGTTCCACGGCCCGCTGGACGGCTGCGGGGACGGCCGCCTTCGGGACCTCCTTCAACCAGGCCATGTACTCAACGAACTCACGCACCGTGAAGCGCTTGTAGTAGCCGAAAGCCTGCGGCAGGTAGCCGATCCGGCGGCGCAGGGCCCGGTGGTCAGCCATCGGGCCCACGCGGGTGCCGAGCATCTCCAGTTCGCCGTCAGTGGGGCGCAGCACGGTGGCCAGGGTCCGGATCAGGGTGGTCTTTCCTGCTCCGTTGGGTCCCAGGAGGCCGTGGGTGCCGATGCCCAGGCAGAGGTCGAGTCCGTCAACGGCCATCTTCTTGCGTCCGACGCGTACCCTCAGGCCGCTGGCCCGGATCTCCCAGGCATAGGTTTTCGGCGCGGTGTCGGCCGCGTTCGTGGTGGGCATCGTGCGGGGGTCCCTTTCGAAGGTCGACGGTGGTTTCACAGCGTTGAGTACGCGTTTCTGCGGGTGATCACGGCTCCGATGCCGAGCACGAGGAGCAGCCCCCATACGGGCAGTTGGTCGGGCTGGAAAACACCTCGCAGGGCAAGGGGGACGTGGCCGGTGATCCACGTGGGTGCGACGACGACGACGCCCCACGCGACCGCCAGCCCGGTGGCGGCGCGAGTCACGCCGACCACGCTGCCCAGCGCCAGGGCGGTGGAGGTGAAGGCCAGGGAGGGCAGCAGCCACTGCGCGGCCGTCATGGTTCCGGTCAGCCAGCCCCCCACCAGGAGCCCGGGCAGGACCACCACGAGAACCGCCGTGGTGCGCCTGAGGAGCAGGGGCAGGCCGGCTCGGGCGGTCGAGGCCGTCATTTCGTGCGCCGGGTCCAGGCCGCGCGACCACGATGCGGCGACACCGCACAGCGGCAGCACGGGTGCGATCGCCGACACGGGAGAGATCTCGCCGAAGAACGCAGGCGGGGCGAGCGAGTCCAGCAGCAGCGCCATCAGGGCAACGGCGCCGGTCATGGCCAGCCACGGGGCCATGGCCGGCGTCAGCCAGGCCGACAGCCACCTCGGGCGGCGTCGCCGCGAGGGTGTTCCGACGGCTGCGTCCAACTGCGGTTCCAGACCGGCCCGGACGGTCTCGAGGAGCGTGGCGATGCCGGGCACCTCGGCGGCCACGGAGGCCGCCAGACGACTCCGGCACATCGCGCACGTCTCCAGATGGGCCTCCACCGCCCATACCGCGTCCACGGCCATCTCCGCCGTATCACCACGTGCGTAGTCGTCGAGCAGCCGCATCGACACGTGTTCCCCGCTCATCTCAGCGCCTCCCGCATTGCGATCCGGGCCCGGCGGGCGCGGGTCTTGACCGTGCCTTCGGGCAGTCTGAGCAGGACGGCGGTCTCCCGCACGGAGAACCCGTCCAGCACCATGGCCTGCAGGACCTCTCGAAGTTCCGGCGCCAGTTGTCGAAGGGCGTCACCGACGTCTCCGCCGACGGTCCCGGCCAGTGCCTCGTCCTCCGCCGCGGGCGCCACCGCCCGCTCGGCGGCGGCAACGGGCGGCTCGGCATGGTGGGCACGGCGCCGGAACGCGTCGACGAGGCGGCGCGCCGCGATCGTCCACAACCATCCGACGGCCGTCCCGCCGACCGCACTCCCGGCGAACGCACCGGCCGCGCGCCACACCGCCAGATAGGTCTCCTGCATGACCTCGGCGACGATCTGCTCGTCCGCGCAGCGGCGGCGCAAACGCACAGCCAGCCACGGCGACGTGCGCCGGTACAGTTCGTCGAACGCCCCGCGGTCACCTCTGGCCACCAGCCGGACGAGGCGCTCCTCGTCCAGCTCGTCCAGTGTTCTCACGCGTGATCTCACACCAGCCAGACGCCCGATGATGCGCACAGGTTCTGCTTCTTACGTGATGTGCGTCACAATGTCACGCACGGAGGGTTCCGATCCCCGTGAAAGCCGATCGCCGGTTGCGATCCGGCTCGTGGCGAACTCTGGCGCCTCGCGGCGCTTCATCCTTCTCGGTGCAGCCTTGACCGAGTACGCCGACCGACTCGCAGGCGCAATCGATGCCGAAGGTCCAGCCCGCCGGCTGAAGTACTCACCCGCCAACCGAAGGGCTCAGTCACAGGGGCTCGTGGGCTGCTTCAGGGGCGCGCCTGCCATAGGCCGAACTCGAGGTGCTCGATGTCCGTGAACCGGGCCTCCTCCAGGGAGCCGGCGCGGCGGCCGCCGTCCTGGAAGTACACCTCCCTGAGCGCTTCTGCCGCGATCTCCTGGAGTCGGGCGTCGCCGGCGCCGGCCTCCTGAGCGTCGAAGAGGCGGGCCGCGTACTGCAGGGGCAGGGCGACGGCCAGACGCCGGGTGCGGTCCTGGTCCGTCGACCCGCTCGGCGCGGTGCAGCCGAGGCGGGCGCGGGTGTCGATGACGATGCCGCCGGTGGTGGCATCCTTCCGCCTGGCATGAGAACGGACAAGCGCGCCCATATGCAGGGCGGCGTGACCCTTTTCGAGGGGCGTGACACCGGTGTCACGCTCACGCTCCGCCAGCGTGACAGTGGGTCCGGCGGGTTGCCGAAGGTGAGGTGCTCCCAGGGCGGACACGTGCACGGCCGACAGGCGGAGCAGGCCGCGCAGCTCACGCAGAACGCGCGTGGGACGGCGGGGCAGTCGCAGATGGGGTTGTGGTCGGGGTCGTCCTCGCCGGGGTGGTGGGCCTCGCCGAGCGGCGGCTCGGTCCACGCGGAGACGGTGCCGTCGGCGAGCAGCCCCTCGAAGTGCCGGCCGACGGCGCTGACGGTGTGCCAGAGGGCGACGGCCTCCGGCTCCCCTCGCGTTCGGGTGCGAAAGGGGAAGCGGGCCGCCGTCAGAGCACTTCTGTGACGACCCGCGAATACTGAGCCGAGGCTCAGGAGTTGTCACCGGCGACGCCGGATGAACCGGCGGAGAGGACCGGTCGAGGCACGTTGGTTGTCACCGGTTGGGCATCCCACTTGTCACAACCGCCCGTTCGGCAGACTTTCTGTCCTCAGCACCGAAGATCCTGAGTTCCCGGATGCCCCAGCGACGCCGTGCCCAGGGCTGAGCCCTTCCGCAGCGAGGCGGAAGAGGCGGTCGGCCCGGGTCTCGGGGTCCTGACTGTGTTCTCATGTCGCAGCACGAGCAGCTCGGCGTCATTCGCGGTGTCACGGCGCAGCAGCACCGGCGGGACGGACAACAGCCTCCGGGCCACCCTGTACGGCAGAGCCCACGATCACGCGGACATGATCCCAGGACCGAACTGCATCACTCCCACCTGCGCCGATGACTTTTCGAGCGGCACAGGGGCGTAGTCTCAGCGGCCATGAACAGTCAGTCCGATGAAGCGCGTTCGGCGGGTCGACGCCGCGCCAAAGTGAGCAAGGGTGATCTGCGGGAGCAGGCGCTGCTGGACGCGGCGGAAGAGATGCTCCGGCGGTCGTCGGTCGCCGGGCTGACGATGGAGGCTGTCGCGAAGCAGGCGGGGATCACCCGTTCCGCTGCGTACTTCTACTTCGCCTCCAAGGAGGAGGTGGTGTGCGCCGTCATCGAACGAGCCACCCGGCACATCTACACCGGCCTCGAGGCATCCGGCGACGCGGTGGACACCACCAGCCTGAAGCGGGCCGTCGACGTTCAGGTCGACAACTGGCGCCGCCACGGCCACATCTTCCGCGTCGGTGTCGAACTGTCCGTCCGTGCCGAGTACCGGCAGGTGTGGGTCTCCCTGATGGAGCACGGCATCGACCTGGCCTGCCGGGCGGTCGCCCACGACCGCGCCCGCGGACTGGTCGGGGGTGATCCCGCGCAGGACCGTGCCCGGCTGGAGGCCCTCGCCTGGATGGGTGAACGAACCTGCTACCTCCTCTTCACCCGCGATCACACTGAAGCCGAGGAGGAGGAGTTGCGCGACACTCTCACCACCTTCGCCCACCGCGGGCTCGGCTACCGCGCCACCGACTGACCCGCTCCTGGGACCGCCGCTGTCCCGCCGCCTGACCGGCCCTGCTCAAGTCCCCCTCGGGGAATCCTGCCTCCTCACTCAAGGACGCGTAGTGCAGGCGACCGTCGTCCCGGAGCGTGACGCGAGCCGTCTCCGTGCTCTCTACGCACAGGTTCAGGGGGCTGGAACCGCCGTTCTCGCTCGACCGGGTCTCCAGGACCAGGCGGTCGTCCTCAGCCGTCGTCAGCAGGTAATCACTGGTGCAGCTGACGCCCTGCATCGAGACCGCCGCGTCGGTCGAGACGACGTCACCGACCGTGCCCTGCGTGATCGTGATGCGCAGAGTACCGCCCGGCAGGTCACGTCTGGTCGTGAGCTGCCCCTCCCAGGTGCCCAGGAACGCACCAGGGACGTCACCGCCGTTGCCGCCGTCACCTCCTGCCTGCACCGCGACGAACACCGTCGCCGACGCGGCGAGCGCGGCAGCAGTAGCGGCAGCGAGGAGCAACGGCCCCTTGCGTCGGCGCGGCGGGCCGGCGGGTTCCGTGCGCACGGTGTCGGCGGGGGCGGGCAGGTTGACCAGTTCCCGCATCAGGGCCTGGACGTCCGCCACGACCGGCGAGGGCAGCCAGCCCGCTCCGGCCAGGGACGCGGCCCCGTCAGGCGCCAGCGCGCGGGCTGTCTCCCCGGCCGCGGGGCGTGCCGCCGGATCCTTGGCAAGGCAGGCGGCGGCGACCTCCCGCAACCGTCCCGACAGGCCGCCCAGATCCGGCTCCTCGTGCACCACCTTGTACATCAGGCCGGCCGCCCCGTCCCCGGGGAAGGGGCCATGGCCCGTCGCGGCGAACACCAGCACCGCGCCCAGCGTGAACACGTCTGTCGGTGGGCCGACTTCGCCGCCGACGACCTGTTCGGGAGACATGTAGCCCGGTGAGCCGACGACCACTCCGGTGCGGGTCAGCGCCACCGAGGCGTCCGTGGCCCGGGCGATTCCGAAGTCGATCAGCCGGGGACCGTCCAGTGCGAGCAGCACGTTGGCGGGTTTGACATCGCGGTGCACCAGTCCCCGGCTGTGCACACCGTCGAGGGCCTCGGCCAGACCGGCCACCAGCGTCCGTACCGAGGCTTCCGGCAGCGGCCCGTGCCGCTGTACGGCCCGGTCCAGGGACGGCCCCTGCACAAAGGCGGTGGCCACCCACGGCCGGGAGGACTCGGTGTCGGCGTCCAGCACCGGCGCGGTCCACGCGCCGCCCGCCCTGCGAGCCAGGCTCACCTCACGTCGGAAGCGTTCACGGAACTCCCCGTCCTGTGCGAATTCCGCCCGCACCAGCTTGACCGCGACCCACGGTGCCTCGTTCCGCCTGCGGGCGAGGTAGACGCGGCCCATCCCACCCGAACCCACCCGTGCCAGCAGCCGGTAATCTCCCGCCCACCCCGGGTCGTCCGCCTGCAGTCGCTCCACAGCGCATCCTCTCTTCCCGTCCCCGTGATCAGCCGTCAGCCTAGGTGTAAGCGGACCAGAATTCGACGCACCGTCGATTCTGTTACGGCACACTGGACTCATGGCAGACACGGGAGCGCTCTACGGACTGATCGGCGCAGTCGTCGGGGCGGTGCTGGGCGCGGTGGCCATGGTGAGCGTGCCGGTCCTGGAACGGTGGTGGCGGCGTTCGGACACCGAGGCCGAACGCACTCGGCAGGCCGTCGACACCGAGATCGCACGACTGACGAGCCTGCGAGTCACCGGACGGCACTGGATCGACGTCCTCAAACGCGCCGAACAGGACCTCGCGGCGGGCCGGGTCCCGGCTCTGGACACGTTCGACGCCGAGATCAAGGCGGTCGGCGTCCCGGCGATCGACGCCCACTACCTCCACCCCCTCTTCGCCCAGCACTCACCCGCAACCCAGCAGGCTGCTGCCCACGCCTTCGACCGCCTGGAGGAAGCCACCCAGCTCCTCCGCCGCGACCTGCTCGGCAGCGTCGCCCAGGGCATCTCACGGGAGCGCGCCCTGGAAGCCTCCCTCGCCGTGGCCCGCGCCGAGCACGCCCGCGACCAGCTCAACGAACAGCTCCTCGACCAGATCGCCAGGATCCAGCAGACCCTGCCCGACCCACCCTCGTCCGTCGCCGTCTCCCGACCCGGATCCCCCGAACGCGCCAGGTCGAACCGGGGCCACTGAACCAGAGCCGGGTCAGGGCAACCGAACATGAACCACTGGGCAAGAGCCGTTCTCGATACCGCCGGTGGCGTGGTGTCGGCGTACGCCTGGACGTGCTCGACCCCGTACAGGTGAACGTGCTCAGCCGATGATGCGCTGACCACGGGTTCCTGTCGGCCCGCAGTGGGCGGTAGACAGTGTCGGACGGCCGGGCACGTCTCATGCCACCTCGATGACAACCTTGCCCGAGGTGTGACCGTTCTCGACGGTGGCGAGGGCGGCCGGGGCGTCGGAGAGCGGATGGACCGCGGTGATCACGGGTGCGAGGAGTCCGTCGAGGGCCAGCCGGGCCGACCGCTCCAGGTTCTCGCGGTCGACGCGACGCTCGACGAAACGCCCACCGAGATCGGACACGGACATGTCACCCACAGCGATGACGTTGCGGGGATCCTGGGCCAGCGGAGCGACCGTCCGCAGCGAGGTGCCTCCGGCCAGGTCGACGATCCCGTCGAAGCCGTCCGGAACCAGCTCGCGTGCCGCGGCGGCGACGTCCTCGGCGGTGTAGTCGATGAACCGCACCCCGATGGCCTCGGCGTGCTCGCGTTTGGCGGTACTCCCGGTGCCGATCACACGCAGCTCGCGCCCGATGGCCAGCCGGGCGACGGCGAGGCCGACCCCGCCCCCGACTCCGTTGACCAGAACCGTGGCACCGGCCGGGAGGCTGAGCTGGTCGAGCACGTCCACCGCGGTCGTCCCGGCTACCGGCAGCGTTGCCGCCACGGTCGCGGACAGGCCCTCCGGGATGCGCGCGGTGTTCGGCGCGGACAGCACCGTCGTCTCGGCGTAGGTGCCGCCACCGGTGAGTGCGAAGCCGAAGACCGCGTCACCCACCTCGAGCCCGCTGACGTCCTCGCCCCGGGCGAGAACGGTTCCGGCTGCCTCCATGCCCAGCACGCGGGGAAACGGACGCCCGCCGTCGAGCCCGTCGACCAGACCCGAGCGCAGAAGGTGGTCGAGGGGATTCACGCCGGCGACGTCGACCTGGATCAGCACCTCGCCGCGACCGGGGAGAGGGTCGGGACGATCGAAGAACTCCTGTACCTCGGGCCCGCCATACCTGCCGAAACCCCATGCCTGCCCCATCTTCCGCCGCCTCTCGTACGACCGGCCCGGTGATTCCGGGCGTTGTCGCCATCCTCACCTCTGACATTGATGTGAGGGGCAACCGGCTGAGACGCAGATCACAGCATCAGGTCGGCTGCGCCAGCGGTTCCGGGGCCGTGGACAGCTCCGCCCGGTGTCGGCTGTTGGCCCTGATCAGCACGTCGAGTGCATCCCGGGTCTCGGTCAGGTGCGCGATGTCGGCGTCGATCCGGTCGCGCTCGCGCATCATCGCCGTGAACGTCTCCTCGGCGACGCCCAGGTCACCCGGGATGTCCACACACGGCAGCACAGTCGCGATCACCCTGCTGGACATACCCGCGTCGAACAGCTGCCGGATGAGTGACACGCGCTGGACCGCAGCATCGGAATAGTGGCGCTGCCCCGCGCCGGAGCGTGAGCTGGTCAGCAGGCCCTGCTCTTCGTAGTACCGCAGTGAGCGCGGACTCACGCCCGTACACTTGGACAACTCGCCTATCCGCATTCCTGAGAGCCTACGCCCGCGTGCTCCAGGGTCAGACCGCCGTCGAGTCAGGGACGCTCGCGAACACCCCACGGCCGCAGGGTCGTCCTCCCGGCCCCACGACTGAACACGTTCGTCTGTACGCGCCTGAGCACTTTTCTCGGTACGCCGACACGTGGCCGACTGCCTCGGAGCCCGTTCTGCCCATACCCTGCCGTAACCCGACTCGCTTATGACGGCGCGGTGTTCACGCGAGGTGTATCTCGCTCCGCGGTCCGAGTGCGTGACGCATCCCTCCTTCAGGCCGCCCCGCCGGCGGCCATCCGCAGGGCGTCGACGACCAGGCCGGCCCGGTTCCGGGCGGCAGCTGCAACGCCTACGACTACGCCTGCGCCGATCCGGTCAACAGCGACGACGTGACCGGCTGCGCCACGTGCCGGGTACCCAAGCACGCCTGGACGGGCCGCAGTTTCACCACGGTGCTGCGCACCACCCGGTGGACCTACGGCAGTTGGCAGAACTACAACTACCACTGGGTGTGGGACGTCGTGAGCGGTGACAAGGGCCCCGTGCCGATCACCGCCTGGAAGCGCCAGTACCGCTACCGCAAGCAGTACGTCTTCAAGTGCAAGGTCGTGGCCTGGTACGGCTGGGGCAAGCAGAAGATCCTGGCGACGCACGAGACCCACTACCAGTACTCCTACCGGGACCGCACCACGTACCGGATCGCCTTCACCGGCATCAAGTGGACCCGGACCGGTGGCTGGAGCTGAGCGCGCACGTCCCGGACGTACGTCTCCAGTTACCGGATCGTCTACACCCGCGGGTGACGGACGGTCGTCGAACCGCCGGGGGCGGGTGCCGCGCCGAGTGCGCGGTGCCCGCCCCCGCTCGTCGTGCACCGGCCGTGCGGTCCGGACGCGGCGTCGGCGTATCGTGGTCACCGTGAAAAGAGCCCGTCCGTACGTCGTCCTCGCCTATGCGGCGTGGTGGGCATTTGTCACCGCTGTCCTCTGGGTGATCGGTGAACTCGTGGGCGAGCAGGCGGGGTTGGCGGCGTGCGCCGCCTCCGCGGTGCTGGTGATCGTGATCGGGGAAGCCGGTGACCGCGTGCGGCGGTGGCGCGACGCCCGACGTGTGGTGGCGTGCCGCCACGAATAGGGACGGCGCCGTGCTCGGCGGAGCGGCTCTTCTGCCACGTCCACGGCCGGGCGAAGACGGCCTCGCGATTCATCCCGGGCCGGCCCTGCCCCTTCGTCGCCGCGCTGGATCCGGGCGCCGCGTCCTGGACCGCGGTCCTGGACGCGGTCCGGCTCGGCCGGGTAGACGACGCGGCCGCGGTCACCGCCGCCCAGCTGCGGAAAGTCATCGAGCGGCTCATCGCCGCCGGCCAGTGGCAGGCCGGGGACCCGCATGTCGTGATCGTCAGCGACGCCGGCTACGACGTCACCCGCCTGGCCTGGGTCCTGCGTGCCCTGTCCGTCGAGCTGGTCGGCCGGGTCCACTCCGACCGTGTCATGCGTCTGCCGAAGCCGCCCCGGCGGCCGGGAACGAACGGCCGGCCGCCCAAGCACGGCCCGGAGTTCCGCTTTGCCAAGCCGGAGACCCGGCCCGAGCCCGCGATCACCACGGTCACCGACACCACCAACTACGGCAGGGGCGAAACGCGGGCATGGGACCGGGTCCATCCCCGGCTCACCCACCGCTCGGCCCGGCTCGACCACAGCGGCGAACTGCCCTTGGTCGAAGGCATGTTGATCCGGTTGAAGGTAGAGCATCTGTCGAAGGAACGGCACGCTCCGCCGGTGTGGTCGTGGTCCTCGAAGACTGGTGCCACCCGGACGACGTGGACCGTCTCTGGCAGGCGTTTCTCCGTCGCTTCGATCTGGAGCACGCCTTCCGCTTCGCGAAGCAGACCCTCGGCTGGACCACCCCGAAACTCCGTACCCCCGAGGCGGCGGACCGCTGAACCTGGATCCTGATCGTCGCTCACACCCGGCTCCGGCTCGCCCGCCCTTTCGCCGCGGACCTCCGCCGGCCCTGGGAGAAGCCCACCGCCTCCGGCCGGCTCACCCCCGCCCGGGTCCGCCGGGGGTTCAGGAACATCCGCGCTCACCTCGCCTGCCCGGCCCGTGTTCCCAAACCCCGCGGCGCCGCCCCCGGACGGCCACCCGGCACCAGGAACAGACACCGGACACCCCGCTACGACGTCGGCAAGACCGTCAAACGCCCCGAGACCCTCAAGGCCATCGGCAAGCCCGGAAGATCTTGGTAGACAAAGAACAAGGTCAGTCGATGCGACTGCTGTTCGTCTGGGCGGGGGTGAACACTCGGAGGCCGGTTGCGCCTCTACTTCGCTGACCAGCGGGAGGCCCTGAAGGTGAGGGCGGACGCTGGGGACGTGTCATGGGAGTGTGCCGGCCGACTGGGGGGGTGGGGCCGTCGCAGTGCGCCGGTACGCGCTGGGGCTGATGCCGCGGACCCGTTTGAACGCCGCGCTGAACGCGAACGCGTCGGAGTAGCCCACGGCGCGGGCGACCTCCGCGACAGTCAGCGTCTCGCGCTCGGTCAGCAGGTCCGCCGCGAGCGTCATGCGCCAGTGGGTGAGGTAGGTCAGCGGCGGTTCGCCGACCAGGTCGGTGAACCGCTTCGCCAGCGTGGCCCGCGACACCCCGGTCCGGCTGGCCAGCGAGGCAACCGTCCACGGCGCTGCCGGCTCCCCGTGCAGCAGGCGCAGCGCGGCGCCCACCACCGGGTCGCGCCCGGCGGAGTACCAGCCCGGCGGAGTGCCGCCGGGCCGGTCGAAGTACTCGCGCAGCGCACACACCAGCATCCAGTCCAGCAGTCGGTCGAGGACGACCTGCTGGCCCGGTGTGTCGGCGGCGACCTCGGCGGCGAGGTGGTCCCACACGGGGTCGGGCCCGTCGCCGGATCCCACGCGCAGTACGACGGGCAGCGCGTCCAGCAGCCTGCGGCTTATCTCGCCGTGCACCGGATAGGCGCCGACGACCAGGGTCGTCGTGTTCTCCCCGCCGGTACCGGCATCGTGCCAGCCGAGCCGGTACTGGGTCCCGCCCTGCTCGGGCGTCGAGCAGAACGCACCGCACGCGACGGGTTCGGCCCGGGTGCCCACCTCATCGACGAAGAGGAACGGCGCGGGGCCCCGCACGATCACTGTCTCACCGACGCCCAGACGCTCGGGCGGACGGCGCTCCGGCACGATCCAGCCGCCTCCGGAGAGGACGGTGCACAAGGTCAGCGGCGCACCGTCCACGAAGTGCAACGACCAGGGCGGGGTCAGGGTCGAGCTGCCGAACAACGAGCCCTGGGCCCGCAATCCGCGCAGCAGGTCACCGAAAGCATCCACCCGCCAAGGCTAAACGATCCAGACGATTACCCAGGTGATCTGGCGTATCACCTATGGAACCGTCCGGGTGCGTGCTGTTGGCTCACTGTCATGAGTAACGACATCACTCTCGTCCTCGGCGCGACGGGCAACACCGGCCGGCGGGTGGCCGCCCGGTTGCGGCTGCGCGACACACCCGTGCGCGCCGCCTCCCGTTCCAGTCAGACCCCGTTCGACTGGTTCCAGCCCGCCGGCTGGGATCAGGTCCTGCGGGGCGTCACCGTCGTCTACGTGGTGCCCCCGCCCGTGCCCGGTCCGGTGTACGAGTTCGTGGCGCAGGCCGAGGCCGCCGGTGTGCGGCGCCTGGTCCTGCTCTCCGGTCACGGCGCCGACGACTGGGGCGACTCCCCGTTCGGGCTGGACATGCGCTCGGCCGAGGACGCCGTGCGCGGCTCGGCGCTGGAATGGACCGTCCTGCGTGCCTCGAACTTCGCCCAGAACTTCGACGGGCACCCCTTCCGCGTCCCGCTGGCCGCCGGCGAGCTGGCGCTTCCGGCGGGTGCGGTCCCCGAGCCGTTCATCGACGTCGAGGACGTCGCCGACGTAGCGGCCGCGGTACTGACCGAGCCCGGCCGGCACGCTGGTCGGGTCTATGAGCTGACCGGGCCGCGCGGACTGACCTGGGCGGAGGCAGTCGACCTGATCTCCCGGGCGTCCGGGCGGCCCATCGTCTACCGGCGCATCTCCCCGGCCGAGTACACCGCGACGTTGGTTCAGGAGGGCTGGAGCGAGAACGAGGCCCAGCACCTCGCCGAGATGTTCGTGCTGCTTGAACGCGGGGTCGCCGCCTGGACGTCGGACGGCGTCGCCACCGTGCTGGGACGCGCGCCGCGGACGTTCGAGGACTTCGTCCTGCGGGCCGCGGCAGCGGAAGCCTGGCGGTGCTGAGTCCCGCGGTCCTTCGCCTGGCGTACTGGACTCTGCAGAGCGGAGCGCCGCGCGCCGTCCTGCACATCCTCACCACTTGTCAACACGTAACTGGAGCCATCGATGCATGCCCTGCTGGTCGCCGCCAACCCGGACCCCCGGTCCCTGACGCATTACGTGCTGGGAAGACTTGAGGCAGCTCTTCACCCCGGTTCGGTCGAGATTGCCGACCTGTCCGAGGAACGGTTCGACCCCCGGTTCACGCCGGCGGATCGGCGGGCGTACCACGAGGGCGGCAACTACCCGGCTGACGTCATGGCTGAGCACCGTCGTCTTGAGCGTGCCACCGATCTCGTGCTGGTCTTCCCCGTGTACTGGTGGTCGATGCCTGCACTGTTGAAGGGGTGGATCGACCGTGTCTTCGTCAACGGCTGGGCCTTCGAGCACTCCCCCGCTACGGGCCTGCGGCCGAAACTGCAGAACCTCACCACCCATCTTCTCCCCATCGCCGGCGACGACTCCGGTGCGTACGAGCGTCACGGATACGAGAGCGCACTGCGGACGCAGATCGAGCACGGCATCGTCGACTACTGCGGCAGCCGGCGCGGCTCCACAACGTTCATCTACGAATCCGAACAGCTCTCCCCCGAGGCCACGGTGCGCGGGGTCGACCGTGCGGTGCGGACCATCAGCGAAGCCATCCATGCCCGCCTGAAGGAATGAGGCGGTCAGACACCCGCTGAGGCTGTCCGGGAGAACACGACCGGGTGGCCGTACCGACGGCGTGGAGCTGCGCTGAAGTCCGTGTTCGCCGCCCGGCGGCGTCGTCACCCGGCTCGTCCAGGAAGAAGCCGACCCGGTCCAGGGCCCGGTTGAGCCGATCCGGCTCCTTCCCGGAGGCCGGATCGAACCTCCACGAGTCGAACAGGGCGAGGATCTCCCCGTCACAGGCGTGCGCCACACGAGTAGTGCCGTCGAGGAACTTCCACGCGGACACCGCTTCCGTACCCCTGGACAGCTCCTTGAGCACCGGCTCCCTGAACGGAACACCCACCTGCGGGAGCGCATCGAACACATAGGCCCAACCCGACCCCTCCGGGCAATACACCCGCACCGTCCAACTGTCCAGGCTGACGTGCTCAGCCACACCGTCGATGGGATACCGGGGCAGCGGGTCCGGGCCGGCGGCAGCCAGCCGGTCCACTACGTCTGCCTCCCCCAGTCCCCGGGCCGCGGTCACGCAGAACCACTCGGATCCCAGCACATCGAACAATGTGGAAGTCATGACGACCAGCACCTTCCCGATCGGCATCCGTTTGGCGGCCGCCAACCCTACGACTCATGCCTGAACTCCCGGTGACGAACCCTGACATCCTCAACCACCACGAGGAACGGTCGGAATGGACAATTCCGTTACTGATTTCGGGGCACCTTGATCGAAACCTGTCAACTTGCGGCTTCTTTACGGAAGTCGAGGTCAGCCACCGCGTTCTTTCGGCCAGATTCGCCTCTGTCCGCTTCGCTGCCGGGCAGCTCTCATCGGTCGTTCCTGCCGGTCACGGCGTGAAAGCGCAGGGCGTAAAACGCCGCCGCTCGGCCAGCAGCGGAAGATGCCTCTCATGGGAGCAAGACCGACATGGACCACCGTGCCGCCGCACAGCCCTCGGAAGGATCAGAGGTGCCGTTCTCAGGACGGTGGAGCGGAGCGGGGTGTACCGCGTCGACGGGACAACCCGTCCCACACGGTCCCGCAGCCTTCATGTTCATACGAACATGCTATGTGCGATTGATGTTACAGTGTGATCGCGTTTGCCAGCGGTGCGCCCGTCGTGCCGATCCAGGGGGATCAAGGTGAAGTCTCGCAACGTCTGTACCGTCGCCGCCTTCGGCGTCGTTCCGGTCGTCCTGGCCGGTGAACGCGGCTCGCACGGCAGCCGTTCCGGCAGAAGGTCCGACAGCACGCGCACAGGACACCAGAGGACCGGTCACTTGAAGCCGGACGCCACGAACGCCCTGCGCGACGTGCGGATCGTGAACTGCGCGTACGACGATGCCATCGAGCGTCTGGCGGCGCGGTGCGCAACGGCGGCAGTCCGCCCTGCGTCTACGGCCTCACTGCGAAGTTCACGAGCGGCACCGGCGACGCCACCGTCTCGACCCCGACGTCCCGCGGTGATGTCGTGATCGACGAAGGCGTGTGGGCGGACCTCGGCCTTCAAGCCCTGAGACGGTGCCCGGTCGAGAGCGTCCCGCCCTCGCCGTCCGTCCCCTCCCCCGTAGGCTGCCGGCCGGCCGCGGGACGGTGAACACCCCCACGGAGTCCGTCGAGCGACGCGGCAGAGGATCGTCCCCGTGGGCAGTGGCCCCGCCCCGGAGGAGGCGTTCGACGGGGCGCGGCTCCGTCTCCTGCCGAGCGGCGGGAGGATATCTGCCGCCGCATGCGCCGGCAGCACTTCTCGTTCAAGTCCGCTCACCGTCTCCGGATCGCTGACGGGTCACCCGGTGTGGAATCGGTCGTCCGGCGAGGCGGAAGCCGTGTGACACCTGGAGAGATCGGAGACCGTAGTGATCACGAAGCAGTGCGCAGATGTCGGTACAGCGGA
Organism: Streptomyces sp. DH-12; assembly: GCF_002899455.1. Classification (GTDB taxonomy): domain Bacteria; phylum Actinomycetota; class Actinomycetes; order Streptomycetales; family Streptomycetaceae; genus Streptomyces. The sequence continues at coordinate 7,222,141 of NZ_PPFB01000001.1, read as the reverse complement.
CATCCTCGTGCGCATGGAGACCAACTTGGCGGAGCACGCGGCCCACCTTCACCGCCACGTGGCCGGTGCGACGGTGACCGAGACGGACGATCTGCTGATCGCCGACAGCGGGACCGACGACGACACGTTCAACATCGTGGCGGCCGCACGCTTCGCCCCCGGGCAGGCCGCAGCTCGCATCGAATCGACGGTCCACACGCTGAAGGCCGCGGGACGCCCCTTCTCCTGGTGGGTCGGACCCGCTTCCACGCCCTCGGACCTCTCCGGCCGCCTCGAGGCGGCCGGCCTCAAAGCGACCGAGAGCGAGACGGCGATGTGGGCGTCCCTCGACGCGCTCCCACCCCGCATTCGTCTCGCGGAGTTGGACATCCATCAGGTCAGGACCCCTGAACAGCTCGCCGACTATGCGGCGGTGCTGTCCGCGAACTGGGACCCGCCGGCCGCCACGGTGCGGGCCTTCTACCGCGACGCGGCCCACTGGGCCCTCCGACCCGACTGTCCTGCCCGGTACCTCGTCGGGTACCACCGTGACCAGCCGGTCTGCTCGGCGGAAGTCTTCCATCACGCCGGTGTGGCCGGCATCTACAACATCAGCACCCTCGCCGGCCACCGCCGACGCGGCTACGGCGGCGCCGTCACCGTGGCCGCGCTGCACGCGGCACGCGGACACGGCCAGTGCCGCGCGGTGCTCCAGGCGACAGCGGACGGTGCACCGGTCTACCGGCGCCTGGGGTTCACCGCGTGCGGCAGCTTCACGGAGCACGCTTTCCGCCCGCAGGACTTCGCATGACCCCGAGGTGTCCCCGCGGCGCTGATCCGGGGGCGAAAGGGCGTGCGAGCCGCCCCGCCGGTCCCGCCCCGCGCCGCTCTGGCGCGTCCCGGCGTGCGGCAGGGGCAGCCGCCTCGACGACCGCCTCACCTCCCCTGCCCCCGGCGAGCTCCACACGGAAAATCACTCAGGAGTGGTGACATGCAGACACAGACGCGCCGGACCACGGCAGGCGTGGCCTACGACATCCTCGGCAGCGGTGAGACGACACTGCTCCTGCTTCACGGCGGTTCGGGCCGTCGTCAGTGGTTCGACTCCCTGGCCTCTCTGCTGTCGGACGAAACGCGGATGGTCCGTCCTGACATGCCGGGCCACGGGGAGTCGCCGGCGGCCCCTGGGGCCTACCGGCTGGAGGACTCGGCCGCGGCCGTGGCCGAGGTCCTGGAACACGCCGGAGTTCCGCCCTGCTGGGTGGTGGGACACTCCCACGGCGCCCACGTGGGTGGCGTGCTCGCGGAGGACCGACCCGATCTGGTGGCCGGCCTGGTCATCGGCGACGCTCCGATGACCCGCGGCAGGATGCTCGCCCACATGCAGTCGGCCTACGGGATGAATCGATCGTGGCGGACTCTGACCACCGTCGTCTCGTCGGAGCGCGACGTGCTGGACGGCCTCCTGGCACTGGAGGTCCCGACCCCGCAGGGAACCGCCACGATGGCCGACGTCTTCGGCGAGGACCACCCGTACGTCCGGGAGATGGCCGCTTCCCTGTTCCGGCACGACGGCGACTTTCTCGACGCGGTGACGCAGCGCTTCACCGATACGTACCGGCGGCTGGACGAGGGCCTGCTGGGCCGGTTGGGCGTTCCCGTCGCGCTGCTCCGGGCCGACCCGGCGGCCGGCGGCCTCCTCACCGATGCGGACGTCGAGTTCATCAGGGCGCGGGTCCCCGACGTACGGATCGCACAGCTGCACGGTGTGGGACACGGACTTCAGCTCCAGGACCCGGAGCAGGTGGCCCGTGCCCTGCGGCATCTGATCGCCGACGGCCGGGCCGGAGGTCCCCCGGCGCGGTCCTGAACACCGGCAGGCGGAGCGCAGGAGGCCGCGACACGGCCTGCGCGGAGCCGAGGCCGGCGCACACCGGGGCCCGTGCGGACGGCCCGCCGCGTGAGACGGGTCTCGCCTGTCCTGGACGCGGAGCCGACGGCCGTCACGCCAGGTGGACCTCGACCCCGGCCTCCCTCAGCGTCTGGAGGGTGAGCGGCCCGTGCGGATGGGTCTGCACGTCCTCCGCCGCGGCATCGGTGACGAAGGCGCCCACCGCGCTCAGCGGAGCCACCCGGCTGAACGCTCGCACGCCGAGTTTGGTGGCGTCCGCCACTACGACGGTCCGTGCCGCCTGCACGAGACCCACCTGCTTGACCGCCGCGTCGTCGAGGGAGAGCTCCGTCCAGCCGCGTTCGGCGTGGACCCCGCCGATCGACATGACGAAGCAGTCGAAGCTCAGGGCTTCCAGGGTGCGCAGCGCCAGGGGGCCCACCAGCGAGCGTTCACCCGGACGCGATCGCCCTCCCACGACGAAAAGTTCGATGCCCGGCCTGTCCGCCAGGACCTCGGCTGCCTGCAGGCTCAGCACGGCCACCGTGAGCGGGGCGCGCTCCGCCAGGTGTTCGGCGACGTGAACCGTGGTGGTGCCCGCGTCCAGCAGCACCCTTGACCCCGGTTCGATCATCGCGGCGACCGCGGCCCCCAGCCGGTCCTTGGTCGCGGCCTGCCACTCGCGCCGGGCGAGGAAGCCCCCGCCTTCTTCCCGCGGGCGCACGGGAACGGCGCCCCCGTGGACCCGGCGCAGCAGGCCCCGGCTCTCCAGCGCGTTCAGGTCCCGGCGAACGGTCATCTCCGAGACGCCGAGACGTCCGGCCAGTTCCGACACGGACAGCTTGCCCGCGTTCTGGACGAGCCGCAGGGTCAGGTCAAGACGGTCTCCGGCGCTCATGCGCCATTTCTAACACCTCCTTGTTCGTATGAACAAGGAGGGGCTCGCCGCCTCGCGGTCGGGTGTCGCGCCTGTGAGGGAATGGGCGGAATGTTCACGCCGTGACGCCGTCCGGTTGCCCGAGGGCCCGACGCGCTTTTCGCCGCCCGGGCCGACCGGCGAGGCCGGAGCCGTGAACTGCGCGAACACGTCCGCGGTCGGGGCCGCGCGACGACGGATGCGCACGCCCGAGTCCCCGGTGCTCGGCACATCGGGGTAAGTGATGCTCAGGACGGCGCGGGAGTGGCCGTCGACGGCGTGCCGATGCCGCCCTCGGCGCAGTCGGCGGGACGGGCGGAGCTGCGTGCCTGTGCCGGAACACCGGTCGAGGAGCATGAAGGACGAGAACCGCGCCAAGGACATCAGGGCACCACGAGATGAGGCACGCAGGACACGCATAACGCTCTTCCCGCTCGATCTCGAGGTTCCCGGGAGGTCGAAGAAGTGTGCAGAACGTTCCGACCATCGTGCCCCTGGGCGACAGCGGGGAGTGCTGCCGGTCGGACACGACCGGGATCAAGAGTGCGGCCGTTCCCTCCAAGGGGGGAGGCTCAAGACGGTGAACCCGGCGTGCTCCGGGGCGAGCCCGGAGCACATCCCACCGCTCGAGGCGGGCGGAAAGCCGTCCGGGCCGCCCATCGGCCTGCCGAACCATGGGCGAGAAACACGGACGGCTCCGCGACGACCAGGTCCCTCGATCCCGGACTCCGCGCCACCCATGACCAATAGGGAGGATTCGGAATGCAAATGACATCACCCTCAAACCGCCGAAAAGGGGGAAAGTTTGCTTGTCGGCAGTGCTGGACGATCACATGATTCGCCTGGAACCGGCTGACGAGTCTTCGGGGGAGGCCCTCTCGTGGGGCGCGGAAAAGCGTTCGACCACCGGCCTGGGACAGGCCATGATCCGCATTTGTGACGACGTCAAAGCAGCTCATGGTCCAGGCCGCCGCCCGCAACAACGCCGAGTGGTGCGCAGCGATGAGCCGATCGCACGGCCTGGTGAGCGAGTTCGGCCTGCAGGCTTGGACCGCCCCGGCCCGCACGCCGCGGTACTACCCCGACGCGGTGACACTCGTGCCGGGAACCGACCCGGCCGCGCTGGCGGCGCGGATCGACACCACCACGCCGAACGCCTCCGTCAAGGACAGCTTCGCTGACCTCGACCTGAGCGAGGCCGGCTTCCACGTCCTGTTTGAGGCGCAGTGGATCCACCGCCCGGCGAGCACGTCCGCTGTCGCGCCGGCTCTTGCCTGGGGCGTGGCGGACGATCCGGACACACTGCGCGCCTGGGCGCTGGCCTGGGACGACGGGGACGGCAACGCAAACCTCTTCCGGCCTGAACTGCTCGACGACCCGGCCACCTTCGTGCTCGCTGGACGGTCCGCCAGCGGCCGGGTGGTCGCCGGCGCTGTGGCGAGCCGCAGCGACCATGTGGTCGGACTCTCCAACGTCTTCGCATCGGACGGCGGTCCTGACGCGGCTTGGCCGGTCGTACTGGACGCGGTGCACTGGCTGTTCCCCACTCTGCCGGTGGTGGGCTACGAACGCGGCGACGACCTAGCGGCCGCCGTCCGCCACGGCTTCGAGCCGGTCGGTCCACTGCGGGTCTGGCTGCACGGATAGACCAGCTTCAGAAGCAGTCCGAGCCCGCCGTTCGCGACCGCCGTCCCCACGGGGAAGCCTGAACGCGAGGGTGGGGAATTGCCTGACGTCGAACCCGCCCAAGGCGGGGAATTACGTGACCGTCGACAGAAGCGGACCTCCCCCTCGTTTCCCGGCACCGGGGCGCGCGGCACCGTGCGGATGCCGCGTGGCGGCCTGCCACCCGCACCTCGGGACACCGGACCCGGCCGGAGACCGGCGAAGGGCCGCCTGCCTCGGAGTACCGGGGCGCAGAGGCAGAGCTCGTCGCACGGGACCGTCGGCCGACGCCGGCCCTGAGAGGGGTTCAGGGGACGGACCGATGCCTCAGGCACTCGGCCGCCGCCCGTTCCAGCACAGCGAGGCGGGTGCGTTCCTGGTTCCCGGGGGCCACAGGACGGCCAGTGTCGCGATGCCCGGTTCCGCACACCTGCCCACGCAGTCGCGGAACCCCCCGACCGACGAATAGACCGCGTACAGGCCGCATCCAGATGCTCCCCCGGTCCCGCCACCCGCAGCCGTTGTCAGTACGTCGCCTGACGGTCCAGGACGGCCGCGTCCCACCGCAGGGACAGGAGGAGGAAACGGCGGTGCGGGCCGAGGGACATCCATACGGTCACAGGGCCACCGGTGCGCGCTGCAGGTCCTCGATACGGCCGGCGCGCGCCGGCCGTATGACCGGGGCTCCCTGCCACGTAGGGAAGCGTCCTGTACCGGCTGCAAAGCACAGCGGAGTCCCACAAGAGGTCCATTGCGCCACCTGTCCTGACTCAAGGAGGTGACTGCGCCAGTTCAAGGAGCGAACCGCCGGGCGCCGGTTCCGGGCGTACCCCAGCCGGCTGAGCCCCGGAGAGGCAGACACCCGTCCCGGTCAGAGTTTTCGTCAGGCCCGGAGTGATTCAGTCCGTTCCGCGCCGGCCTCCCCGAACACACGTCATCATGATGATGTGGACAGCACAGAGACAGCCGGAACACGATCGGCACCAGGGGCTCCACCCGCTCCCGAGGATCTGGACGCGGCGGTAGGCATTCTTGCCCAGTTCATTCAACGCGCGCCGCTCACCGAGGCCATTGCTGCACTGGAACACGGCCTTGACGGGGCGGACGCAGCGCATGCCGCCCAGATCGCCGGCAAGGGCGGAGTGGACGCCGGTCTCCTCGCCTCTGCGCTCACCGTGCGCGAGAGCCTCGGCCGGATCAACGACCTCATTCACGCCTCGGGGATCATGCTGGCGCTACCGCATATCCTGGAGGAGGGCGAGAGGATCTCCCGGCGCCCTTCCCTTGGGGCCGGCAACGACCCAGGCCGGCCGTACGACCTGGAAACGGACCGGCGCGTGGCAGAGTTCAAGCTCGCCCGGTGGCGCGGCGCCGACGCTATGCGCAAGCGGCAGGTCTTCAAAGACTTGACCATGCTGGCCGCCGACCGTTCCGGACGTGCCGCCGACCTCTTTGTCATCGGCCCAGAACCCGCTCGCTTCCTGAACTCCAGCGCCTCCACTGTGGGGTGGGCACTGGACCGTTCACCCAGCGCGCTGCGCACCTTCGAATCGGCCTTCGGCTCACCGGACGTTCCGATACGCGAGTTCACCGCCACCCATGCCGCGCACGTCCGCATCACCGACCTCTGCGACATCCTTCCCGGGGCCGTCACCCGCCTGCTCCAGTGAGCCCACGGTCCGAGCTTGATGATGCCCACCGTCGAAAAGGACAGCGGAAGCGGTTCCGCTGTCCCCTTCGGCCATGCCTGGGCGAGTTGGGAAGAGCGCCGATTGGTCTCCGTCGTCGGCGAACAGTTCAGCCACGAGGGACTGCACGGCCACCAGAGCAAGGTCGAGATTGAGAATGCGGTTCGCCGCTGCACGCTGAGTAAACCGTTCCGGGCTCGGCAAAGATCTCGGACGTTGGGTGTGACCTGGGGTTTCGTGGTTGCGAGGTAGTGGTTGTTCTCGTATTCGACAGGCGGGGCATGACCTGTCTCACCGTGAAGTCGCCGGTGGTTGCACCAGTCGATGTACTCGGCGGTGGCGAGGTCGACATCGGGCAGCGTCTTCCATGGCCGCCTGGGCTTGATCAGCTCGGTCTTGAAGAGGCCGATCGTGCTCTCCATCAGGGCGTTGTCGTAGGCGTCGCCCACCGATCCGATGGAAGCGGCGATGCCGGCGGCCTCCAGGTGGTCGGCGAGCCGGAAACTCGTGCACTGCGACCCGGCGTCCGAGTGACGCACCAACTCGCCTGGCCAAAACGTGTGTTGGTCTCGGGCGCGTTGCCACAGCGCCATCTCCAGGGCGTCCGGCACGAGGACAGTTTCCTTCCCGGTGAGATCAGCGTCCTTGCGCAGGTGCTGCAAGCGCACGGCGAGCGCCTCGCGGGCCGCTTGCGCGCTGGACGATGGGGAGGCGGGCACAGGTCTGCTCAGAGGGCCTGGACGGTGTACTTCTCGTGAGGAATGCCGCGTTCCCACACCGTCTCGAACGCGGTTCTGCACAGTGCGACGGCGGCCGGGTCGGTGGTGCGCTCCTTGCCGCCCGGTGCCCAGTCGCCGATGCCGGTGAAGTGATGGAACTGCACGACGCGGTCGTCCAGGAGCCAGAACTCGTTGTCGGCGGCGCGATGTCGGAGGCGTGGCGGCGTGGCAGCCAGCGCACGTCTTCGCCGGCCTGGAGGTCGGGCGGGGTGATGGCGTGCTCGTAGCGGATGCAGTCGGTGCCCGGCTCGGAGACGATCCGGGCACGGCGCATCACCACGCCGCAAGCGACCGCGTCCTTCACGAGCGGCATCCACTGCGGCCAGAACGAGCGTGCCGGGTCGGGGTTCGGGTCGGACACGCAGCACGGGACCACCGCTCCCACCTGTCATGGCTGCCGGGGCACCAGCCCCGTCTGACCACAGCCACACCCGTCAGAACACCCGCTCCTCGTACCGCTAGGCTCTGTCTCTTTGGTCAGCGCCGGGTCCAGATGAGGATGGTCCTCCGGGGGTTCTGGAACCTCCCTCTTGCCGCTCAGGGCCCCGCACACGTTCACTGCTCGTACGGGGAAGGCGGCTGCGGGAGGAGCGGCGAAATGCACGTGTACGCGGCGGCACGGGGATACGGGTTCCACTTCGACGGCACAGTGCTGACGATCCGCCACGAGTGGCTGCCCTTTCCGGGGTGCGTGCGGCGGATACCTCTGGAGGAGGTGTACTGGTGCGTCGTACTGCGCCAGCCCGAGTCATCCGGTCGGCTGCCCGACGTTCTGAGCCTCGGCCTGGCGCCCGGGGTGCGGCTGCCCCGGGTGCTGGACGGTGCCCGCGGCCTCGATGTGCCGTGGGGGCGGCTCACCGACTTCGCGGCGCTGGCCGGGGCGGTGACAGGCGCCTCGGCCCACCGCGCCCGCGCGGTGCTGGAACGCCGGTACGGACCGGGTCCGTGGACGCCCGAGGTCCGGCAGCAGATCGGGCGGGACCTCGCGCCCGTCACGTTTTACGCGCCGCGCCTGGACGCTCTGCTGGACGTGGTGCTCAGCGGCTCCCGCCCGCCTCGGTCTCTGGGTGGATGGCTGCACAAGAACCCCGGAACCCAGGCACTGCCCAGGGCCCTCTTCGCCCTCGCCGGGCGGATCGAGGGCGACCGGCTGGTCACCCGGGAGCCCGGCTGGGCCGAGGTCACCGACCGCCTGAATGAGGAGGCGCAGGCCACCCGCAGGGTGGGCGTCCGGCGGGAGAGCGGGTACTACGGGTGACCGGTGCGCGCGAGCCCCGAGCGGTGGCAGCCCGCAGTCCCGGATACCGGTCCGCTCCTCGCTGAGCCGGGCACCTTAATAGTGCTGGTCGTTCATGTGTGAAGTCTCCGGCGGGCGCGCGCGGCGATGGCGCTGTGGTGGTGATCGCTCAACCAGTGGGGGTGTCGCCGCTGGGGTGATCGTGAGGGCGATATGGAGTCCCATCCGGGTCCGGCACCTGGGAGATGGTCCTCACCGCCGTTCTGGCGGCGGCGGACGCCGACGACATCGACTGGACCGTGTCAGTGGACTCCACGGTGGTCCGGGCTCACCAGCACCCTGTCGGAGCACTCAAGAAGGGGCGGCCCGCACCGGCGAGCCCGCTGATCACGCGCTCGGCCGCTCCCACGACGGGCTGAGCACCAAGGTCCGCCTGGCCTCAGACGGCCGCGCACGGCCGCTCGCCTTCACCGTCACCGCGGGCCAGGCAGGCGACGCACCCGCCTTCGAGACGGTGATGTCCCGCATCCGCGTGCCCCGCACTGGTCCGGACAGGCCCCGGACCCGGCCCCTGGCCGTTCTGGCCGACCGCGCGTATTCCTCACGCGCCATCCGCAGCCGCCTGCGGCGCCGGGGTATCCGTGCGGTCATCCCGCAGCCGTCCGACCAGATCGGCCACCGCCTGCGGCGAGGCCGGCTCGGTGGCCGTCCGCCCGGCTTCGACAGCGAGGCCTACAAGCAGCGGAACACCGCCGAACGGTGCATCAACCGCCTCAAGCAGTGGCGCGGCCTGGCCGCACGAACCGACAAGCTCGCCACCGCCCACCAGGCCGCACTCCACCTCTCGGGCATCCTCATCCGGACCCGGCGCTGACCGAGGAGACAGAACCTGGTCCGTATGGGAGCGGTCGCGGCGGCTGGCCCCCGAGCCGCTGCGCTCTTCGTCGTCCTTGCCTGGGCAGGGCAGCCCCACGCGACCGAAGAGATGTGAGGAGCTACTGGAACACCGCCTCGTGTTCCCAGGCGGCAGAGCGCATCCGTCACCGTCCGGATCAAGAGGAACGAGGGGTTGCGGTGTCCAGTCGTGCTTGGGCCGTCTCCAGGAGTTCCCGGTACGTGTCCTGGGGGCCCGGGTCCAAGAGGGCACGCACAGCACGAACGGTGTCCTTCATGTCCCGCAGCAGCGGCTGCTCTTCCATGGCCAGGGCCGCGCGGGCCCCCACCTCGAGCGCTCCGCACCACAGGACGGCCAGGCCCGGCGGCCGACGCGCGGACTCCTCTGAGTGGCGCACCACCGCTTGGCACATCAGGTGTGTCTCGGCCGCGACGCGCCACGACTGCGCGATTTCGCCCTCGCGCACCAGGAGGTCGGCGAGGGGCGTCAGGTGGGCCGCTCGGGCGGGAAACGCGGACGGGTGGACGGTGAGGCGGGACGACGCCGAGTACGACTCATGGGCCGTCAGCGCCTCGCGCAGCAGTCCGACGTCCTGAGGGGAGACGACCGGCTGCGGTTGCCGGCGCACGAGGGATTCGGCCGTGGTGAGGGATTCTGCGAGGGTAGGCGGAAGCGCGAGGGCGGCGGTCTCCTCCTCGCGGGCGACGGACCCCGGGGACTCCTGTTCCGCCCGGGCGAGAAGCGGCTCGGCTTCGCGTGGGCGGCCGGCCAGGCGCAGGTGCAGGCCTTGGCGGGCGAGGGCCGTGCCGAGGGAGCCCCAGCCCTGCTCCGCCGCCTGCAGGACGAGTGCGTCCACGCTCAGGGCCGCGTTCCAGTTGCCGCGGGACGCCTCCAGGCGGGTGGCTGTGTCGCCGGCCATGCCGATGGCGTAGCCGATGTGGTCGGCGGGGAGGTGGCCTTGCGCGGCCATGAGATCGCGGTAGCGGGCGAGGGACTGCTGGGCACAGGCCAGAGCTTGGTCCCTGTCGCCGCTGTCGAGGTGGACGGTGGAGGCGAGGGCCAGGACACGTGCGAAGTCGGCGAGCCGAGGGTGGGGGGAGGCGAACGCGCCCTCCCGCACGTAGGCGGTGATGGCGGTATCGACGTCGGCGAGTGCCGACAACGCGTTTCCGTCCTCGCTGTGGGCACGGGCGCGGCGTACAGCGGCGTCGGCGGCGAGGATGCTGCTGTCGGGGTGCCCACTGCGCCGGTACGCTTCCTCGCACCGGTTCAACGATACGATCGCCTCACCGCGTCGGCCCGCGACCAGTTGTGAGGATGCCTCGGAGTACAGCAGGGCGCCGCGCATGTGCCACAGTTCGCGGTCCTCGGGATGCCGCTCGAAGAGTTGCTCGAGACTCCGGTGGGCCTCGCCGAACGCTTCGAGCGCGCGGAGCGCGGACTCCTCGCCGGGTTTCCGCTGGTACGCGATTCCTCTCTCGTACGCCTCGGCCGTCTGCCGCCTGAGCAACTCCGCGCGCATGCGTCCGAACGGTGCCACCAGCGCCTCCCCCTGAGCGTCTTCGCTGCCGGAATCATCATGGCGCAGGCGCATCGCGCTGCCCAGAGGCTCGATGGATGCCCGGCGCGCTTCCTCCTCCGCAGCGCGCGCCTGCGGACGGTGAACCTCCGCTGCTTCCAAGTGGGCCCCGGGCCCGGCCGGTGCTGCCGGGGCCGGGCCGGATGTGCGGCCGGGGCAGTCAGAGCCGGTGTCCGCCAGTCCATGGGCGCGATCGGCTCCAGCACGGACACCGCGCTTGCCGAATCCTTCAACGCGACGTTCAAACGCGAAACGCTCCAGGGCCGAAAGCACTGGCCCAGCGAGCGCGGGGCCCGCCTCGATGCGTTCGGCTGGCTCCACCGCTACAACACCCGACGCCGTCACTCCCGCCTCGGACACCGCAGCCCGATCGCCTACGAGACGGCCTCCCGAACAACATCAACTACGCTGGCACCAGCCGCATGACTCGTGTCCAGGATTCGGGGTCAAGGCCCGACACCCACACACCCGACAACACGACAACGCCCTCACGCGGGACGCCACACCCGGCTGCATCCCGCCACCTTCCCTCGGAGCGCGGGCAGATGGCGGGATTCGGTCAACCAGCCGGCTCAGCCCCCGCAGCCACCGAACCCGAGGGCGGTCACCGCGTTGTCGTAGGCGAACAGAAGTTCCTGCTTTGCGCCCGGCGGGATGGTGAACCAGTAGCCGTAGTAGTTGGCATCGGTCCAGATGCAGGCGTGCCTGTTGCTGCGGTTCCACACCGAGCTGGCCCGATCGTTCCACGCCCAACCGACGTTGGGGACGTCCACCGGATCGAGCTGCAGGACGTCCCCGGTGAGGTTGTGGCCGTCGAAGAGGCAGACTTTGCCTTCTGGACAGCGGACCACGCCCCCGTCCTTGGGGTCGTCAGCCGATGCGGTTCCCGGAGCCCCCAGTACTGCGGTGGAGGCGAGGACTGCTCCTGCTACGGCGGTTCTGACTGTCAGTTTCATGGGTGCTCTTTCCGTCGTTGCCTGTGGAAACGCGGTCATGGTCGCCGCGTCCAGCTGTCGCTTTTTGAGGGCATCCGCTCGTAAGACGGTTGCCGCGCGCATGTGGTTCATAGAAGTGATGTTGATCACAGTTTTCGGAAAGGGTGGGGCCGTGGCGTTCTAGCTGCTCACCGACCGTTTCAGCATGACGTTCGAAGCGGTGACAGGCAGGTGGTGCCGCAAGCGAGCCGGAGCAGGCCGAGGTGGAGGTCGGCACGTATCCCGTAGCGGGTCCGTAGCCGTTCGAACTGGTGGAGCCAGGCGAGGGTGTGCCCGACGACCCAGCGGGTCCTGCCCAGGCCAGACCCGTGAGCGGTGCCTCCGCAGGCGGTCTTCGGTGCGATGCCCCGGGCCCGGATCAGGCGGCGGTACGTGTCGTAGTCGTAGCCCCGGTCGGCGAACGGGCGCCTGGGCCGGTGACGGGGCGGCCACGGGTCCCGCAGAGGTGCAGAATCGCGTCCAGCAGGGCGTCGGCTGCGTGACGTCATGACGGTTTCCGCCGGTCAGGGACACCGCGAGGGGGTTCCGTGCCGGTTGGTGATCAAGTGGTGCTTGCTTCCCGGACGGCCGTGGCCGGCCGGCGAAGGTCCGGTGCGAGCCCCCTTGAGGGCCCGGACATGTGAGCCGTCGGCGGTCGCGTCGTCCATCTCCAGCAGCCCTGTCTTGCGCAACTCGGCCAGCAGCACCTCGTACGGACGCGGCCGGACTCCCGCCTCGGTCCAGTCCTGCAGCCGCCGCCCGGGCGTCACCCCACTGCAGCCGACACGCTCGGCCGGCAAGCCAAGCTCACGCCCTTGCGCAACACGTAGACGATCCCTAAGTCCCAGGCCGCTGTGGAGGCGATGGACGCCGACGCCGTCCGGGCCGCGATGCCCCCGCCGATCTCCGGCGGGGCGGCGGCCGACCGGATCGCCGACGCGCTCGGCACCCCGAACGTGATCAGCGAGAAGGCGAACGTGACGGCGTTCGTGGTGCACCGGCTCGTCGACCGCGGCCTGCTGGTCGACCTCAGCGCGAACCTGGACGGGACGCTGCACCACCCCAGCTAGGGACTGTCCGGGGATCATGCGACTTTCCGAGTGGTCACTCGTTGGTGCGGTCGCGGGGCGGGGAGACCTAACGAATCGCGAGTGGTCGCTTGTTGAGCCGCATCTGCCGCTTTCCGCCAGCCGAGGAGGCCGATGGAACAATCACCGCACCATGCTCAACGGGATTTTGTTCCAGATCCGTACCGGCGTCCCATGGCGTGACCTGCCGGAACGACACGGCTCCTGGAAATCTGTCTACGAGAGGCATCACCGCTGGTCGGCGGACGGCACCTGGGACCGGATCCTCCAGGCGGTACAGGCTCACGCCGACCTGGCCGACCGGATCGGCTGGAGCACGGTCGGTGTCGACTCGACCTCCTGCAGAGCCCACCAGCATGCGGCCGGAGCCCGCAAGGCCACACCACAGGTCCCGAAAAAAGGACGACGCCCCGGCACCACCGCCCCGACGAGGGGCTCGGACGGCCCCGGGGCGGGCTGACCACGTCAGCGGCGACAAGGCATACAGCTCCCGCCGAAACCGCCGCTACCTGCGACGACGCGACATCAAGCACACCATCCCGGAACCGAAGGACCAACGCACCAATCGCCGACGCAGAGGCAGCGCGGGCGGAAGACCTACCGGCTTCGGCTCAGACCGCTACCGGCGCCGCGACGAGGTCGAACGGACCATCAACCGCCTCAAGAACTCCCGCGCTGTCGCACCCCGTTACGACAAACGAGCCCATGTCTTCCACGGCACCGTCACCGCAACGGCAGTTCGTCTCTGGTTCAAGCCGTGAACTACCGGGACCGACCTCTCAGAATCCCGGGGCGGGGATGAAGCTCGGTCACCACGGGGGTACGCCGCTGGGGCACGGAGGAGTGGCGGCGCCCTCCCGGAAGATCGAGATGACGCACCAGACAACACCGAGGAGCGTCACCGCGAGGGCAAAGGCACGGAGAAGGGAACGGTTCCCAAGAAGGGCGCCTACCGCAACCCAGACCAGCATCAGGACCATCCAGAGCCCCGGGATGAACAGCCAGAGCAGGAAGCCGCTGTTGGCCGCGTTGTTCACTCCCACGTCACAGGCGGTCCACGACCTGCCCAGAAGCATGGCAGCGGATACCGCGAGAAGCAGAGCCACCGCGCGGCCCCGAAACCCCCATGCAGCCGTCGGCTCCCCACAGGCCCCCGTTCGCCGTCCGCTGCGGGAAGCACCGGATCCGCACCTCTCATCACTGCCGCATCCAGCCAGTCCCCCGGCACTGACCGACAGGGAACAGACACCTCTGGATCCCAGTAATCACATGATCCGCCGGACAGTGTCCAGGGCGGTGAACTCAAGACCTGCGTATAGCCTGCCGACGACGAGTGCGGAAACCAGGACCAGGAGCGGGGACGCGTGCCCCCGGACACGGGCCCCGGCCATGACGCCGGTGCTGACGGTCGCCACGGTTGCTCCGCGCCATCGGGACGCCACCCACTCAGCAGCCATGAGGCTCACCGTACCGGTGCACCGACACGCTACGCCGGGACAACCACCTGGAAACAGGGAGTGCTGGTCTACTGCCTTTGCTGTTCAGCGAGCGGACTCTCTGCGTTCCACGCGTGAGCGTTGCCAACGTGCCCCGCGAAGAGTGAGGTAGTAGCCCAGGGCGGCCAGGAAAAGCCCGCTGACGATGAGACGCGTCGCTCCCCAAGCACTGCCGTCGGGATGCCATATTGCAGCCACAAGATTCATGGCCACCGCGACCGTAAAGGCACAGCCCAGAAGCTTGGCGGCGCGTGCCACCTTGCATGAAGGGACATTCCTCATCATTGGTTTCCTGTAAGTCAGCCTGTGATGCCGTTGAGCGGATTGGCGCAGTTGCCCAGATCCTTGAACTCGTCACTCCATGAGTCGTCGGTGTCATGCCATGCCTCCTTGGCGCAGCACCCGACGATGATCGCCCCACCGGCCGGTTGGAGAAGTATGCCGCTCTTGGACTTCACAAAGCGCAGTGTGCCTGAGAACCAGCCCAGCCCACTGGGGTCGGTGTTGTTGATGGGGTCACCGGCGACGTAGAGGTAGGGGTTGGTTTCCTGGCCGGAGGGGTCGGGCTGGGTGAAGCGGCCGAGAGACGGGCGTAGTAGCGGTGGCCCATCTTGTACAGACCGGTCGGGTCCAGATAGGCGCCGACGTAGCGGTACGGCTGGGGAACGCGGCCTCAGTGGTAGTGCCGCGGGGCTGGTCAGCAGTGCCACTGGCCATGGCCTTCACCGAGAGCTTCACCGCCGAGGTGACGTGCCGCTTCCTGGACCGGCTCGCCGGCCACGTCGACCACAAGATCCACCTCGTGGCCGACGGGCACTCCGCCCACCGCTCCAAGAAGGTCCGCGGCGGGCTCGCCGCCCACCCAGACGATGCCGAACTACACTTCCTCCCCGCCTACTCGCCCGAGCCCAACCCCGACGAGCTGGTCAACGCCGACCTCAAGCACAGCCTGCCCAGACAGCACCGGGCCCGGAACCAGGCCGAACTCGCCACCGAAACCCGCCGCTTCTTCCGCAGACGCCAGCGCCAGCGCCAGCGCCAGCCGCACATCGTCCGCGGTTACTTCGGTGGCCCCACCGTCCGCTATGCCCTGGACGAGAACCCCATGAGTTTCTGATCAATATCAGAACTGGGAAATCAACCGGCCCACACCCCGAAGGGATGCGGGCCGGTGTTCCTTCTACCAAAGGAATGACTGTTCAGGTTTTCATGTGGTAATGGGAAGAATTTCTGAGGCAGTTCGCTGGAAGGTTGAATTTACCGCCCAGACGGCGAAGTTTCTCGTCGTACCGGGTGCCTGCTGGTATTGGTACGTGTTTCCGTAAACGGCCTCACTGACCAGGATCGAGCACCAGACGCCGTTGTTGCATGAACCTACGTTGTAGTACTGCGTCACCGTGTCTGTCGGGCTTTTGGGATCCCAGGTGACGGTCACCGTCTGGGTGTTCGAGTCGTAGGTGTAGGCCAGCCCCGTCGGGGCGGGCGCCGGCTCCACGGCCGCTTGCGTGACCGAGGGAGCGGCCAGGTGCGCGGCCGGTGCCGCCATCGCGGGCACGGCTGCCGGCCCGATCACCAGGGCCAATCCCATGCTCGCCGCTCCTGCAAATCCCATCCGCCGCACCGAATGCTTCATGTAACACCCTCCTGTGAACGAGCCGTGCATGACCATCAGGTGATATCGGCGCTGATTGAACTGCCAGGGAACGAAAGATGACTTCGGGGCACCTGGGCCCTGCTTCAGGGTCACAGCCCGCACCCCAGGGTCTCGATGCCGGTGAACTTCACGGTCAGGCCAGGCACGCGGCGGCCCTGGTCGCGGAAGTACATCTCTCCGAGCCCGTCGACGGCGAGTTCGCGCAGTTGCTGCTCGGTGGCGCTGGCCTTCTGGGCATCGAAAAGGCGAGCGTCATCGCTGACGCCGGGTGCGGCGGTGGAACCGAAGCGTGCGCGAATGCCGGTGATGAGTCCGGTGGTGTGGCGGCCTGGCGGCGGGCGCGGACGCGGGGCTGACAGCGTTCGCGCACCGCGGCCTCCAGACGCTGGGCGAGGTCGGCGCAGGGCCGATAAGGTCCGCGGCCGACCGCGTCGGCAGCATCCTCGCCATGATCCACCGCGAATAACCGCAGACCATCACCAGGACCGGCGGACTTCCGACCTGCCCGGACCTCAGCGGGACCTCCGCGGGCGGGAACCACAGATTGCACTGGACCAGCTCGCCCGGCTCATAGCCCGTCCTCGAGACCGGATCCGGCGACTGATGGAGCGGTCTCAACTCCCGAACCCGCCGCTTGAGCACCGAATGCGCCCTGGTCCAGCCGGTCCTCTCCCCGATCACTGTCGCGGGCGTGTCCGGGAACTTCTGCAGAGGCTCACGGGTCTGCGGCTCGAACGCGTCCACGATCGAGCCCTTCGCGACCCGCTGATACTTGGGCACGGCGTCACTCGCCGAAGCCCGGCGAACCGTGTTCAACGAGAACACGAACGGCCTCCTGCGGCAGCACTTCCCCAAGAGCGGCTGTTGAGTCCGGCAGCACCCGCGCCCACCTCGACACAGTCGCTGCCGGACTCAACAGCCGCCCACGCAAGACGCCCGGCTGGGAAACCCCAGCCGAGCGTCTGTCTGAACTGCTCGCCACCACACGTCAGTGATCACGTGTTGCGACGATCCCTGGAATCGCCTTCGAACCGGGCTCTGTCGGTGAACGGGCCCTTCGGCCCTCGCTCTGCTGCCCTCGCCCTACCGGACCGTGAGGTAGGCACGGTCGATCGTCTGGACCAGGGTGTTGCCGTCACGGTCGGTCAGCTTGGCACGCAGCGAGACGGTGCCCGGCTGCGCGGGGTGGTTCAGCGACAGGTGGGTGCCGTTGACGGCTCTGGCCGTGGTCCAGGTCCTGCCGTCGTCGTAGGACACCTCGAACTCCAGCTTCTTGGCTGTCCGAGCGGTGGCCGCGCCCTCCACGGTGAAGGGCACCTGGAACCTCTCGCCGGCCTTCGCCGTACTGGTCAGTGACAGCGCGGGGGAGAAACGGACCACGGACAGCGGCAGCCGGACCCAGCTGTCCCCGGACACGCCGGCCGACCTGAACGTCCACTGCGCCCGCACGCGGGTGCTTACCGCGAGCAGCTCGGGGTCCCGGGAGGCGTCGACACTCAGTTCGTACCGGCCGTCCCCGGCGGGGACGCTGTACTCGGCGATGTCCAGCGGATCGCCCTCGGCGGGGATCTCCTCGCCGTCGGCGCGGAGCGAACTCTCCAGCTCCGTGTAGCCGCTGCCGCTCTCATGCCCGTCACTGTCGCCGAACATGGGCAGATGTGCCTTGATCGTGTTCCCGCTCCGCGCGATCCCGGGACGCCCCCACCGCGGTTCACCCTCACCCGAAGGCAGGAGCGGACCGAAGACACCGACGTTGAACCGCGCGGTGTAGCTCTTCTTCGGCTGGTACGCCGTGAACCTTCCCGTCTGCGCGTTCCCCGACTCCCACTGCTGTACGGAGTAGGACCACTTGACGCCGTTGCCGAGGACGTATTCAGAGGTCCGCAGCGGCAGTTGGCGCTGGGTGGGGGTGCTGAAGTCGGCCGCGAACTCGCCGATGGGCGTCAGGGGCATCACCGCGACCTGAGCGGTTGGTTCAAGGCCGGGCCTGCCGACCGCGAAGTCGATCTCGGCCAGCTGCTCGCGCCGGACGTCGGCGGCGAAGCCGCCGAGCGAACCCGTACGGTTCCACGCGAGACGGTAGTTCACTGCGCGCCCGTCGGCCGGCTGACGTGTCCAGAAACCGCTGTACTGGGCGTATGCCGCGTCCTTCGGCGTCTCCGGGCCGATGTGACCGACCTTGAAGCTCTGGAAATCGGGGAAGTCGAAGACGGACGGCATAAAGCCCAGGGGCTGCCCGTCGGAGCGGGTGTAGCCCGGGATGAGCTGGGCGTGGTGGTTCTCGGCTCCCGCGTCGGGGACGGTGATGCGCGTGGGCTTGGCCTCCCGGGCGTCCATGACGACCGTGGTGTCCTTGGTCAGCTGCAGGGCCGGGGCCAGGAAGAGGGAGTCGGGGGCGGCGGACCCGCCGCCGGCGTTGAGGACCCCGGTGAGCGCATAACCGCCCTTGGGCAGGCGCACCGTGATCTCGCCGTCCGTCGCGTCGGCGAACTCCTGGTAGTAGTCGCGGTCCCGGCCATCGATCGTCGTGAAACCCTTGCCGGTCGGCTTGCCGTCGTCGTCCAGGTGCTTGATGGTCAGGTCGTACGACTCGATCTCGCGCTCCACGCCGAAGGCGGTGCGCACCCGGGTCCGGCCGTCGGCCGAGGCTGCGGTCACCGAGCCGCCGTACGAGCCGTAGGCCTCGCCGCCGACGCGCGTATCGGCGGTCACCGTGGTGCTCGCCGCACCGCCCGCCGCAACGGTGAGCTGCCGCGGCGACATCTCGAACATGCCCTCGGGGGCGGGCTCGCCGTCCGTCCCGAGCACCTCGATCGTCAGGTCCAGGACGACCGGCTCGGTGCCGAGATTGCGGTACGTGATCTCCTTCGTCACCGGCTCGTCATCGGTGTGAGGCCACTTCGGGCGGCCGAAGCCGATCGGCCCCTGCTCGGCGACGACGGTCTGCCCGATCGCCCGGGCCACATCGATGCGGCCGGTGCCCTGCTGGTACGCGCTGTACGGGCCGGGCTCAGCGGAAGCGGTGAGCGCCGCCTTGATCCGTTCGCCGGTCCAGTCCGGGTGCTGCTGCGCCAGGATGGCGGCGGCGCCCGCGACATGGGGAGCGGCCATCGACGTGCCGCTCTGGGTGGCGTAACCGGGCGTCCCCGAGGGGAACACCTGCTCCATGCCGCTCGCGGTGGAGGCGGCAGCCGTGATGTCGACGCCCGGCGCGGTCAGGTCCGGCTTGACTCCTCCGTCACCGACGCGCGGGCCGCGGCTGGAGAAGTCGGCGAGCTGGTCGGCCTTGTCGACCGCGCCGACCGTCAGCGCGGACTCGGCGCTGCCGGGCGATTCGACGGTGCTCTCGCCGCCCTCGCCCGCGTTGCCCGCGGCGATGACGAACAGCGTGTCCGTCTCGGCGGAGAGACGGTTGACCGTCTCCTCCAGCGGGTCGATGCCCTGGGTGTCGGTGCCGCCCAGACTGAGGTTGACGACCTGGGCGCCCTCGGCGACCGCCCACTCCATGCCCGCGATGATGCCGGAGTCCAGGCCGCCGCCGCTGTCGTCCAGGACCTTGCCGTCCAGGATGCGCGCGCCCGGCGCGACGCCCTTGTACCTGCCCTGCGACCTGGCGCCCGTACCGGCCACCGTCGAGGCCACATGGGTGCCGTGGCCGACTCGGTCGACACTGTCCTCGGCGTCGGAGAAGTTCCGTTCGGCGATCTCCTGGCCCGCCAGGTCGGGGTGCGTCTGGTCGACGCCGGTGTCCAGCACGGCGACCTTGACGCCCGTGCCGTCGAACCCGGCGCCCCAGGCCGTCGGCGCGCCCGTCCGGGCCACGCTCTGGTCCAGGTCGGCCTGGCGCTTGCCGTCCAGCCAGACCTTCGCCACCTTCTTCACCGCCGGTGAGCCGGACAGCCGCGCCGTGCCCTGTCCACCGTCCCCGCCGTCGGTGAAGGTGTCCCAGAACGCGGAGTGGCCGTGCTTGTCGGCCCGTAGCGCCACGCCGTTGACGCTGGTCAGCTCCTGGCCGGCCTTGGCCCGTGCGTCGCGGAAGGCGCTCGCGGGGGGTGTCTCGTCCCCGGCGTAGGTGACGATCAGCGGCAGGTCGGACCGGCTCGCGTCGTCGTACCCGTACGCGACGAGTTGCGTCACGTCGAACAGCCGCCGGTCGAGCTTTCCCTGGGCGACAGCCGGCGCCGCGTCGCCCGGTATCACGAAGGTGTGCCCGTCGACCTTCCGGACCGAGAACGACGCGCCCTCGCGCCCCTTGGCCCTCTCGATCCCGGCGACAGAGCCGTCCGCGGCGATCGACACCTTGTCGCCGGTGATCAGCGTCACCGTTTTGGCGCTCTTCGCCCCCGGAACGGACAGGGCCTCCCCTGAGCCTGCCGGAGCGTCAGGGGTCAGGGCGACGGCCTGGCTCACCCCCGGCATCCCGGTCGCGGTGACCACGGCGGCCATGGCGAGAGCCCCCAGGGGGGCGGCCGCACGTATTCGTCTGCCGGGAGATAAAGACATGCTCATGCCATCTCTTTCGTCGGGGGATGAAGGAACGAAGGGCTGGAGCACACAGGCCCGCCCCGCGATGACTCCGAGGTCGGAACGTCACGCCGTCCCACGCCGGCCAGGACAGACCGGCAGTGGGTCCGCCGCCGGAGGCAGACCGCCCGGGCCGCAGGGCCGGGATGCCGAAGACCTCGCGTGCTGAGCGATCACGGTCGTTGAGGCTAGGTCCGCTGTGTGACCGGACCTGGCTCGGACGATAACGGAACCGCATCGGCCGATCCGAGGATGTGCTCGGGGACCGCCACGCGGCCGACGGCAGGCGACCGCGGCCACGTCAGCCGAAGACGCGCCTGCCGCGCCTGCCGCGTCGACAGACGGTCTCACCGACCGCACATTCCCGTCCGTCGTGCCCACTGCACACCGGGGCGGTAGTCGGTGCGAGCAGGCCCCGGCGTGCCGTGTGGTCCTGTCGTCACCGCCGCACCCGGTCGGCGACGGCCCGCACCGTGCGCGGGCCGCGTCGGCCCAGCCACCGCCGTTCTCCACGCGAAAGCCGTTGGCCGCGGCCGCCACGGCCCGGCCCTGACCGACGACGCTGTCCTCCAGCCTTTCGAGCAGTTCCTCATCCTGGCGGCGCAGCGCAGCGAGCAGGTCGGCGGCTGCCTGGCCATGGACCGCTTTTCCGCGATGCTCCGGCCGACCCGGCAGGCCGCCGGCGCCCGGGCGGTGAGCGCGATGGTGCTGTACGTCTTGCCGAGGCAACCCCTCACGCGGTGCGGGGGGGGAGGACAGGGCGCAGAAGACCTGCTGCCGTTCACCAGGAACGCGGCCACGACTATGGACACCAGCAGTGCTGCGACGGCGTCCATGCCGATGAGCAGGAACTCGAACGAGCCACCGGAGATCAGCGCGACGGACAGGCCCGCCCGCCACCAGTCCAGACCGGACTGGACGGCCAGCGCCCTGAAGACAAAGCCGAGCGGGATCATCCCCAGGCCCACGGACGCGCAGTCGCGGGCAACGGCCCGCGCCGCCGACCGCTTCCGCGGCGGAGAGAGCGAAAAGGCCGGGCGGGATCGCTCAGCGGCGACAGGACTTGATTCCATGCCGAATTTTTAGTAGGAATCTGACCTTAGAGCTTGTCTCATGTGGTGTGAGGTTGATGCGGCATGATGCTGTGCCATGGGTGTTGGTTTGTCGCAGCGGTTGGTTCCTGACGAACTTTGGTCACTGGTCGCACCGTTGCTGCCTTCGTTCGCTTCCCGTCCGCAAGGCGGAGGCACGGCCCCGGTGGATGAGCGGGCGGTGTTCACGGCCGTGGTGTACGTGCTGACCAGCGGCTGTGCCTGGCGGCACCTGCCGGAGACATTTGGCGTCTCGCCGGCCACCGCCCATCGCCGGTTCTCCGCATGGACCAAGGACGGGCTGTGGCGGCGGCTGCACCAGGCCGTTCTGGACGAACTCGGCGCCCGTGGCGAGGTGGACTGGACCTCGGCGATCGTGGACGCGGCCTCCGTCCGCGCGAAAAAGGGGGATCGCTGACCGGGCGCAATCCGGTCGACCGGGGCAAGAAAGGCAGCAAGCTCCATGTCCTGGCCGACGCCCAGGGCCTCCCTCTCACCCTTGGCGTCTCAGGGGCGAACGTTCATGACAGCCAGGCGCTCCTGCCGCTGGTGCTGGGCATCCCCGCCATCCGCTCCCGGCGCGGCCCCGCAGACGTCGGCCCGGCAGGCTCCGCGCCGACAAGGCGTACCACTCCGCCGACAGGCTGAAGTGGCTGCGCGAGCGGGGCATCGTCCCGCGCATCGCCCGACCCGGCATCGAGTCCAGCGAGCGTCTCGGCCGACACCGCTGGAAGATCGAACGGTCGATCTCCTGGCTCTTCGGCTACCGCCGCCTGACCGTCCGGTACGAGCGCAAAGGCAGCCACTTCCTGGCCTTCCTCGGACTCGCAGCGGCCCTGACCTGCTACAAGAAACTCGCAAAACTCACCACGTGAGACAAGCTCTAAGACGTCATTTCATTTGGTGAGTCTGTGCGACGATTCGTCGGCCAGTAGGAAGCCACGGGGGAGCCAGGCTGATGGAGTACGTCAATCTCGATGCGCAGGTCGGCGACCTGTCAGGGGTGCTGGGCCCCTCTCGCTACCTGAAGCAGCTGCCCTCGATCTGTGGTGATCTGCCGCCGGGTGCCCGGTCCTTCGCCACTGACACGGATCACTACGACTTCCGCAGCAGGCGATGTGTGAAGGACCTGACGCTTCGGGCCGTCCGGGGTGCCGGCGGTGAGGAGATGGAGGTCGAGTTCCAGCACAACTGCTGGAAGCACGACCAAGACCTGCTGATCCGCTACGCAGGGGTGTCCAGCTTCATCATTGATCCCGCCGACGAGGACCGAGGAGCGGACCTCGGGGCTGTGATTCTCGACGAGATCCTGCCGTGCAGGGACGGCTGCAGTCACGAGATCGCCTGCTGGGACGGCACACTCACCATTGTCTGCCGTGACCTCCAGGCGATCTGGACTGAGACCGTGTGTTCTAGCAAGCCGTAGGCGGAGCACGGCGTGGGGATTGTTGAGCGGCTGGTGCCGGATGAGCTGTGGGAGCTGTTCCAGCGGGTGGTGCCGGAGGCGCCGGCGCGGCCTCAGGGCGGCGGTCGGCGCCGGCACGGCGACCGTGAGGTGCTGGCGGCGATCGTGTTCGTCGCGACCTCCGGCTGCACCTGGCAGCAGCTGTCGGCGGCCTCGTTCGGTCCGTCCGGGGCGACGGCGCACCGCCGGTTCACCGAGTGGACCAAGGCCCGGGTCTGGGCCAAACTGCACCGCCTGGTCCTGGACGAACTTGGAGCCCGCGGCGAGCTGGACTGGTCGAGGTGCGCGATCGACTCGGTGAACATGCGGGCCCTGAAAAGGAGGACCTGGCGGGTCCGAATCCTGTCGACCGGGGAAAGTACGGGTCGAAGATCCATCTGATCACCGAGCGGACGGGTCTGCCCCTGTCCGCCGGAATCTCCGGCGCCAACGTCCACGACAGCCAGGCCCTGCTCCCGCTGGTGAAGGGCATACCGCCGATCCGGTCCCGCTGCGGCCCCCGTCGGCGCAGGCCCGGCAAGCTCCACGCCGGCAAGGGCTACGACTACCGCCACCTGCGGCAATGGCTGTCCCGGCGGAGCATCCGGCACCGCATCGCCCGCAGGGGCATCGAGACCTCGCAACGGCTGGGGCGGCACCGGTGGACGATCGAACGCACCATGGCCTGGCTCGCCGACTGCCACCGCCTCCACCGCCGCTACGAGCGCAAGGCTGAGCACTTCCTCGCTTTCACGAGCATCGCCTGCACCCTCATCTACTACCGCAGACTCACCAAATGAGACGACGTCTATGTGGCCGGTGGTAGTTGTAGTGGATGTTCCACACTGCTATCGCGGCTGACCGAGCGCCCTCGCTGGTGAACTCGCGGGCATAAAGGGCTCCCTCGGCCAGGATGCGCTGGTAACGCTCCGCCTTCCCGTTGTACCGAGGTGTGTATGGCTTGGTTCTCTGATGCCGGGTGCCTTGCCCGACGATGCGGGCGAAGTCGCCGGAGCGGTAGCAAGCGCCATTGTCGGTGACGACCCGGTGGATGTGGTGGATGCCGTGGGCGGCGAACCAGACCTTCGCCCGGGCGAGGAAGGCAGCAGCCGTCGCGCCTTTCTCATCGCCCAGCGGTTCCATGTAGGCGAGCCGTGAGAAACCGTCGACGACGGAGTGCAGGTAGACGTACCCACGCTTTGCCCCGGCCGACTTCGCCCGACTCGCGATCTTGGCCTGACCGCTGTCCCGGCCATGGATACGCCACCCGCCGCCATCAGGGATCCGGCCGACCTTCTTCACCTCCAGGTGCACCATGTGTCCAGGCCAGCGGGCAGTGATCTTCCCCGGCTTCCGGTTGTTCTCACCGCCTGGGTCGATGAAGCGGCGCTTGCCGAGGCCAAGCCGGGTCAGGCGTCGACTGGCAGTTCGCCGGCCGATCACAAATCCGATACTGACAAGTTCGTCGGTGACCCGTTGCGCGGACCACTTGAACTCGCGGCGCCAGGAATCGATTTGCTCGATGACCCATGCCGGAGTCGCCTTCGGACTCCGGTGCGGACTCGGCGACCGGTCCTGCAACCCCGCATCACCGTGTAGCCGCCAGCGATTTACCCACTTGCTGGCGCGCGCGAGGACACCCGTCTCAGCGGCGACGTGGGCAATGGGACGTGTCTGGCACCGCTTCACGAGCCGCCTACGGCCCTCGACGCTCAGGGGCGCATTCGTGTGGGGCACTCGTCGTCCTCTCGAAGTCAGACACGGCAGGCGCGACACCTGTCGTGCGCGCCTGCCGCATTGCGGCCTGTCAGTCCCTCGGTGCGACGCGGATACGGTTCCCGTCAGGATCGGCCGCGAGGAAGGTCAGCCCGAACCCCGCATCATGAGGCTCGCGCAGGATCGTGACGCCCTTGGACTGCCACTGCTTGAAGATCGCGTTGACCTCGTCGGGCCCACTGTCGATGGCCAGACACACCTCACTGGTACGCGGGACGTCCGCTGACAGACCCTCGAACTGGCCGGACCACACAGCGAGGTCAGCGCCTGGCCCGAGGGCGAAGGTGATGTATCCCGGAGTCTCGAACGACGGGCTCATGCCGAGGAGGTCGCCGTAGAAACGCGCTGCAGCGGGAGCGTCGTTCACGTAGACGATGGACACGACGGATGTGGTCATGGTTCTTCCCTCTCGCAGTTGGTGGGTACGCATCCGCCAGCCTGACCGGGATATGCGCCGCATCATGTCGCAATTCCTGAAAAACTTGGCGCGTGACCCCAGACCGCTTCTTCTCCCTGATGCTGCTCCTGGCATCGAGGAACGCCGTGACCACACAGGAACTCGCCTCGGCGCTCGGGGTGTCCCTTCGAACCATCACCCGGGACCTGAACTGGCTCCGCGACGCCGGTCTGCCGGTGACCGCGCAACGGGGCCGCCTCGGAGGCGTGACCATGCTGCCCGGATCCGGACTCGACCTCACGCGACTCACACCCGACGAGCGTGATCATCTCTCTCTCGCCGGACTGGACGAGAAGCAACGTGCGGAGCTCGACGCATCGGTCGAAAGCCGGCGCGCACTCTCCAAGATCGTCGCTACACAACCACGTCGACTTGATGAACTCCTGCCGCTCACCGACGTAGTGCACGTGGACAGCCGTCCCTGGCTCCAGGCACGAACCTCCGGCACGACTCCGGCTTCGCTGATCGGCCCGGTGCGGCGCGGTCGTAGGCTACGAATCGAGTACGACAGTCCACGCGAGTCATGCCCCCGCGACCTGGTCGTGGATCCCTACGGGCTGCTCGCCAAGGCCGGCGTCTGGTACCTCGTCGCCGACTGCGCCCAAGTGCCACGGATGTACCGACTCGAACGGATCACCACGTGGAAAGAAGTCGACCAGCCACGACGGATCCGCGAGAACCAGACCCTGGCCACCGTCGCTGCCACGCTCGTTGATCAGTGGGAACACAACCACGCGATAGAGGTCAGCGCCACCATCGATCAGACCCAGATCGAGCGAGCGCAACGGATCCTCGGCCAACGACTCGTCCAGGACGACCATGAAGAATCCGCCACCGGCCGCAAGGTGACAATCCGCTTCCTGCATCTGGAGGACGTGCGAGCACTCCTGCCGTTCGGGAGTGCCATCACTGTGCACGGCCCCAGTGAAGCCAGGGCTCACCTACGTGACCTCGCCACCCATCTTGCCCACCACTATGCGCCGTCACCAACGTCCTGACCCGCAACAACTAGGTACTGACTGCGCAGGAGTCGGGCCGTCTGGGTGTTCGTGAAAGTGCGCCTCTCCCACCCTTCCCACGGCAGGGCGCGTCGCTCGCTCCCGTACAGGTGGACCATGTGCACGGCCGCAGCGACCTCCTTCCGAGGCGACGCCACCCTCATCACCCCACCGCGTCCGCTGCAGTCCGGGCCTTGGCTCCCGGGACGTGGCGCACGCCGTGCGGGACGCCCCGAACAACGAGGAAGCCGCGAGGCATCCGGCTGATCACCATGGCGTGAAGCCGGTGCAGGCCCCTGACCTCCCCTCCGCACGAAACACAGCGCGAGGGGAGCGGGGTTCGCGTCATCCCAGGCCCCGTACGTCATGTCGTTCACAAGGCGGCGTGCGTGGTCCACGTTGACCGGATCAGGTCGGCACCCGGTCCCCCGCGTCAACTCCAGTGGCCGCGGCGCCCGGGCCGGAGTCCTGAGACCTCCACCGAACTCGGGGCGATTCAGGGCAAGGTGGTGGAGGTTGGGGCCGTGCGCTCTGGTCGGGCGGGCGGTCCAGTGGTCGTCGTGATGGGTGAGTTCGGAGCCGATGAAGACGCGGGCGGTGTGGTACTGGAGGCCTTGGGCGGTGTAGCAGCAGTGCCGCACCTGTAAGGTGCGGCACCACAGCGTGTGCTGGTTCAGGTGACGCGCAGCTTCTTGGACCTGGGCCTTCCCGGTTCCGTGTGTACGCCGTTCAGCACCGGATTCTCAGCGACTCACCCTCGGTCAGCAGTGATTGGCGACACCGCCGGTTTCGTTGCCCTGGAGCAGGCCGCCCCAGATCCACGCGTTGTCGTCCAGCTTCACCCACTTGTTGTGGGAGATACCGTTGGCGCTGACATGGCCGCCTTCCGTCCAGCACAGGCCGTAGGAGGTGAATCCCGCGGCCACGGTGTAGTTGATCCCGTAGCTCGTCGAAGGCCCGTACCTGACGTTTCCGTTGATCCACGTCGTCACCCAGCCGCTTTGAACGCCCACGCTCTGGGCCTGCGGCGCGGCGGCCGGTCCGGAGTCCGCAGCGACGGCGGTGGCCGTCATGCCGGCGGCCAACAGCGCTCCTGCTCCCACTGCTGTGGCGAGCCTGGTCATGGCCCGCTGACGATTGATGCGCATCTGTTCCCCTCCACATGACTCCTCGGGCTGCACCCGATCGGGCTCGCCTCGGCGCCATGGATAATCGCAGGCCGACCGCTGCCATTTCAGCCCTTTCGATGGACCAGGACAACGTTGCGGACAGATCAGGCCGTTCTTCGGACTGTGAGGTTCCCCGCTGCGCGGAAGGTATCAGGGACACTGCGAGGTCGAGGGTTGGGCGGAATCACCCGGTGATGGGTTGTCATGTCACGCTGGTACGGGCGTGATGCCGACGCAGGCACGACTTCGGTGATCATGCAGGTGTCGAATCCGCATGACTGCAACCGAAGACCGTGGTCTGCTCTCTCGTCTTCTCCCATCCCCTCACAGGCCATTCTCTTTCCGAACCCCGTGTGCGGTTTCTGTTGGTCAGGCATGGGCTCACGGTCGTCGCGTGAGGCTTGCTCCGTTGCCGGCCGAGATGTCGTGGGGTGGCGGGTGCCGTCGATGCGGGCAGCTCTGGAGACGCGGCAGAGGGACGCGGCGGTACGGGTGGAGGAGCTCGAAGCCGAGCCGGCACGGGTGCGGACAGCTCTGGTGGAGGCGGAAGAGGTGCTCCGACGCCGGGTGATCGGCCTGGAGCAGTATCTGGAGGCGCTGGCCGAGGCGGGTGCGCCCACCGTGGTGACCGACGGGGCGCCGCCCAGGAAGCCGGTGGGGCCGCGCCGGACGGTGCCCCACCGTCAGGGCGCGGCCGGAACCGAGGTGCTGTCGGTGGACCACCAGGCGTTGATAACCGCCGCTCCGGAGGCGGGAGCCGACGGAGTCGGCGCCCGGCGGGTGGCAGTGGTGGTGCTGGGCTGGGACAGCGCGTCCGCCTCGCACGCCGAGGAGGCGCGGACCCGGTTGAAACGGCTGGTGGAACGCGGCTGGCCGACAGTGGACAAGTCCGGCCGCTTCACGCTGCCCGCGCCGGGCCAAGCTGGTGCCGGGCGGCGAGACGGCGGCTCATGAGCCTGGTCACCGACCACAGGACGGTACTTTCACCGGTGTCGGTGCGTCGCTCGCAGACGCGGACCAGGTGCCGGCCGCGCAGGAGCCAGGCGAAGGACCTCTCCACGACCCAGCGGCGGGGCAGGGCCTGGAAACCCTGGGCGTCGTCGCTGCGACGAACGATGTCAAGAGCCACCCCAGATGCTGGGCCGCCCCAGTCGGTGAGGTGGCCGGTGTAACCGCCGTCGGTCCAGACGCGGGCAAGGCGCCGGAACCGCTCTTTGCCTGCGGGCAGCAGGATTCGGGCGGCGTCCCGGTCGGTCGTGGACGCGGGCGTGACCAGGACGTCCAGGACGAGTCCAAGGGTGTCGGCAAGCGGATGCCGCCCGCGATCATTGATCTTGCCGACGTCGAAGCCCCGTGAGGAATTACTGATCTTTTCGTTGGTTCCGTGGGCGTGGTGGGTGGATGGTCAGGCCGGTGTGGGCGAGGAAGGACCATGACAGCTGCTGGTTGTGGCTGATGCGGTGAATGCCTTGTCCGGTGGCGTCGGCGACATCGGCAAGGTGGTCGCCGGCACAGGTGGCGAGTCCCCGCTTCTTGAGCGACGACCACAGCAGTTCCACCGGGTTGAGCTCGAGCGCGTAAGCGGGTAATCGCTCCAGGGACGGCTGGTAGCGCCGTAGACCGACCTGTCACGGCTGACGGTCCCGGTGGGCAGGGTCATTCGCGGGTGGTCCAGAAACGCAGAAGGGACTGGGCGACTGTGTTGGGGCGGTGGAGCTGTACCAGGTGTCCCGCGTCGGGGACAACCGTGAGCTGGGCGCCGAGTCTGCTGGCGGTGTCGGTGAATCCCCGTACCGGGAACAGGGTGTCCTGTGAGCCCCGTACGAGCAGGGTGGGCGTCGGTGGCTCGGGGCGGCCGTCCGATTCGAGGGCTGCCGCCCAGGCGCGGGTGAGGCCCAGCGGCGGCGGTCATCGCTGCCGCGTTCCGGTTCGGCGAGGAGCCCGATGGCGTGGTAGTGGCGGATGGCGCGGGGGGTGATCCCGGCGAACGCGGCGGCATCGCCGATCTTGACCCGGCGGGGGATCGCAGGAAGGGGCATGTACGGGAACCTCTCGATGTCGTGCTCGCCGCCTACTCGACCACATGCCGCTACGGCACATGCAAACCCCGCTGCCGTGGGCACGCCCCGCGCTCCCGCATCACCAAGGGAAGGTGTCCGATCAACGGCGGATCCGGTGGTCGAGGAGACGCCCGAGATGACCGAGACGGTTGTCGAGCAGAGGGTTGTGGCACGGCTGTGGAGGCGACGGCAGACCGAAACGGGCCGGATGTACCTCGTGGGACTGCCGTCGTACCGGGACCTCGAGGACGGCAGCACGGAAGCGGCGGAGTACTACCGGATCCGGTTTCGGTCTCCCGGCCTTGTGCGGCCGGTCGACGCGTCGACTACGACCAGGTGCCCACCGATCCTCTTCCGCCGGCTCAGCCGAAGCCGGTGGCTCGCGAGGTCCTCGGGGGACGCCGGCCTTCGGGCTGGGTGCCGGCGAAGGTCCGTGAGGGCAGGGACCCTGCGTACGGGGTGCTGCACGCGCCGGATTGCGTCGAGCTGGGCACGGGCGTGTACGACAACGTCCATCGCGTGGCTCTGGCCGAGCGGGACCGCCCGGTGGTTCTTCGGGTGGCGCCGGCGCGGGAACGGCAGTTCCGCAGCGAGCGGCGCCTGATGAGGAATGAGCATGCCGGCTTGCCGTGGCTGGCTCCGGTCGCGCACCTGATGCCGCAGGTGATCGCCGCGGATTGGACGGGGCAGGTGATCGGCCGGGACCGGATGATCCAGACCTGCTTGGACGGTGTCCCGGCTCCGGAGTGTCTGGGGTCGTATCCGCGGAGCACGTGGCCGTCCTTCTTCCGGCGGATGGGTGTGATCGCCCGTGCCGTGCACGATGTGCGGGGACCGTGGTTCGGGGCTGTGGCCGGGCCTGGATACGCCACGTGGAGCGAGGCTGTGATCGCGTCGTTGGAGGACATCGTCGCGGACCTGGACGGTGGGGGGCTGGACTCGGCGGATGTGCGCAAGCTGGATGGCGTGACCGGCCACGGTCGGGCGGTGCTGGACGAGGTGGCCGAGCCCCGTCTTTTGACCGGTGATCTGCGGACTGCTTTTGGCCGGTGATCTGCGGACTGTGAACGCTCTGCTCGAGCGGGACGCCGGCGTGCCGGCCATCAGCGGCGTGCTGACTTCGGCCGTTGCCTCTTCGGGGTGCCGGAGGCGGATGGGACGATCCGTATGGCGATGGCCGAGGACGATGGACGGGCCGCGTTCTGGGAGGTCTACGGGCGGTTGGACCGGTCGGCGGCGGCGGTGTGGCGGTCGCGGTTCTATGAGGCGAGGCATCTGGGCGCGATCCGGCTGGAGCGTCACCGGCTGGGGAGGGCGGACGCGGTCCGCGAGAGCTACGGGGCGATGGCCGGCTGCTCGCCGAGTTGAGGTGATCAGGCCCGTGCGGCGCGGGCGGAACGCCTTGCCGGTCAGCTTGCGCAGCCGGACGTGGTCCTTGCCGACGGGGACCGTGCCCGGCCGGGCGCCCGGCCGGGCACGGGGGTGCCGACGGTGAGCCCGAAGGCGACAGTCCGCCGGTGGTGAGACCCCCCAGATGTCTGGGATGGGATACGCCGACCGGCCGCGGCACTCTTTACCCGGTCGAGGGTGGTGAGCCGCCTTCGGCGCGTTCGGTGACGACAACGAGGGGGAAGAGATGTCCATCCGAAGAAAGACCACGGGGATGCTGGCCGCGGCCGCGGTCGCCGGCCTGATGGTGGCGGGGGCTCCGGCTGCCGGTGCGGCCCCGTCTGCGGCGGGTGACGCGGTCACGGCCTCCGTGTGGCGGAACGTCGCTCTGACCGGCACCTACACGATCCGCGACGACGAGGGCGTTTTCGCCGCCGGTACGTACTGCAACGGCAACGTCGCCTCCGAGGGGTGGGTGAACGAGGTCCGCACGCCGTCGGTGTGGTGGGAGACCACGTGCGGGGGCGAGATCCGTGTGGAGAAGCATGTGTCCGCGGAGACGGACGCCGGCGGCGGAGTCATGATCTATGTGACCCTGCGGTTCTACGAGGGCACGAACGACACCAACACCGACCTCGACGCCGAGTACGACTTCCACCGCTACGTCCCCGCGGGACAGACCTCGACGGTCAGCGAGATCACGCTCCGCAACGGGGAGAACGGCGGCAAGGACTGGGCGAAGCTCAACCTCGTCCTGCACAACAACCGCTGACCCGTACCGAGGCGTCGATCGCGCGCCCCGGACGTCGACGGTTCCCGGGCACGGTAAGCGGAGCCACAGCTACCTGCGCAAACCGGGCTCGGGAACTGTTGTGCACGCTTAGCCTCGGACCATGAGGCGTCATGGGGGAGCAAGACGGGTCGGCGAGACCGGGGACGCGGCGGCGCGGGCGGCGCAGTCCGCGCGGAGCGTCGAGGAGTTCTTCGAGGCGGTGAAACGGATCGTACGGCCTGCGCTGCGCTTCGACGTATGCGCCTGCTTGACCGTGGATCCGCAGACGTTGATGAACACCGGCGGTGACTACCGAGACGGCCTGCCGCCCGCCATGATGCCGCGCATGCTCGACATCGAGTACCGCGAGGGGGATGCCAACGACTTGTCCGATCTGGCGGCCAGACCGACGCCGGTGGGTCTGCTCAGCCGGGAGACGAACGGGAACCTCGCCCTCAGTCCCCGGTACCGCGACATCATGCGGCCCCTCGGCTTCCGCGACGAGCTGCGTGTGCTGCTGCGGGACCGTCACGGGGCATGGGGCGCCCTGGTCATGGGGCGCGCGGACGACGCGCCCCCGTTCGGCTCCCCAGAGCTGGCTGCGGCGGCGTCGCTGGTCCAGCCGTTGGGGAACGCACTGCGCCAGCTGCACCTGACGCGGCTCGCCGAAGCGAACGCCTCGGAGACGGCGCCGGGACTGGTGTTGCTGGACGGCGACCACCAGGTGGTCCATGCGACACCCACCGTGGCCATGTGGTTCAACGACCTGGCGCACGCCGACGGCGTGCCGTCCGGGGATCGCGGACTCCCTCCCGCCGTGTACGCGGTGGCAGCGGCGGTGCAGGCCGCAGGGGCCGCGGCCTCCCACACCTCGTGGATGCACAGCCGCAGGCACGGCCGGGTACGGTTGCACGCCTGGCGCCTGGAGGAACCCACGGCGGCCCCGGCCCGCACCGCCGTCGTCGTTGAACGAGCCGGTCCCGCCGAGCACATCGCACTGATCGTCGCGGCGTACGGACTGACTCCTCGCGAGAGGGACGTCATGGCGCTGGTGTTGCGGGGGCGGTCCACAGCCGACATCAGCCGCAGTGCAGGCTTGTCACCGCACACGGTCCAGGACCACCTGAAGTCGGTGTTCGACAAGAC
This sequence comes from Streptomyces sp. DH-12, assembly GCF_002899455.1. GTDB lineage: Bacteria > Actinomycetota > Actinomycetes > Streptomycetales > Streptomycetaceae > Streptomyces. Next base: position 7,189,474 of record NZ_PPFB01000001.1, on the reverse strand, counting down.
GGGCGTCCGCAGCCGACGAGATCTGGTCGCCACGCTCTTCGCTCGTCACTATTTGCCGGACATGAGTCCGCCGGCGTCCGCACCGCAACGCCACCCCCGGGACTGAAGAGGCAAGCCCTCGAATTCGTCGGCTGCGATCCGTTCGTCGTCCTCGCCGACGCCGGCCTCGGGTCTGTCCCGGATCCGGGTGTCCGAAAACACCCGGATCCGGGTGTCCGAAAGCGCCGGGTGGCGGGCAAGCTCCGCTCGGTCCTGCCGCAGAGGGCCACGGAGATCGCTCTGCACGACGGGCTCGGTGCGGCGGAAGCCCGGGTGCCCGCGGAAGCGCTGAAGGCGGTCACCTCGCCTGGGACGCCCGAGGACATCGTCATGGCCCAGGGGCACGGCACGCTGCTGGTGGCCGACGACATCCAGATGGGCTGCGGGCGCACTGGCCCGTTCTTCCCCTTCGAGACGGCCGGAATCGTCCCCGACATCATCTGCCTGTCCAAGTCCCTCAGCGGGTACGGGTGGGCCTTGACCCCGGATCTTGGACACACGAGACACTGGATCCCGAGGACCTGAGGACGGACATCCCGTGGTCATGAAGGACTGTCTGCCGCAGTTCAAGGCGGACGCGGTCGCGTTGTGAAGGAGGGCACGCCCGCCTACGTCAAGCTGCAGGAGAGCGAGTTCGCGGACCAGCAGCGCGGGTTCACCGCGGTCAAACACCAAAGGGAGGTCGGCACCGGGTACTTCGACCTGGTGAGCGCGGCGGTCGACCCGGCGGCGGAGACCCTGGCGCTGCGCGGTTCCACCGAGGAGAGCCAGTTCCGCTGACGGCCTCATCGTCCGCAGGTGGCGGCCCGTGACTCCTCCCCCAGCGCGTCACTGTGGGTCAGGCCGTCGAGGGTGCGGACCTGGCGCACGAGCGGGTCGAGGGTGGCGAACAGGACGTCGGCGACCTCGGCGTCCGCGCCGGCCAGACGGTTCAGCAGAGCCGACTTCCCGCATTGGTGTAACCGGTGACGGCCACGGACGGGATGTGATCACGCGTTCGGCGCCGGCGCGTCACCTCCCGTCGGCGGGCGGTGCGGCGCACCTGCTCCCGCAGCGTACGCATGCGCCGCCGCAGATGGCGTCGCCGTATCTCCAGCCGCATCTCGCCGCGTCCGCGCACGCCGATGCCCGCGCCGTCGGCCACCCGGCCGCCGCCGATGCGCGACATCTCACGCCCGTGGCCGCGCAGCCGCGGCAGCTCGTAGGCGAGCTGGGCCAGCTCCACCTGCGCCTTGCCCTCGGAGCTGCGGGCGTGCTCGCCGAAGATGTCCAGGATCAGCCCGGTGCGGTCCACCACCCGCACGCCGACGCGGTCCTCCAGGCCGCGCACCTGCGCGGGAGTGAGCTCGCCCTCGGCGATCCCCAGATCCGCGTCTTCGGTCTCGACCAGCTCCGCGAGCTCGTTCACCTTCCCCGAACCGAGGTAGGTCGCCGGGTCCGGACGGTCACGCACCTGCACCATCCGGTCCACTACACCGATCCCGTCGGTCGCGGCCGGACGCTCCAACTCGTCCAGGGCGTCCGTCCCCGAAGGGCCCGCTCCGTCACGCTCCGCGAGCCCCAGCAGGACCGCCCGCCACCGTCGCGCTCCCGGCTCGTCCAGGGGGGTCTTCGTTCCGGTGTGCGCGCCTGTCAGCCATGTGCCGGGCACGATCATCTCCGCTTCCGCCGAAGGTTGTGGGCTCAAGGGCGACGTGCCGGCTCCCGGTCAAGGTGCCGGCTCCTCTGCTCAGGGAGGGAGTCTTCGGCCACCTGGGAACCCGGCAGAACTCCCAGGTACCCCTGGACGGCCGTGCGTATCTGCGCGCCGCCGCGGAGTCCGTTCCGGGCCGCCGCCCGGTCCTCGTTGCCGTCCCCTTTCCCGCTGGCGAGGGCCAAGACGGCCGGCCCGCCGGGACACGTGGTCGGCGACTACGTACGGGGAGATTTTCCTCGGCCCGCACCGGCTCGTTGTTTTGCCGGGCGGCATTTCTCGCCGAGGCGGCACTTTCTGCCAGGATGACAAATTCTGTCGAGACGTCGGTGCCCGCTTTTCCTCGAGGGGTGCGTCCACCCGGCCAGAAGCACGCCGGTCCGACGCCGGAGCGGGCCGGTCTGAAAAAGATCATCTGCTCAGGTCGATCAGGGCATCCCGTTCGGTTTCGGGAAGGCGTGCAGCGGTACTCCGGAAGGAACCCGTCATGGTGGCGACCTTTCTGAACTCTTTTCCGACCGGTCCGTCGGCCGTCCGCAGGGCGGCTGAGGAGGGCTGATCGCCCGTTCCGCGAAGTTTCCCAGTCTGGGCTTTTATTCTCCGGGGAATCTACGGGCAATCACCCGTGCACTGCGCTCAAAAGACGAGAAGCGGTCGCCAGGAGATTCGATCGAATCGATGACGGATCCCGTCTACTTATTAGGTTTGCAATGTCAGAGTCACCCCCGCCCGCCCCCGCGTTGAACAACCGTAGTCTCGGCACCCCGCCGGGTAGCCAGCTGGAAACACCCGGTTACGACCGGGCCCGCATGGAGCCGGCCGTCGTGCATTTTGGAGTCGGCGGTTTCCACCGTGCTCATCAGGAGGTCTATTTCGACCAGCTGGCGGAACTGGGTTTCACCCGTTGGGGAGTGATCGGCGTAGGGATGAGGCGGCCGGAAATGGGCCAGGTCCTGAACGCACAGGACAACCTGTTCACCGTCGTCCAGCGCGACGGCGACGACAGCACGGCCAAGGTCATCGGCAGCATGGTCGAGTACCTGCTGCTGGCCCAGGACCACGAGGCGGTGAGGGCACGCCTGGCCGACCCCCGCATACGTCTGGTGACGCTGACCATCACCGCCGACGGCTACCGTCTGCCCGACGACCCCGATCAGGCAGGCGAGTCGGTGTTCGGCCTCGTCGTCGAGGCCCTGGACAGGCGCCGCAAAGCCCATCAGGCCCCGTTCACGGTGCTGTCGTGCGACAACCTGCCCGACAGCGCCGCCGTGACGCGTGAGGCGGTCATGACCCTGGCCGGCCGGCGTGATGCCGCTCTGGCCCGGTGGATCGAGGAACGGGTGTCCTTCCCCGGCAGCATGGTCGACCGCATCACCCCGGCGACCACCCCCGAGGACCGGGACGAGGTCGAAGAGGATTTCCAGGTGGGCGACCGCTGGCCGGTGATCACCGAACCCTTCACCCAGTGGGTGATCGAGAACGACTTCTGCAACGACCGGCCCCCGCTGGACCGCGTCGGAGCGCTCTTCGTCGACGACGTCGCCCCCTACAAACTCATCAAGAGCCGACTCCTGAACGGCGTCCACTGCGCACTCGGATACGTCGGCTACCTGGCCGGTCACCGCAGCACCGACCAGGCCATGGCGGACCCGGCGGTGGCCGACTTCGTCGAGCGGCTGATGCGCGAGGAGATCGCCCCCCTGCTGCCCGCCGACGTGCCGGGCATGAACCTCGGCGCCTACTGCGACACCGTGCTGGAGCGCCTGCGCAATCCCAGCATCGGCGACCAGCTGGCCAGGCTGTGCCGCCGGGGCTCGACCAAGATGCCCGACTACCTGCTGCCCGCTCTACACGCCGCGCACGCAAAGGACCGGCCCCGCACACGACTGGCCTTCGCCGTCGCCGCATGGATGCGCTACCTGCGTGCAGTGGACCTGGACGGTGCCCCGATCCACGTGCAGGACGCCCGAGCCGACGAACTGCGGCACGCGGCCCTGCAAGGCGGCGGCGACCCCGGCCCCCTGCTCGCCCTCACGGACATATTCGACGGCCTTGCCGACGACACCGGCAGTGTCACCGTCATCCGCAAGTCCCTGGCCGGCGCCTTCGACAGTGGCGAAAGCCTGCGAACCGCAATGGCCTCGCCGCAACGGCTCGCCGAGCGTCCCGTCACCCCTTGAATCCAGGAGCCCCATGAGCATCCCAGACCTCACCCGCATCACCACACTGCTGCTTGACGCGGACGGCACCCTGTTTCCCTCCGAAGAGCCCGCTTTCATCGCCTCCGCTACGGTCACCCAGGACTTCGCCCGGCACTTCGGCCTGACGGGCACCTTCTCCCCCGAGCACCTACGGCTCACCACCACGGGCAAGAACTTCCGCACCACCGCGCAGGACCTCGCAGACAGCCAGGGCGTTCACCTGGACCCCGCTGAACTGGAGGAGTGGGTGGAGCGTGAGAAGACCGAGGTGACGGCTTACCTCGGTCAGGTCCTGACACCCCAGCCGGACGTGGTGGCCGCCGTGTCGGCGCTCGGCAGCCACTACCGGCTGGCCATGGTGAGCTCCAGCGCCCTGACCCGGCTCGCCGCCTGCTCCACGGCCAGTGGCCTGGACGACCTGCTTCCGGCGGATCGCCGCTTCAGCGCGGAGGACAGCCTGCCCGTCCCGACCAGCAAGCCGGACCCGGCCGTCTACCGGTTCGCGCTGACCGAGCTCGGTATCTCCCCGCACCAGGCACTCGCCCTGGAGGACTCCGTCACCGGAGCGGCCTCCGCAGTTGCGGCAGGCATCGCCACCGCCGGGCTGGTGCAGTTCGTGCCCGCGGGCGAACGGCCCGGCAGGATCAGCCACCTGCGGGACGCCGGCGCCGCATGGGTGCGGCAGAGCTGGGAGGAGCTGGTCATGGACCTCGTCGGCGACGCGGTGCGGGTGGCCACGTGACCGGCAGAGAGGCGGCCCACGACATCGGCGTGTCCGCGTTCGAAGCACCGCCTCGGTCGGCCCGCCGGCAGGAGCGGGCCGACCGGCCCGACAAGCGCATCAGTCAGCGCGGGCAGGACGGGGACAGGAGCGGGAGCGGCTCCGCCTCGGCCCCGCAGCGCGTGTCGCACCCGCGCTCGATGCTCGGGTACCTGGTGATGCCGCGGCCCAAGGACGCCGTGAAAGGGCTGCTCATGCCCTTCACCTTCCTCCTGGCCGTGGCCGCGGGCGCGGACGTGACGGGAAGTGCGGTGGTGCGGGCCCTGATCGTGTGGGGAGCCCTGGAACTGCTCGTCTATCCCGCCCGCTACCAGTGGAACGACATCCGCGGGTTCGTCGCCGATCAGCAGCACCCCGCCCAGCAGGACCGCGGCCGCCTGCCCGGCCCGATCGAACGCGCCCGCGCACACGTCGGCGCCAGCTGCGCGATCGCCCTGGTCCGCCTTGCGGCCGTGGCGGTCCTGGCCCTGGCGCTGCCGGGCCTGCGCCTGACCGGAGTGCTCCTGGTGATGACCGCGGCCGTCCTGGGCGTGGCCGTCGTCTACGAGGCCCTGCGCGCAAAGGGCACCGGCCGCACCGGAACGATCCCACCGCCCGCCCGGCCTGCCGTGATCGCCCTGTGGATCGTCGTCGGTGCAGGCTACGTCGTACGCGGTATGACCGGGCTGGCGCTCGCGGTCGATCTGGGCCGGCGCCCGGCCCTGGCGGTGTCGGCGGCCGTGGCGCTGTGGGCGTTCGGGGTCGCGTTCGTCACCAGCCGGTGGGTTCTGGAGAGTCTGGCGTTCGCCGCCTCGGACGAGGGCAGGCTGAGGTGGACCGCGCGGGCCGACCAGGCTCGGGAACATCTCCTGGCGCTGGTGCGCTGGCTGCCGGAACGTCTCACCGAGGCCGCCCCGGCCGACTGGACGCCGCTGCGTGCCCGCACGTCCCTGGCCGCCCCGTGGAACCTGGCACTCGTGGTCGCGGGCACCACCGCGGCGGTGACCGGCTCCCTGCTCGTCCTGCCTTCTTCGGCGACTCACGCCCTGGTCGCGGCCGCATCGGGTGCGGTCACGACCACGGCGGCGGTCGTCCTCGCGGTCAGGCGTCCGCTGGTCGTCGCCGCCGGTGCCGTCCTGCAGTTCCTGGCTCTGGTCCTCACCGCGCAGCCACGCCCGACGGCGGCCCTGCTGCCCTGGCTGTCCGTGATGGCCGCCTATCTCACCTTCAGCAGCCGATCCCTCGACGCGATCGGCGTGCTGCCCAGGCGTCTGCGCTCCCTGGCAGCGGCCCTCTTCGTCCCGCTCGCCCGCGCGGTGCTCGGGCGGGCCACCTGGGACGCCGTCCGAAAGGACACCGGTGGACCTCGATGACCTGCTGGGCCTCGCTCGCGACGCCGCTCGGGCCGGCGCCCGCACCGCCGCCTCGTGGCGCGGCCGGGCCCACCGGCTCCTCGTCGAGGAAAAGGCAGGACCCGACGATCTGGTCAGCCAGGCCGACCGGGACACCGAACGCGCCGTCCGCGCCGTCCTGAGCGAACACCGGCCGCACGACACGATCTGGGGCGAGGAAGAGGGCACCACCGTGGGCCACGGTGGAGTGCGGTGGATCATCGACCCGATCGACGGGACCACCAACTATCTCTACGGGCGCCCGGACTGGGCGGTCAGCGTGGCCGCGGCCGACACCGCCGGCGACCGGCTGCTCGCCGGCGTCGTCATCGAGCCCGCCCTCGGACTGCTGACCGAGGCCCGGGTCGGCACCCGCACCACCGCGAACGGCACCCCGGTCGCTCCCCTGGGACAGAATGACCTCACCCGTGCCCTGGTGGAACTCAACTTCGGCCGGCCCGCCCAACGCCCCATGGCCGGGCCCACCGTCAGCGCTCTCCTGCCCCAGGTGCGCGATCTGCGCCGCGGGGGCAGCGCCGCAGCCGCCCTCGCCCAGGTCGCCACCGGCCGAGCGGACGCCCTGTGGGCACCCGGGCTGCAACCCTGGGACTGCGCAGCGGGAATCCTTCTGGTCCAGCAGGCCGGCGGAACAGCCGGTGACCTGACCGGCCCCGTCCCCGGCAGCTGGCCCCGAAGCGGCGACGTCCTGGCCGCCCCGGCCGGCCTGTGGGAACCCCTCCGAGCCCTCCTCGCCCCCGTCCTCCTCGCAGGATGACCTGATCTGAAACAGAGCCGGTCCGGCCGGTGCGGCCGAGTTGCCGGCCGAGGCCACGGGACCGCACGGCCCAGGAGTCCCTGCACCGTGAACCACGGATCGCCGTACAGCAGCCGGAAGTCACGCCGCCGCCCGCCCCGGCCGCCACGCCGATGTCGGACCCCTTCCCCGCGAGGACGCCTACGGCCGGTGAGCCCACGCCCCGTTCGCCCGGACCGTAGGCCGCCGAGCCGTCAGCCTCCGTCGTCGTTCGTGGGCTCCCGGAATTCGGGCGCGAGCGCGCCGTTGTCCTCCGCGTCGTCTCCGGTGAGGGCGGTGGTGCTCGTGCCGTCGTCGACGGCCCGGCGCACGGCGGCTTTCTCCTCGACGGCCTCCGGGGCCTCCTCCGGCGACGCATCGTCCTCTGCCGCGGTGTGCTGCGGCCAGCCGGTGTCGGGCCGGGTGCGGTGGTCGTCGTGCTCCGCACGCATGCCGGAAGCGGGGGCGGACGTGTGGTCGTCACGGTCGGTCATGAGGTCCTCCCAGGTCGATCGGGCCCGGCGGCGGTGTCCGTGACCGCCCTGACGAGGGAAACCGTCATCGGTCCGGCGGTGCCCCGGGCCGGTCTTCACCGGTGTCAGGACGGGTTTCGGGGCGAGCGCCGCCCGGTGGGACCGACGCCTGCGGGTCGATGGTGAGCGCGGTGCACCCGAGAGGTGCGGCGAGGGAACGCAGCGCAGTGGCGGAGAGCCTGATCCAGGGGTGGCCCTGACCGAGGGTCGCCAGCAGCCGTGCGGAGGAGGTGAAGGCGACGGCCGTACGGTGCCCGCCGGGAGTGCGGAAGAAGCAGGTGACGTAGCAGCGGCCCTTCGGCCGGACGGGCACGTACAGCACGCCGGCCGGCGCGGGTCCACCGGGCGTGGGCCCTTCGCCCCGCCCGGCGTCTGCCAGGGGGCCCCGCGACCGGTTCGGGCCTTTCATGCCGGGCGGCACCGGCACGTGCCTCGGGGAGTACGGCTCCTCGGTGCTGCCGACCGCGGCGGCCGGGGCGGGGCCGTGGCCCCGCTGCCCCGGTGCGATGCGGGGCGTTTCCCCCCCCTCCGCGGTGGTCCGCGGCAGCGGTCCCGCGGGTTCCCACGGACGTCCGGCGCGCACGGGTCTCACCTCACCGGTGCGAAGTCCCGCGCTCCGACGAACGCGGGCCGCCGTGCCGGTGCCGCGAAGGGCTCCACCGCGGTGTTCTCCACGCTGTTGAACACGAGGAACACGTTGCTGCGCGGGTACGGCGTGATGTTGTCGCCCGAGCCGTGCATGCAGTTGCAGTCGAACCAGGTCGCGGAGCCGGCCCGGCCCGTGATCAACCGGATGCCGTTCGGTTCGGACAGCGCGGTGATCGCCTCGTTCGACGGCGTTCCCGCCTCCTGCTTCCTCAGTGACATCTTGTAGTTGTCCTTCGGCGTCTCCCCCGCGCAGCCCAGAAAGGTCTTGTGCGAGCCGGGGATGATCATCAGGCTTCCGTTGGTGACGTGGTTGTCGGTGAGCGCGATCGACACCGACACGGCCCGCATGCGCGGCAGACCGTCCTCCGCGTGCCAGGTCTCGAAGTCCGAGTGCCAGTAGAAGCCGCTCGCCCCGAAGCCGGGTTTCACGTTGATGCGGGACTGGTGGACGTACACGTCCGAGCCGAGGATCTGGCGGGCCGCTCCCACCACGCGCTCGTCGCGCACGAGCGAGGCGAACACCTCGCTGATCCGGTGCACTTCGAACACCGAGCGGATGTCCTGCGACGCGGGCTCGATGAAGGCACGCTCGTCGGCGCGGACCGCCGGGTCCCGGATCAGTCGGTCCAACTCGGCCCGGTAGAGGGCCACTTCGTCCGGGTCCAGCAGCGCGTCCACGGTCGTGAAACCGGTGTGCTCGAAGTCCCGCAGTCCGGCTCGCCCCAAGGGCCCCGGCGTGTCGGACGGGGACCACACCACGGGGTCCCGACGCGGCAGCATCGCCTCGGCCGGGCCGCGGGTCGGATACAGGTCGGTGGTCCTGCGGTGGTTGTACAGCGTCGTCATGGTCGTCCTCACGCTTCGTCGCTCTCGGATTCCGTCAGGTGGGGTCCCTCCAGGCATCCGGCTCCGGGGGAGGGTAGACGCCGTTCTCGTCGTGATCCTCCAGACCGGTCAGGGGCGGGTTGAAGACGCACACGCAGCGGAAGTCGGTCTTGGGCCGCAGGGTGTGCCGCTCGTGGCCGTCCAGGAGGTACATCGTTCCCGGCACGATCCAGTGTTTCTCGCCGGTCCCCTCGTCGGTCAGTTCGGCCTCGCCCTCGACGCAGAACACGGCCTCGACGTGGTGGGCGTACCACATCATCGTCTCCGTACCGGCGTAGAGCGTCGTCTCGTGCAGGGAGAAACCGACCCGCTCCCTGGCCAGGACGAGCCGCTTGCTCTCCCAGGCGCCGGACGCGCTCGTGACGTGCCGGTCGGTGCCTTCGACCTCCTTGGAGGAACGGACGATCATGATGGTCTCCCACCTTTCTTCCGCAGTGTGGATGCTCGCTCGCACGACCGCCGGCGCGCTCGTGCGTTCAGCGGCCGGAGGGTCCCGGCGGGCGCTCGGTCTCCCGCACCGCGCGGGCGAACAGCGCGAGCCCTTCCTCCAGTTCCTCGTCGCTGATGGTCAACGGCGGGAACAGCTTGACGACTTCGTCCTCCGGGCCGGACGTCTCCAGCAACAGGCCCAGTTCGAAGGCACGGGCGCACACGGCGGTGGCACGGGACGGATCGGCGAACTCCATGCCCCACGCGAGCCCACGGCCACGCACGTCGGGCGCGGGGGCCGGTCCGTCGGCGGCGACGGTCCGCAGCGCCTGCTCGAGCTGCGCTGCGCGGGCCAGGGTCTGCTTCTCCAGCCGGCCGTCGCGCCAGTACTCCTCCAGCGCGGCGGTGGCGGTGACGAAAGCCGGGTTGAAGCCGCGGAACGTGCCGTTGTGCTCGCCGGGCTGCCAGATGTCCAGCTCGGGACGGAACAGGGTCAGCGCCATCGGGAGTCCGTATCCGCTGACGGATTTCGAGAGCGTCACGATGTCCGGGGTGATGCCGGACTCCTCGAAGGAGAAGAACGCGCCGGTGCGGCCGCACCCCATCTGGATGTCGTCGACGATCAGCAGCATGTCCCGGCGCCGGCACAATTCGGCGAGGCGGCGCAGCCACTCGGCCCGGGCCACGTTGATCCCGCCTTCGCCCTGCACGGTTTCCACGATCACGGCCGCCGGGGTGTCCAGGCCGGAGCCCTCGCCGGCCAGCAGCCGATCAAACCAGAGGAAGTCCGGTTCCCGGCCGTCCGGCCGCTCGTCGTAGGGCATGGGGACGGCATGCACCAGTGGGACGCCCGCGCCCGCCCGCTTGAAGGCGTTGCCGGTGACGGCGAGGGAGCCCAGTGACATGCCGTGGAAGGCGTTGGTGAAGAAGATGACGGCTTCCCTGCCCTTCACCTTGCGGGCCAGTTTCAGGGCGGCCTCCACGGCGTTGGTGCCGGCGGGCCCCGGGAACATCACCTTGTAGGGCAGTTCGCGCGGTGCCAGCACGGCGTCCTGGAAGGTGACCAGGAACGTGCGCTTGGCGGCCGTCGACATGTCGAGGGCGTGGGTGACACCGTCACGTTCGATGTAGTCGAGAAGCGCGCGCTTCAGCACCGGGTTGTTATGCCCGTAGTTCAACGCTCCGGCACCGGAGAAGAAGTCCAGATAAGGCCGATCGTTCTCGTCGTACAGCCTGCTGCCGTTGGCCCGGTCGAAAACAGCGGGCCAGCCCCGGCAGTAACTGCGGACCTCGGACTCGAGCCTCCCGAACACGTCGGAGGCGGGTTGGGCAGCCGTCATGATGCTCGCTCCTCACGGAGGACGAACGGACTTAATTCTCGGTCCTTTCGAGGGCGCGGTTCACCGTTCACCGGCGCAGCGGACCGATGCGGTACAGGAACTCGGCTTCATGCGTGTCGGGGAAGAGTTCCGCCGGAAACAGGAGGTCCCTTTCGAGCGGTGCCGCGTGCCGTTGGGCGAAGGACCGGAACAGCCGGTGGGACGCGGCATTGTCAGGACTGACGGTCGTCTCCAGGTGCCGCAGGGCGCCGTCCGCCGCCAGCCGGGCGGTGAGATGGTCCAGCATGGCACTGGCCGTGCCGCGTCCGCGCTGCCCCCGGTCCACGGCGATCTGCCAGACGACGAGGGTGTCGGGCTGTTCGGGCCGGCGGAATCCGGTGACGAATCCGACCGGCACGTCACCGGAATCCGAGGCCACCACGGACGTACGGGCGAAATCCCTGAACCACAGCAGGTAACTGTAGGAGGAATTCACGTCGAGTACCCGGGATTCGCGGGCGATATGCCACGCCGCGACCCCGTCCTCGACCGTGGGAATCGCCATGACCAGTGTGTCCATGGAACCCACCTCACTCTCGCTGCGCGGACCACCGCGCGCAGGCGTCAAATGGACCTCGTTCGGTCCTATTTCCGCGCGCCTGGCGGATCGCCGCTCCACCCTATGGGGCACCTGATTCGTGCCTGCCGCTCAGGGTTCAGTTGTCCGCGCGGAAATACCGCTGTAACGCTTCGGTTCGATGCTACGTCCGCCGGGCCGCGCATGCCCAGGTGAACCCCTCTGTTTAAGTGGGGGAAAAGGTGGAATCTCCCCCGGATCCGGCAGGGAAACCCAGCACGTTGATTCCCCCTTTAACCCCCGCTTCACCCGAGGGACTCCCCGCGCCCCTGGCAGCAGCCGGCCCCGTCATCTTCCTCGCGGCCCTGCAGGAGGGCCGCTGGCCTCCGGGCCCGGCATGACTGTTGCCCCCTGTCGATCGGATGACCTGGGGGGTGGTGTCACCGGGTCCGAGGGATGCCGTCGGAGACGCTGATCGGAGGTCCGGCCACCGCCCGGCCCGGCGCAATGCCGGGCAGCTCGTGGGCGGCAGGTCTGCACCACGTGGATGCGCGCGAACGGCCCGACCGCGAGGCCGGCACGGCATCGACGCATGTGGGGGCACGGTGATCGACATTGATCAGGTGGGCGTCTTCCTCGGCTTGGACGTCGGCAAGAGCACGCACCACGGCCACGGCCTCACTTCGGCAGGGAAGAAGGTCTTCGACAAGCCGCTCCTGAGCGGTGAGCCCCGACTGAGAGCCGCCTTCGGCAAGCTCCGCGCCGAGTTCAGCACCGTCCTGGTGGTCGTGGACCAACCCGCTTCCATCGGCGCCCTCTCGCTGACCGTCGCCCGCGACGCGGGCTGCCAGGTCGCCCACCTGCCCGGACTGGCCATGCGGCGGATCTCCGACCTCTACCCCGGCGAGGCCAAGACCGACGCCCGCGATGCGGCGGTGCCCGCGGACGTCGCCCGCACCATGCCCCGCACCCTGCGCTCTGTCGAGCTCGCCGACGAGGTCACCGCCGAACTCACCATGCTGGTCGGCTTCGACCAGGACCTCGCCGACGAGGCCAACCGCACGTCCAACCGCATCCGCGGCCTGCTCACCCAGTTCCACCCCAGCCTCGAACGGGTCCTGGGCCCCCGCCTGGACCATCCCGCGGTCACCTGGCTCCTCGAGTGCTACGGATCTCCGGACGCTCCGCGCAAGGCCGGCCGCCGCGAACTGGTCGAAGTCGTCCGGCCCGGAGCCCGCGCATGGTCCAGCGGCTCGTCGATGACATCTTTCACCGCCCTCGACGAACAGACCGTCGTCGTTCCCGGTACGACCACGCTCGATGTGATCGTGCCCCCGCTCGCCAAGTCGCTGGCCACCGTCCATGAACAACGCAGGGCCCTCGAGGATCAGATCGAGAGCCTGCTGGAGGCCCGCCCTCTTGCCGAGGTCCTGACGTCGATGCCCGGCGTCGGCGTCAGGACCGCCGCAGTCCTCCTGGTCACCGTCGGCGACGGCAGCTCCTTCCCGAGCACCGCCCACCTGGCCTCCTACGCCGGCCTCGCGCCGACCACCAAGCCGTCGGGGACCTCGATCCACTGCGAACACGCCCCGGGGGCGGGAATCGGCAGCTCAAACGCGCGATGTTCCTCTCCGCGTTCGCAGCTCCCCACGACCCCGCCTCCCGCACCTGCTACGACCGCTGCCGAGCCAGAGGCGAAACCCACGCCCAGGCCCTCCTCCGCCTCACCCGCCACCGCATCAGCGTCCTGTTCGCCATGCTCCGCGACGGAACCTTCTACGAACCCGGAACCCCACGGATCGCTTGACGAAGGACATAGAGGCACCCCCCGGCAGGTCCCGGGCTCGTTCATCACTCGGACGCGGGCAGCCAGTACACGTCTTTCGCGTTCACCGCTCACCTGCTCGAGGCCGGCATCGACGCCTCGATCGGCACCGTCGGCGACGCCCCGGACAACGCGCTCATGGAATCCCGGATCGGCCCCTGCGGAACCGAGCTGATCAAGCCCCGCGGGCCCTGGCACGGCTCGGCCGACGTGGAACTCGGCACCGCGGGACGGGTCGACTGGTTCAACGAACCAGCGCCCCCGCACCGCAATCGGAGACCTCCCATCCCACGAATATGAGACCGACCACTACGCTCAACGCCAGCCCCAACCGGCAGCTGGAGTCGACGCATGGAGCCTCCATCGAACCCGGAGCGGTTCAGGCGGAGGCAGCGCACCGGATGCCGGTACCGGCCAGCGTCCACCCCCGTGTCCCCAGCGAACCCGGCCGCCACGTCGGACACACCAGGCCGGCCGGGCCTCACCGCGCGCGGCTTCCACGTCCACCCGAGCCGGGCGGGCACCTCCTCCCTCGAGGCGCAGGATGTGCAGGGTGTCGGCTGCGGCCATGTGCGCCGCACTGCCGGGCGGCACAGGCGCGGCGGCCCGGAGTATCACGCAGCCGAGCGTGCACGCCCCGGCGGGTGAGCCCGGCTGCGCGCGGCCCCGATGAGGGGGAGGACACGGGGTATCCGGAGCGTGACAAGGATGTCCCGACTCCCCCTTCGAGGAGGTCCGCGCTGTGCTCTCGCTCAAGCGCTTACTCGACCGCAGTCTGACCGCGCAGGCGATCCTGGTGTTCCTGCTGGGCCTGGGCGTTATGGCCCTGATCCGCAGGGACGAGCATCCAGCTGTCTGGGTGCTCCACAGCGCTCTCTACACCGGGATCGCCGTCGCGGTCCTGGCCGTACAGCGCCGCAGGGCCGCCCGAGCCGTGGGCACCGACGCGGGCGGACTCGCCGATCTGAACCGGAGGATTCGCCACCGTGAGGTGCCGCAGGCCCCCGAGGAGCGGGCGGCCGTGCGACGGCTGGTCGCCGAGCAGCTCGGCCAGATGGAACGGGCGGGCAAGTGGCTGCCGTACTGGCTCGGCGCCATGGGCCTCGCCGCGGTCGGCCTGTTCGTCCTGGGGGCCGTCAGCGGGTCCCTGATCTTCCCCCTTTTCTTCGCGGTCGGCATGGTCGCGCTGTGCGCCTGGGTCCTGTGGATGCGCCGTCGCTCCCTGGACCGCCTCCACTGGATGCGCCAGGCCCTGCGACAGGAGTGAGCGGCCAGAGAGGGCAGGGAGGGCGGGCAAGTCCCCGGAACGGACCTCGACGGCAGCGGACCGCCGGGCCGGCGCCTGACCGGTGCGCCGGCCCGGCGGTCGTTCCGCTTCTCTGCGACAGGTCAGCGCCGAGGCGAGCAGCGCCGCACTTGGGTGATCCCGGCGCCGGCGGGGCCAGGACGGTCGTCGGGCCACCACAGAGCGCAGTCGGTCGGTGATGTCGTAGACGGTCAGACGCAGCGCGCGGATGCCGGTGGTCAGGTCACGCCACGGCTCGTAGGAGTCGTCCACGCTCTGGCCGGTGCTTTCGCGCGCCATCAACGCGCCCATGGCGGGGGCGGATCCGGTGCGAACGTCCAGTCGGCGCGGCAGAGGGCCGTATCCGAACGGCGGGGCTGCCCCTCAAGCTCACGGCGCCGACCGGATGACGAAGACCTGGCTGTCCTTCGGCCGGCACGGCTCCACCACGGCCTCGGCCCCCTCCGAGGTGTCCGCGTCTCTGATGGCCACGCAGCCCCGGCCGTCGATACGCAGCGAGTACCGTCGGCTTTCGTCCGGCCCGGCCGGCGCGATCCGGAACGGGGTCGTCTTCCCGCAGTCGTCCCACGGCTCCAGCAGCCCGGAACCCGGCCCCCCGGCCAGGGCCTTCAGACAGCCGGGGCCGTGGTCGGGGTGGTACCAGCGGATCCGGAAGGTGTTCCCGCCGAGCGGAACCAGCGTCGTCTCCTGGGGCGCGACCTCGTCGCACGGCCGTTGCACGGCGACCAGTGACTCGTACCGGCTGCTGTGACCATCCGTCAGACAGAGGCCGTCCGTCAGGGCCGGACGGATCTGCACACGGCCCTGGGGCAACGGGGGCCGCGCGTCGGCCGCGGCGAGGCCCCCGCCCCCGGCGCCCTTCGAGCCGCCGTCGTCCCGGGAGGGGACCAGAGCCCAGACGATCGCGGCCAGGAGCGCCACCAGGGCCACCGACGCCGGTAGGACGGGAACCCCGAACACCCGCGCACCGAGGCGGACGCCCCGCTTCGAATCCGCGCCTCTCTCCTCGGCGGTCCCCCCTCGGGCGAGGCTGTCCCGGGCCGCCAGCCACTGCGCCGCCCGCTCGCCGTCCCCGCAGGCTCGCACGAAGGCGGCCAGCAGTTCCGGACGCGGCAGGGTCCGGCCGCGCAGCACATCGGCCAGGGTGCTGCGCGGCAACACCTCGCCGTGCTCGGTGGCGCGCTCCTCCAACTGACGGTACGTCAGCCCCGCCCGTTCCTTGAGCTCCCGCATGGCGGCAATGAACTCGGCGGTGTCAGACGCCTGTTGGGGACCCGATTCCCCTCTGATCTCCATGCCGCACATCGTCGGCCCTGCTCGATCGGCCGCACAATCCCGTTTCCCGCCACGGTCCTCATGATCCGGACAGGACCCGGACAAGGCGCTGACCAGGCCGGACAGTCAGTGAGCTGTCCGGGACAGCGACGGCTCTTGTCCCCGTCCGGCCCGTCCCGGCAGGCTCGGTGCTGCCCCGGCCGGAGCACCCACCCACCCGACTCGTCGATCCCAGGGGGACACCTCATGCCCATGCGTCAGCGCATCGCCGCGACCGCGATATCGGCCGTGCTCGCGGGCGGCGCCCTCGGCCTCGCTCCGGCGGCCCAGGCACACGACACCGCGTCGGCTTCCTGCTACGGCGGCGCGAACAGCTACCTCAAGCCGGCCGGAACGTACTGGCTCCCGGCGGGCGATGTGTTCAGCACCTCAAGCGCGTGTGCCGACATCAACATCAAGCCCAACACGAACCGCTACGTGAAGGTCTGCTTCGAGACCGACGGCCGCCTGGAGTGCCAGGCGAACTACACCCTCGCCCGCGCCGGGCAGTGGAACGTCATCGCGAGGAACGTGCGGGACGGCGCCCTGTTCGCCTTCGAGTTCCGCTCGGACGCGAAGTCCACCGGCAGCTGGGCCGCCTGACCTGCGGGCACCGGCACCCGCACCCGCACCATCACCATCACCATCACCGGCCACCGGGAAAACCGATGAAAAGGACTCGAACGATGGCAAGAGGCACCTGGCGGGCCACTGCCTCGCTGACCGGAGTGACCACGGCCCTGTTCGCCCTCGGTCTCGCGCTGCCGGCCCAGGCCCACGCCGCCGTCCGCTGCGAGACGGTGCGCGCCACCGTGGCCAACTCCCACGGGCTGTCCGGCGGCACCGTGCGGGCGACCGTGTGCAAGCCCAGCAGCGGACACGCCTACTTCGACGACGGCTACTACAACTACGTACAGGACCACCAGGCCGACGGCGCCGCGGCCCGCGCATACGTCGTGGACGCGAACGGCCGCTACGGTCCGCTCGCAGTGGACGACACCTCCGCCTCCGGCGGGGAGCCCATTTCCTGGGAGTCCAACGGGGCGGGCAGCGGGACGGTCCGTGTGTACGTCTGCCTGGGCAAGAAGTACCCGTGGGACAGCGGGTCCCGCTGTGCCTCGGACTCCATGAGCTAGATCCGTAGGAGAACAACGGGGGAACGGGGAAACCGGGGGACGGGGGCCGGGCTGCCGTAGCAGCCCGGCCCCCGCGGCGGAGCGGCACGTGTCCTTACGGGGGATGACATGGCGTACCCGGGCCTCTGCGCCGTCGCGGGTGGTCGTCGGGCGGTACGCGAGCACGAGGCCGTGCTGCTGGTCACGAGTGGAGAACGCGGCGTTCTCGTAGCCGTACGTCTCGCCGGTGTCGCCCCGGAGGGGGATCACCGAGGTAAGCCCGGAAGGGGCCACGGGATGATCTTGGAGCCTTGAACGTTCGGATTCCCTCCGGCGGCGGACCGCGGGGGCGCGCTCGGCGAGTCGCCGGACGCGACGAGCAGGCCGTCACCGCGTGGAAGGAGGCGGCCTGGCGGAGGTGAAAGAGCCCGGGCGGCCTGCGGGGACTGCCTCCGCCGCGAGGACGGAGCCGGGTTCACCCGCCGGCCGCCCAAAGGACGCACTCCCCCAGGCTCCGCCGGGGGGCGCCCCCAGGAGACGGCGCGGACACCCCTGGTCGTGACCGTCAGCGGGCGCCGCCCGGGACGCCTGTCGGTGGCCGGGCTGATCGCGATGCGGCCCGGTTCCCGCATCCGGCCGTGTCACCGCCTGCGCACCCACCGAGCGGGCAAGAACACGCGCCGCAGCAGGGGTGAGCGGGACTTCATCGCATTGATCGACGGCGTCCACCAGCTCGCCAAGGCACCGGTCGTGCTGGTCCGGGGCCGGCTGAACACCCGCGTCTCCCGCACGATGCAGGATCCGGTCGCCGAGCGTGAGTGGCTGAGGGTGTTCCTGCTGCCCGCGTACTCACCGGACCTGGACCCGGCCGAGAGGGGGTGGGCGTACGTCAAACGCAGTCTGGCCAACCTCGTCGTCGTCGCCCTGGGCCGGCTCGAAGCCCTCGTGCGCAACCGGCTCAAGCGCCTGCAGTGCCGGTCCGGCACCCTCGACGGCTTCATAGCCGGCACCGGCCCGGCCCTCGACGAACCAGCCTCACCCTGACAAGCCGAAGTCAGCAGCCCAACGGACCGAGGGGACTCCGGGGACCGGGAGGCGCCTCGGCCGGGGTCGAACCGGCCGCGTACGGGCCCCCTCGTGAAGCGGGTCCCGCTCGCACGCACACGCCGCGCACGCGCGCGTCATCCGGTGGTCGCCGGGGCGGGGACGTACTCGAACCAGTCGAAGGCGACCGTGCCCTCGGTGGCGTACATGCCGATGACGCGGCCGGTGAAGCCGCAGGCGACCTCGGTGGACAGGTAGCGCCCGTCCAGTTCGGCGAGCGGCCGGGCGCCCGGGGCGTCGGGACCGCCGAGATGGAAGGCGATGGTGTCGGGGCCCGTGGTCCCGCCGTCGGTGAGTTCGGGTGACGCGGGCACGAGGCCGGCCGTCCGGACCGTGACGGTGAGGGGCAGCGGCCCGGCCGGGACGGAGCGCTGGGCCACGGTCTGGCGCAGTGGCCCGATCCGGGCGACGACGCGGACCTCCCCGCCCCCGGCCTCGATCTCGTAGTGGTGGGCCTCGTCCAGGCGCACGCACAGGCCGCCGCGTCCCGTGCCCGGGTCGGTCAGGGCGGTGACGCGGCAGTCGTGGTGCTGCTGGCGGCGGCCGACGAAGGTGTAGCCGGGGCGGTCGAGGGTGGGGCCGGTCGCGTGCAGGACCAGGTGGCCGGGGCGCTCGGTGAGCGACCAGGAGCCCTCCGGGCGGGTGAACGGCGAGATCCAGTGCGGTGCGAGAGCCGGCCCGTCGAAGTCGTCGCGGGCGGGCGGGGCCGGGACGGGGTGCCAGACGCCGCCCGGCGCGGAGTGCCGTTCGGGGACGGGCGCGACGACGGGCCAGCCGTCCCCGTCCCACTCCACGGGGGTCAGGAACGTCTCACGGCCGAGGACGTGCACGTCGGGTGTGAAGCCGCGCGGGCGGACGCCGAGCAGCACCGTCCACCAGCTGCCGTCGGGGGCCTGCACCAGGTCGGCGTGGCCGGTGTTCTGGATCGGGCGGGCGGTGCCGCTGTGGGACAGCAGGGGGTTGCCGGGTGCGCCCTCCCAGGGGCCGCGCGGCGAGCGGCTGCGGGCCACGGACACGGCGTGGCCGCGTTCCGTGCCGCCCTCCGCGATGAGCAGGTACCACCAGTCGCCGATGCGGTACAGGTGCGGTGCCTCGGGGAACTTCAGGCCGCTGCCGGACCAGGTGGCGAAGGGCCCCTCCAGCACCTTTCCCCCGGCGGGGTCGATCCTGGCCATGTTGATGCCTCCTGCGGGGCCGGAGAAGGCGCACCAGCAGGTGCCGTCCTCCTCCCACGCCAGGTCGGGGTCGATCCCTTCCAGGTCGATCCACACCGGGTCGCTCCACGGCCCCTCGGGCCGCTCGGCCGTGACGACGAAGTTTCCGCCGCCGTCGATGTTGGTGTTGATCACCCAGTAACGGCCGTCGTGATGGCGGAGCGTGGGGGCGTAGAGGCCCCCGGACGCCTTGGTGCCGGGGAGGGGCAGCGGCAGTTGTGCGGGACGGTCCAGCACGTTGCCGATCTGCTCCCAGTGCACGAGGTCCCGGCTGTGGAAGAGCGGCAGCCCGGGAACGTACTCGAAGCTGGAGCACACCAGGTAGTAGTCGTCACCGACCCGGCACACGCTCGGATCGGGGTGGAACCCGCTGATCACCGGGTTGTCGTACACGCGCACGGAAAACGTGTTCCCTTCGGGCTGCCGGGCACCGCTCGCTCCGGCACGGCGGTCCGGTCGGTGAGGGCCGCCGCCTCGACGGCGGCGGCCCTCGCGCGCATCAGGGGTGCCCTCGCGCAGGACGTGTCAGGCGCGGGTCCAGCGCTGGTTGCTGCCGTTCGAGCAGGAGTAGAGCTGGATCTGGGTGCCGTTGGCGGTGCCGGCGCCGACGGCGTCGAGGCAGCGGCCGGACTGGACGCCGACGATGGTGCCGTCGGAGTTCAGGCGCCACTTCTGGTTGTCGCCGCCCCAGCAGCTGTAGATCTGGACCTTGGCGCCGTTGCCGGTGCCGGCGGCGTCCAGGCACTTGTTGCCGTAGACCCTGAGCTCACCGGAGCTGGTCAGCGTCCACTGCTGGTTGGTGCGGTTGTTGCAGTCGTAGAGCTGGACCTGCGTGCCGTCGGTGGTGCTGGCGTTGGGCACGTCCAGGCAGCGGCCCGAGCCGACGCCCTTGATGGAGGTGCCGTCACCGGGCTCCGGGTCCGGGTCCGGGTTGCCGCCGTCGCCCCCGTTGAGGGCGTTCAGCACCGCGTTGTACGCCTGCTTCTTGCTGCCGTCGTTGTTGAACAGCAGCGGCGTGTGCTCCGGGCGCCAGGAGTCGCTGTCGCGGACGCCCCAGACGGTGACGCCGAGGCAGCGGGAGACCGCCAGGCAGTCGTTGACCACGGCGGCGTAGGTCGTCGGCGAGGCACCCTGGATGTCGAGCTCGGTGACGGCCACGTCGACCCCGAGCGCGGCGAACTCCTGCAGGGTGGTGCGGAAGTTGCTGTTGTAGGGGCTGCCGCTGTTGAAGTGCGACTGGAAGCCGACGCAGTCGATCGGCACGCCGCGCTGCTTGAAGTCCTTCACCATGCGGTACATGGCCTGGGTCTTGGCCCAGGTCCAGTTCTCGACGTTGTAGTCGTTGTAGCAGAGCTTGGCGGACGGGTCGGCGGCCCGCGCGGTGCGGAAGGCGACCTCGATCCAGTCGCTGCCGGTGCGCTCCAGGTTGGAGTCGCGTCGGGCTCCCGAACTGCCGTCCGCGAAGGCCTCGTTCACCACGTCCCACTGCGCGATCTTGCCTTTGTAGTGGGCCATCACGCCCTTGATGTGGTCGATCATCGCCTGGCGCAGCGCGCTGCCGCTGAGGCTCTGCATCCAGCCGGGCTGCTGGGAGTGCCAGGCCAGCGTGTGGCCGCGGACCTCCTTGCCGTTCTGCACCGCCCAGTTGTAGACGCGGTCGGCGTTGGTGAAGTTGAACTGGCCCCGCTGCGGCTGGGTGGCGTCGATCTTCATCTCGTTCTCGGCCGTCACCGAGTTGAACTCACGGGCCGCGATGGACGCGTACGTCGAGTCGCTCAGCCGGTTCGCGGCGATGGCCACGCCGAAGTAACGGCCGCTCTGCGCCGCGGCGGCGCCGAGGGTCGATTCCGCGGCCTGGGCGGCCGGCGGCGGTGCGGCCAGTGCGCCGACCGCACCGAGGGCGCCGACGAGCAGCGTGGGGAGCAGAACGCGGAACTTCCGCCGGAGGGCGGCTCTGGGGAGGGCATAGGAGCCCATTGCTGTGCCTCCAAGGTAGGTGTGACGGACCGCCCGGCCGACAGCGCGGGTCCGGGGGAACCCGCAGGAGCTGCCTGCGGTACGTGGATCCGTCGTGCAGCTGTGCGCGGCTCTGCGGTGCGGCATGTCCGCACAAGACAGGTGGTTCGACATGTCGAACTGCGGTCGTGTTGCCAGACAGATGATTGGGGGTTGCTGAGTACGCGTCAACCCTCACGACAGAAAAACTTTCCATTCCCCTTTCGAAACTTTCGGATCCGCGTTCAGGCGCTCGCCGGGCCCCGAACTAGCGGTTGTTTGCAGCCAGATCGATGGCAGGCCTTGACCGGAGACCCTCCGCTTTCTACCTTGTGGCGTCACAGAGCCGGGATCACTTCGAAACATTCGAACCCTTTTCGTCCTGCTCGGTCGCCGCTCCGCCGGTCGCCGGCGTCATCTCCCCCCCCCCCCCCACTTCGAGGAGGCCCTCCGATGTGGCTTCGCCACGCACTTCCGGTCCGTCCCAGACGTTTGCTCGGTGTCCTCGCCCCCCTGCTGCTGTTGGCCACCTTCCTCGGAGCCCAGCCCGCCGAGGCCGCGACCGTGGATCCCAACGCCTCGTACGTGCTGGTCAACCGCAACAGCGGCAAGGCGCTGGACGTCTACAACCTGGCCACGAACGACGGTGCCCGGGTCACCCAGTGGACGAGGAACGACCAGGCCCAGCAGCAGTGGCAGTTCGTCGATTCCGGCAACGGCTACTACCGGATCAAGTCCCGCCACTCCGGCAAGGTGCTGGACGTCTACAACTGGTCCACCGCGAACGGCGGTTCGATCGTCCAGTGGACCGATCTGAACGCCGCCAACCAGCAGTGGCGGCTGGCCGACAGCTCGGACGGCCACGTACGCCTCATCTCGCGCCACAGCGGCAAGGCCCTCGAGGTGCAGGGCGCCTCCACCGCCGACAACGCGAACGTCGTCCAGTACGACGACTGGGGCGGGACCAACCAGCAGTGGCAGCTCGTCAAGGTCGGTTCGGACACCGGCAACCCCGGCTCCTGCGACCTGCCGTCGAGCTACCGCTGGAGCTCGACCGGCCCCCTGGCGCAGCCCCGGCAGGGATGGGTGTCGCTCAAGGACTTCACCGTCGCCCCCTACAACGGCAAGCAGCTCGTCTACGCGACCACGCACGACACCGGGACGCGTTGGGGTTCGATGAACTTCGGCCTGTTCGGAGCCTGGTCGGAGATGGGCTCGGCGAGCCAGAACGCGATGAACAGCTCCACGGTCGCGCCCAGCCTCTTCTACTTCGCGCCGAAGAACATCTGGGTGCTGGCCTACCAGTGGGGCGGCACCGCCTTCTCCTACCGGACGTCGACCGATCCCACCAACCCCAACGGCTGGTCGTCCGAGCAGGTGCTGTTCTCCGGGAGCATCTCCGGCTCCGGAACGGGGCCCATCGACCAGGCACTCATCGGTGACGGCACGCACATGTACCTGTTCTTCGCCGGCGACAACGGCAAGATCTACCGGGCGAGCATGCCGATCGGGAACTTCCCCGGCAGCTTCGGCTCGACCTCGACCGTGGTCATGAGCGACACGACGAACAACCTGTTCGAAGCCCCGCAGGTCTACAAACTCCAGGGCCAGAACCGCTACCTCATGATCGTCGAGGCGATCGGCTCGCAGGGCCGGTACTTCCGCTCGTTCACGGCGACCAGCCTCAACGGCACCTGGACGCCCCAGGCAGCGACCGAGAGCAACCCCTTCGCCGGCAAGGCCAACAGCGGCGCCACCTGGACCAACGACATCAGCCACGGCGAGCTGCTCCGTACCAGCGCCGACCAGACCATGACCGTCGACCCCTGCAACCTGCAGCTGCTGTACCAGGGGCGCAGCCCCAACTCGGGAGGTGACTACGGCCTGCTGCCCTACCGCCCGGGCCTGCTGACCCTGCAGCGCTGAGAAGCCCTGTTCCGAGGGGGAGTCGGTGCGGCGGGTCCGGCGTCATGCCGGACCCGCCGCACCGCCGTGCCGACGGCCGGGCAGCGGCTTCGTCCGGCCGCACGGTGACGGGACCTCAGCGGCCGCCCTGCGGTACGGCGGCCGCACCGCAAGGCGGAACGAGGCAGCAGCGCACCGGGGCCGGCGTGCGTTCGGTGACCGTGCCGACCGGCGCACCGCCGTCCACGGCGGCCAGGGCCGTGTGGAGCGTGCCGGCGATCAGATCCGCGGTGAGGGCGGACTCGGGGTCACCGAGCTCCCGGACGGCCGCGCGGAACGGTGCGGCCTTTTCAGGCGGAGTCCCCTCAGCCGTTCCAGGCAGGCGGGCGGGAGGCCGGCGTTCATGGGGGCGGCGGCCCGGCGGTGTGCGCCTCCGGCGCCGAGGCGCGGTCTCTCCCGGCAGGACGCCTCCACGCGTTCCACCGGGCCGTCGGCGGCGGCCACGGCACGGGTGAGTGCCTCGTCGGCGCGCCGGAAGGCCTCCTCGGTGATGCGGATCTCCCGCGGCGGGACGCCTTTGGGTCCGGCCACTCGAGGTGCGGGGGCACCCGGTTTCCTGCCCGCTCCAGAGCCCCCGGCTCCGCCAGCCTGGTTGATCCCGCCTTGCGCCAGGCATCGGTCTGTCACGTCGGCAGGAGTTCACCGGTGACGGGGACCTCGGGGGTGTCCGCGTTGGTGACGATGGCGAGACGGGGGCCTTTCGGGCCCTGGTGCCACTGGCCGCCGGACAGGCGGAGGAGCGCGATGTTGGGCGTCGGGCCCTGCTTCCAGTCGAGGGTTCCCGCGATCGTGGAGAAGGTGGAGCCTGCGATGGCCCGGGCCACGGCCGCGCGGTCGGTGGGGTCGTCGGCCGTGCTGAGGGCGCGGTGGGCGGTTTCCACGAGGGCGTGGGCCAGTCCCAGGGGCTGCAGCCAGGATTCGCCGGTGTCCTGCTGGTAGGCGTGGGCGAGGTCGGCGCAGGTGGTGCCGTCCAGGCTGGAGCGGTAGGGGTGGCCGGGGCTCCAGTAGACCAGGGTCGCCACGCGTGCGTCGGCGAGTTCGGCGTGGACGCCCGGCACGGAAGTGGTGTGGGTGTGGGGGTAGGTCAGCCACCGCGAGCAGGTGATCAACCGGGGCCGCAGCCCGGCCTGGCGGGCCTGGCGGTGGAAGAGGGCCAGGTCGGCGGCGGTGGCTGCACTGGTCACGATGTCGGCGCCGTGTTCCCGCATCCGGCCGACCTGCTCCTGGAGGTCTGTGGCTGGTTCCCGGTAGGAGCCGAGGTCGACCAAGGTGTGTCCGCGCGCGGAGGTCACCGGGGCGAAGCCGTACTCCTCGTGGCGCAACAGACCGCCCTGCAGCTCGTCGTTCCACAGGCAGCCGACGGTGGCGTGCCGGACGCCGGTCTGCTCCCACATCCGGGCGAAGACGGTGGCGATGTCGTCCAGGCCCCACGCGAAGTGGTAGGTCCACTGGAAGGAGTGTCCGGGAGTGGCGCCGCGCGAGTGCACGTACGCCTGCCAGGGGAAGGTGGTCGACAGGCAGGGAACCCCCAGTTCCTCGCAGGCGTCGGCGACGGCCGGCAGTACCTGGGTTCCGGCCATGGTCAGAACGACGTGCGCCTCGTCGGCGGCGACCAGGTCGCGGACGGCCTGCCGGGCGGCCGCCGGGTCGGAGCGGCTGTCGCGCACGGCGACCGTCACGTCATGACGGCGGCTGCCGTTGCGCACGTGCTCCAGCTGCGGTGCGAGCGTCTCCAAGACGTACGTCAGCGGCTTGCCCAGCGGCGCCAGGCGTCCCGTCAGCGGCGCCACCACACCGATCGTCAGCTGGGACGGGGTTGTGTTCACCTTGTGCTTCCTGCTTTCTCACCATTCGGCGGGAAGGGCCGGGGCATCGGGGCGGTGGGCAGTGCCACGGTTCCCCGGCCCCGCCGATGAAGTCCCTGTCAGCGGCCGGATCGGTCCACGGTGACGCACGTGGTCCGGCTCATCACCGAGACCGTCTCGTTGCCGCAGTTGTTGCTGTGGCCCGAGGCGTTGCGGGCGAACACCAGGTTGGACAGAACCCCGCAGCTGGGCCCCGCCTGGTCGCCGCCGCCCTTACCGGTGTCCTCGGCCACGCAGGTGCGGTCCTTGAAAAGAGCCACCTTGCCCGTCCCGCAGAGATTGGCGTGGCCGGAGGAGTTCCTGCCGGACAGGTTGGACAGCACCCCGCCCGGTCCCGCGTCGCTGTCACCGGCATGCGCCGTGGCCATTCCCGCGGGCACCGCCCACATTATCCCCACCACCGAAGCGACCACCGCAATGCGCCGCGCGCCGTTCATCTGCACCTGCTTCCTTCCCGTGCTCCATTCCGGCCGTGTCGACCGGTTCACCAGGGGTAACGACGCCGCGGTTGATCGGGATGGGCTTGGTCACGGTGAAACATCGGCAAGGCAGTTGATCGGCTACTTCGATCGGGCTTCACCGTCCGAGCCGTTGACGGCGGATGGTCGGCGGAGCTGCCGAGGGGACCGGGCATCGCCGTGCACCAAGGCGATGCCCGGGGCGGTGGGTCGGGAGTCGGGAAATGCCGCCGGCCCAGACGGAACGGGCCGGACCGCCAGGGCGCGAGTCGTACACCGTCCGGCCACCGACGCCGAACGGCCCCGGTCCGGCGCAGAGCACGGCGCCGGTGGCGACCCTCGACCGCGGCGTCATCCCTGTCCGGCAGGCCGACCTTCCGCGGTGCGGCGAGGAGGACGCGTGACGGCGTGGCCAGACGCCGGCTTCGGTCCGGTGGCGTGTCCACCGGTGTGGCTGTGGCGTTAAGGGATGGCACATGGATTTTTCCGCGGCACGGGTACCGCAGAGCAGGCTCTGGAGTGATGCGCATGCACGACGTCGTGGCCGGCGGTCAAGGGGGCGCGCGGCACGTGGCGGTGTTCAACGTGCCGATGCACGGTCATGTGATCCCCACCCTCGCCGTCGTACGGGAACTGGTCGATCGCGGCCACCGGGTGAGCTACGCGGTGACCGCGGAGTTCGCCGACGGTGTCCACGCGGCGGGCGCGACGCCCGTGCTCTATGACGCGCCCCCGGCAGGAGAGGCACCCGAGGACATGGCCGAGGGCGTCACCCTGGCCGTGGGCGTCAATGTGACGGCGCTGCCGCAACTGGAGGAGGCGTTCGCCGACGACGTGCCGGACGTGGTACTGGCCGACGTGTACGCGTGGGCGGGTCCGCTGCTGGCGGCACGCTGGAAGGTGCCGGCCGTCCAGCTGGCATCGACGCACATCCCCTACGAGGGACTGGTCCAGGAGTTCTTCGGCCTCGCGGACATCGCGCAGATCCCCGGTTTCTCCGAACTCTCAGGCGCGCTGGCGCACTTCGGGGTCCCCGGCGGCGTCCACTCCCTGACCCTGGCCCCACCGCGCAGCGTCGCCTTCTTCCCCCGCTCCTTCCAGCGGCGGCCGGAAACGGTGCGGGCCGGCGAGGCGCACTGGGTGGGCCCCGCCCTCTCCGAGCGTTCCTTCCAAGGTCACTGGCACAGACCGCAGAGTGACAAGCCGGTGGTGTACGTGTCGTTGGGCTCCCAGTTCAACCGGCGCCCGGAGTTCTACCGGGCGTGCATCGAGGCGTTCGACGGCCTGGGCTGGCACGTAGTGATGAGCGTGGGCGCCGAGGTGGCGGCAACCGGACTCGGCAAGGCAGGAGACGGGTTCGAGGTGCACGCGAGCGTGCCTCAGCTCGACGTTCTGGCCTCGGCCTCGGCCTTCGTCACGCACGGAGGTATGGGAAGCCTGATGGAAGCCTTCTCTCTGGGGGTGCCCGTCGTCGTGGTGCCGCAGATGGCCGAGCAGAAGGTCAACGCCGGCCAGGTCGAAGAACTCGGCGTCGGACGTCACCTCCCGCGGGACCACGCCACCGCCGAAACCCTGCGCAACGCGGTCCAGACGGTCATGGACGACCCGCAGATCGCCACCGCCGTGACCAGGCTCCGCCGGGACATCAGCGCAGCCGGTGGAGCCGCGGCCGCGGCCGACGTCGTGGAGAAGACACTGGCAGGTACGCCCATGACCACACACTGATCCGAAGCGCCCCGGGTCTGCCGGAAGCTCGGTTCCCTGAGAGGAGACCGAGTTCATGGCCCGTCCTTCCCCTTGCCCTGCCGAGCGTCGTGAGCGCGCGGTGCGCATGGTCGCGGGGACCCGCCCCGACTGCGCGACCGGGTGGGCCGCGTTGAAAGCGGTCGCCGCGAAGCTGGGCACCGGTGCCGCCGAGACGGTGCGGACCTGGGTCCGCAGGGCCCCGGCCGACACCGGCCGGCGTCCCAGGGTGACCGTGGAGGAGGCCGCGGAGATCAAGCGGCTGACGGCCGAGACCGCCGAGCTGCGGAGGACCGACGAGATCCTCAACCGGCGTCTCCGTACCGCCGTCGGAGACATTCCGCCCCACGAGCACGAGACCAACCAGAGCGTGTGGTGGAAATGCTGGTCACAGCGTCTCGTCGAGGACGGTGACCAGCACGGTCGTCCCCGGGGCGACAGGTGACCGGTCAGCGCACCAGCAGGTCGACCACGCCCGTCAGGTCCTCCTCGCCGCTGCCCTCGGCCAGACGGCGGCGCATCAGCTCGAAGTAGGGGCTGAGCAGTTCCGGGCTGACACCCTGCTGCTCGGCGGTGTTCAGGAAGGTCGGCGTGCCGGCCACCTGCATGGCGAGACTGGAGACGACACCCTTGGTGTAGTCGCCGCTCCGCAGCTGGTCGGCAGTCTGGTGAACCGCCGGGGCCATCGCGACGAGCCAGTCGGCGAGCAGCGGGGCGAGCGACGCGGGGTCGATGTCCTCCTTGCGGATCAGGGCGAAGGCGTGCGCGACACCGGCGAACATCCCGTACATGGCGCTGAGCAGGGCTACGTCGTAGAGGGCCGCGAAACCCGCGTCCTCGCCGACGTAGGTGGTGCCGACCGGGACGGCCAACGTCTTCCGGTGCCGCTCGAACAGCTCCCGCGAGCCGCTGTAGAAGACGTAGCCGCCGGCCTCCGGGACGCCGATCATCGGAGGGACGGCCATGATCCCGCCGTCCAGGTAGCGGGCGCCGCGCTCGCGGGCCCACTCGGCGCGGGCGCGGGCCTGGGCGGGGGTGCCGGTGGTCAGGTTGACCAGGTCCCGGCCGGCCAGGTCGGCGCCGGCCAGCGCCTCCTCGACCGAGGCGTCGTCCAGCAGGCAAACGATGACCAGGGGGTTCGCTGCGACCGCCTCGGCGGCGGTGTCCGCGACCGAGGCCCCCTCGGCGGTGAGTGCCGCGGCGCGGGCCGGGGTGCGGTTCCAGATGGTGAGCGGGTGGCCGGCGGCAAGCCAGGTACGGGCCAGCGCGGTGCCCATCGCGCCAAGGCCCAGCAGCGTGACGGGAGTTTTCTCAACAGTGGTGTGTGCCATGTCGATTAGGCTGGTCACCAGCCCGGGAGTGATCAAGTACGCACTTGGGAGTGGGTGGTTGCCCCGGGGTGAGTGAGCACGTCAGAGGGGTGGGACATGGCGACGCTGAACCGGCCGGGCACACCAGACGGACACATCTGCGGGATCGACACCGCGATGGAGGTGATCGGCGGCAAGTGGAAGGTGCTGATCCTCTGGGCACTGCACGAGCACCCCTACCGCCGCTTCGGCGAGCTGCGCCGGCTGCTTCCCGGCATCACCGAGAAGGTGCTGGCCTCTCACCTGCGGGAGCTCGAAGCGGACGGCGTCGTGCGCCGCGTCTCCTACGACGAGGTGCCGCCCCGCGTCGAGTACTCGCTGACCGAGGACGGCATACGCCTCAACGACGCGCTCCAGCCGCTGGCCGCCTGGGGTCGCGAGCGGCCGGCCACTTGAGGGCTGGAAGAAAAGGCGGGCCAGGGTCTGTTGTGAACGTGCTGGTCACAGTCACTCGTTGAGGACCGCGACCAGCACGGTCGCCTCGTGGCGGACCGCGAGCTCGTCGTATCGCGTGGCCACCGCCCGGTGGCGTTTCAGCCGGTTGGTGCCGCGCTCCACGGCACGGCGTTCTTTGTGGTCGTTCTTGTCGGACTTCGGTGGTCGCCCGCTTCGGGAGCCGCGCCTGGTGCGGTTGCGGACCCGGCCGGCCTTCTCCGGGATAGTGCAGCCGTTCCGGCGTCTGCGCAGGTAGGAGCGACGGGTGTGGGAGCCGTGGGCCTTGTCGGCGCGGATCTCGTCCGGCCTGGAGCTGCTCGCTGCGGGACGGGGTGGGCATCCGCGGGCGCGTCGGCCGTTCGCAGCGTGAGGCGGGGGGGGGCGTCGCGCCCCGTACGCGCTCTGTGCTCCCGGTTCACTCCATCAGGTTTGACCTGGCGTTTTCCCTGCCCATGGGTTCTCCGCTCTTCCAGGATCTGTCTGTGGCAGGTACGGCGGGCGGCATCTTCCTTCCGCCCGTGGTGCCTGCCGCGTGGGTGGAGCGACGAACAGGAGAGGGGGAACAGCGTGCACCTGACCCCGCATGAGCAGGAGCGTCTGATGGTCCACGTGGCGGCCGACGTCGCCCAGCGGCGGCGTGAGCGCGGTCTGCCGTTGAACTATCCCGAAGTCATGGCGCTGTTGACGGCGCATGTCTACGAGGAGGCACGGGCCGGGGCGACGGTCGATGCGGTGATGGAGTCCGGGCGGCATGTGCTGCGGCGCAGCGAGGTCATGGACGGTGTGCCGGAGATGGTCGACAACGTCCAGGTCGAGGCGACGTTCCCGGACGGGACGAAGCTGGTGACCATCAGTGATCCGTTCGACGAGGCGTCCACCACGGTGGACGTCCATCCGGGCAAGCAGGAGTTGCTGCCGGACGAGGACGAGCACCGGGTGGCCTTCAACGACGGTGCGACGCCCGTGCCGCTGGTGGTGCGCAACCCCAAGGACCGTCCGGTCCAGGTGGGATCCCACTTCCACTTCGCCGAGGCCAACAAGGGACTCAAGTTCCGCCGTGAGGCGGCCCACGGAATGCGGCTGCACATCCCGTCCGGCACGTCCGAACGGTTCGAGCCCGGCGACAGGCGCACCGTGATGCTCGTGCCGATCGCCGGTGAGCGGATCGTCCACGGGCTCCAGGCCGACAAGAGCGAAGAGGAGAAGCACCTCGATGCCGGACAGGACTGAGAAGAACAAGCCCTGGGACCCGCTGCCGCGTTCCCGCTACGCCGACCTGTACGGCCCGACCACCGGCGACCGGATCCGGCTCGCCGACACCAATCTCGTCCTGCGCGTCGACGCGGACTGGTGCGGTGGTCCGGGGCGCAGCGGTGACGAGATGGTCTTCGGCGGCGGCAAGGTGATCCGTGAGTCGATGGGCCAGTCGCACATCCCCCGCGACGACTCCCGCGAACCGGTGGACACCGTGATCACCGGTGCGCTGATCCTGGATCACTGGGGCGTCGTCAAAGCCGATGTCGGACTGCGCGACGGCCGCATCCACGCCATCGGCAAGGCGTACAACCCGGAGACCATGACGCCCCGGCCGAACGACGACCCGCGCGCTGCGGATTTCGTCGTCGGTCCCGAGACGGAGGTGATCTCCGGCAAGGGCCGCATCCTGACCGCGGGCGGCGTCGACACCCACGTGCACTTCCTCTGCCCGAACCAGATCCACGAGGCGGTCGCGTCGGGCGTGACGACACTGATCGGTGGCGGGACCGGCCCGGCCGAGGGCAGCACGGCCACCACCGTGACGCCGGGCAAGTGGCACATCCAGCGGACCTTCGAGGCGCTGGACTCCTTCCCGGTGAACATCGGCCTGCTCGCCAAAGGCAGCACCGTCTCGGCCAAGGCGCTCCACGACCAGGTCGCGGCCGGCGCCCTCGGCTTCAAGATCCACGAGGACTGGGGCGCCACCCCGGCGGTGATCGACGCCGCGCTGACGGTGTGCGAGGAGACCGGTGTCCAGGTCGCGCTGCACGCCGACTCGCTGAACGAGGCCGGTTTCGTCCAGAGCACCTACGCCGCGACCAAGAAGGACCGCAAGGCCAAGAAGGGCAGGTACCGCAGCCTGCACATCTTCCACATCGAGGGCGCCGGCGGCGGTCACGCCCCCGACATGATCAGCCTCGCCGGCAAACCGAACGTGCTCCCCGCGTCGACGAACCCGACCCGGCCCTTCACGGTCAACACCGTCAAGGAGCACGTCGACATGATGATCGTGTGCCATCACCTCAATCCGGAGGTCGAGGCGGACATGGCGTTCGCCGACTCCCGGATCCGGCCCTCCACCATGGCCGCCGAGGACCTGCTGCACGACATGGGCGCCATCTCGATGATGTCCTCCGACGCCCAGGCCATGGGCCGCATCGGCGAGATGATCATGCGGACCTGGCAGACGGCGCACGTCATGAAGTCCCGCTACGGCCCCCTGCGCGAGGACGACGCGCACGCGGACAACTTCCGTGCCCGCCGCTACGTCGCCAAGTACACGATCAATCCGGCCATCACCCACGGCATCGACCACGAGGTCGGCTCCGTCGAGGCCGGCAAACTCGCCGACCTGGTGCTGTGGGAGCCGAAGTTCTTCGGCGTCAAGCCGCACATGGTCATCAAGGGCGGCCAGATCTCCTATGCCCAGATCGGCGACGCCAACGCCTCCATCCCCACCCCGCAGCCCTACCTCCCACGCCCCGTCTGGGGCTTCCACGGCCGAGCCCCGGCCGCCAACTCCCTCAACTTCGTCGCCGAGGCCGCCCTCGACGG
This sequence comes from Streptomyces sp. DH-12, assembly GCF_002899455.1. Taxonomy (GTDB): domain Bacteria; phylum Actinomycetota; class Actinomycetes; order Streptomycetales; family Streptomycetaceae; genus Streptomyces. The sequence continues at coordinate 7,157,686 of NZ_PPFB01000001.1, read as the reverse complement.
CGAACTCTCCGGGATCGGGCTGCTCAAGCCCCTGCGCGCGATCCGGTCCACCCGGGGGATCACCAAAGCCGACATGATCCACAACAACGGCGTCCCGGAGATTCGCATCGACCCCGACACCTTCGACGTCACCATCGGCGGCGCCACCACCTCCGACGTACGCACCACGGTCGACGGGCAGGAAGTCGGACGGAACTACGCCACCGAGCTTCCCCTGGCGCAGCGGTACTTCCTGTTCTGACCCTCGGTCGGCTGTTCCGGCTCTCGGCCGGGTCGTGGCGTGCCCGTGCGGTGCCGGGCCCGGCTTCTCCCTGCGAAAGGTTGTTCCTTCCCCCATGAGTCGTACGTGCCTGCTCGTCCTGGCCGACGGCCGTTTCCCCGCCGGCGGGCACGCCCATTCCGGCGGGATGGAGGCCGCCGTCGCCTCCGGCCGGGTCCACGACACCGCGAGCCTGGAGGCGTTCTGCCGGGGGCGGCTGCACACCGCGGGACTGGTCGCGGCCGGCCTCGCTGCGGCCGCCGCCGACGGCTACGACGCCCTCGCCCTGGACGAAGCCGCCGACGCCCGCACCCCCGTACCGGCGCTGCGCCACGTCGCACGCCGCCTGGGCCGGCAACTGATGCGCGCGGCCCGGGCCACCTGGCCCAGCGCCGACCTCGACCACCTCGCCCGTCACCGGCCCCGGGGCGCCCACCAGCCGGTCGTGCTCGGCGTCACCGCCCGCGCCGCCGGGCTCACCCCACTCGACGCCGCCCAGGCCGCCGCCTACGAGAGCGTGGGCGGTCCGGCGACCGCCGCAGTGCGCCTGCTGAGCCTGGACCCGTTCAACGCCACCGCCGTCCTGGCACGGCTCGCCGCCGAACTCGACACCGTCGCCGACGCGGCGGCCGGCGCGGCGGAGCGGGTGGCGACGGAGGGGGTCGCCGTCCTGCCCGCCGCGTCCGCTCCCCTGCTGGACATCACCGGTGAGCAGCACGCCGCCTGGACCGTCCGGCTCTTCGCCTCCTGACCAGCCCTGACCGTCACCTGGAGCATCCCTGTGCATCTCGACCACCCCGTGACCGTGTCGTACCGCCACACCCACAGCGCCGAACCGCTGCTCGCCGACGGCAGCCGCCGCGCCCTGCGCGTCGGCTTCGGCGGACCCGTCGGCTCGGGCAAGACCGCGACCGTGGCCGCACTGTGCCGCGCCCTGCGCGACCGGTTCTCCCTCGCCGTGGTCACCAACGACATCTACACCCAGGAGGACGCCGCCTTCCTGCGTCGTGAGGCCGTTCTGCCGCCCGAGCGGATCACCGCCGTGGAGACCGGAGCCTGCCCGCACACCGCCATCCGCGACGACATCTCCGCCAACCTCGAAGCCGTCGAGGAACTCGAGCGGACCCTGCACCCGCTCGACCTGATCCTCATCGAGTCCGGCGGAGACAACCTCACCGCGACCTTCTCCCGCGGACTCGTCGACACCCAGGTCTTCGTCATCGACGTGGCCAGCGGCGACGACATCCCCCGCAAGGGAGGCCCCGGCATCACCACCGCCGACCTCCTCGTCGTCAACAAGACCGATCTGGCCCCCTACGTCGGCGTCGACCTGGACACCATGAGGGCCGACACCCGCAAGCAGCGAGGGGACCTGCCGTACGCCTTCACCAGCCTCACCGGCGCCGGCGGCGTCCAGCCGGTCGCCGACTGGGTCACCGGCTGCCTCGCCGCCTGGCACACCACCGGATCCGCCCGGTGAACGCCGCCGCGCCCCAGGCGCCGACCGCGCTCCCACCGGCCGACGAGCCGTGGCGGACCAACGGTCCACCGCACGGCCCGCGCTCCACCGCGTCCGCCCCGGCGCACCCGTCGGGCGTCGTCGCCGCCGCCCGGATCCAGGCCGCCCACAACGGCCGCACCACCACGGTGCCCCTCCTGCACAGCGACGGTCCTTTCCACCTCCGCCGGTTACGAGCCCGCGGAGAACAGGCACGCGTCCGCGTGATCGGCGCGATGAGCGCACCGCTCGGCGGAGACCGGCTCGCCCTCGACATCACCGCCGGAACACGCGCCCGGCTGGAAGTGACCGGCGCAGCCGCCACCATCGCTCTGCGCGGCCCCACCACCGCACCGGCCACCTACGACGTGAGACTCCAGGCGGGCGACCACGCGAGTCTGCACTGGCTGCCGGAACCCTTGATCAGCACCCAGGGCAGCATCCTGCACCAGACGTTCACCATCGACCTCGCTGCCACCTCCCGTCTGCTCATGCGAGAGGAACAGCTCCTGGGCCGCTCCGGCGAGGAGCCGGGCCACCTCACCACCCGCCTCACCGTCCGCCGCGGCGGGCGGCCGCTCCTCGACCAGGACACCGCCTACGGCTGCCCGGCACCGGCATGGGACGGCCCCGCGGTCCTGGGACCCCACCGCGCCACCGGACAACTCCTCCTCGTCGACCCAGAGCTGCGCACTCCCCGCGCCCCGCACGTCATCGGCGACGACCCGGCCGAGGGCCACGCCGTACTGACCCCCCTCGCCGCTCCCCAGGCCCTCGTCGCCACCGCCGTCGCCTCGACACCGGCCCAGCTCCGCCATCTTCTGGACACCGCCCTCGCCTGCGCCTACGAGCCGCAAAGACCGAAGCCCGACGACGAGCAGCAGTGAAATCCGTGGTGGAGCAGAACGACGTCGCAGGAGTTCTCACCGTGGCGGACGCCTCGGCATCCGACGCGGCGTTCCGTCTCGCGGTCCTCTGACGCCCGTTACTGCATCCGGGGGCCGGCCCGACCGGGCGCGCAGACCGCCGGCCACCCGCGCAGAGCCCACCATTGCCCACGACCGAGCCCGGCCTGCCGACGGGAATCGCCCAGCGGTCCCCCCTCGGCCGACCGGCCGGCCGTCCCTCTCCTCATCCCGCTCACTCCGCGGCCGGACACCAAGAAGGCGGGGTTGCGTCAGTGAAGCGCCGCAGGGCCGGAGAGCGCCTCCCCACTGCGCTCCGGGCCTCCGCGTCCCGGCCGCTCCCATCTGTCCGCGAGAGGCCGGGGCCCGTCCTCCTGCACAGGTGCCCTTCACGGCGCAGCGAACCCTCGGGACCCGGATCGGAACGACGATGAGACCGCGTGCCAGGGCCTGTCCCTGCCCGCCGGATCCTGCACCAGGCTCTTGAACGCCCCCATCGAGCGCCCCCATCGCAGCGGCGGCTTCTTCACCATCACCGCCCCAGGCGGCGCCGCCGTCGAGACGACCTCCAGTGAAGCCGGACACGTCCTGCCCGGTACTCACGAGAGCGCCGCCGTCAGAAAGGACGGCCGACGCCGCAGCAGCGGTTGCGGGGAGGGGTGCACCGGCGAGCGCGGCCGTGGTCGTGATCCTCATGTTCAGCCCGACGACCGACCGGACAACAGGATGCGCAGCCCAGCAGGCCACTGACGTCCGGCGGGCCACCGGCCGGGCGGTCGGAGAACGTGACGGTCGCACACGCCTTCCGCCCGTCCCGTTGACGTGCCCGTCCGAGCGTCTCGTGGCGGGTCCGTCGCGCCGCATGATCACCACGACCACTCCGCACCCCGCGCTGCCCGCGTCCGTCCGGGACCGCGCGGACACCTTCCACAAGCGGAAAAACACGGTCCCGCCGGGGCGGCCGGCACAGCCTGCGCGGCAGCCCCGCCCCGGGCGCGCACTCGACCGTCGTCGACGGCGACCCCTGCCTGCGCCCGCCCGGTGACCAGCGGATCATGAGTCATCGCCGCATCTCGGAAGAACACCCGCGTTGTTCTGCCGGCGGCAGAACAACGGTCCGACCGGACTCGACGATCACTACAGTCCAGTCGCATGACGACGATCGCCACGCGCACGGTCGAGTACCCGGCCGACGGTCTGACGATGATCGGGTACCTCGCGCTCCCGGCCGGAGTCGATCGCCGGCCCGCGGTGCTGCTCGGGCCGGAGGGCATGGGGCTCAGCGACGTCGAGCGCCGCCGGGCCGATGCTCTCGCCGAGCTGGGATACGTAACGCTGGCCTTCGACCTTCACGGCGGGCGCTATCTGGGTGACCCCGAGGAGATGCTGGCCCGTTGCATGCCGCTGCTCGCCGATCCCGACCGGATGCGGGGCATCGGTCGTGCGGCGCTCGACGTGTTGCGTGCCGAGCCACGGACCGACCCCGACCGGATCGCCGCCGTCGGCTACGGCACCGGGGGCGCCGTCGGGCTGGAACTCGGGCGCGACGGCGTCGACCTGCGTGCGATCGGGACAGTCAACGCGCTGACCACGGGCCGACCGGGCGAAGCGGCGCGCATTCGCTGCCCGGTGTGGGCCGGGGTCGGGTCGGAAGACCCGATCATGCCACCCGCGCAACGAGGCGCGTTCACCGCCGAGATGCAGGCCGCGGGCGTCGACTGGCGCCTCGTGGTCTACGGCGGCGCCTTGCACGCCTTCCACCACCCGCCGGTCGACCACCCCGTGGTCCCCGGTGTTGGCTACCACCCACGGCACGCGCAGCGAGCCTGGCACGACGTCGTCGGCCTGCTCGCCGAGTGCCTGACCGTAGCGGAGTGATCTGATCGGGAACCGCGGTTCCGGGCCGCGGACCAGGCCCGTGGACCGCCACCGGCTCCGGTGGTCTCACCCTCGACGCGGTCAGCGGCTGGCGGGATCGGCCTGCCGCCCGGGTCGCCCTGGAAGACGGCGAGACACGCCTGAGCGGCCCGGCCTCTTTCGCTTCCGCCCGCGGGCCCGTGTCGGGCACAGGGAAGCGGTCCGGGTCGAGGCGGGGGGACGCGGTCGGTCCGATGTGCTGTGCGTGCCGCACGGACTGTCCTGCCGGATGCTCGGCCGTCGCCGTGCCCGTCCACCGGATCGTCGCGCTCACCAGCGACCGGCGCCGGCGCAGCGACGGACAGGTGCCCGCCCTCGGGTCGTACGGCGGCCAGGGGCCGCTTACATCACACGCGTCGGGTTCCGGTCCGTGCCGGGACGGCTGTGAACGGCGAGCTCGTCCGCATCCCGTGTCGCGTGCCGCGACGTCGACGAGGAGGACCGGCTCGCTCCCGTGCACCTCGTTGATCGGGTCCGCGCACGCCACGACTCCGGGCTCCGGTGGGGAGTTCCGCGCGGGCCGGGTCGTCACCCGAGCGGACCTCCCGGGCCCGGGTGCGGGCCGGGCGCTCGCCCCGAGGGGGGCTTGCTCCCGGGCGGGGGTGTTCTCACCGGTCGTCGTTCGCCTCAGAGGCGCGGCGACATGAGCCCGACTCCTGGTGGTTTCAGGCCGGTTTGGCTGATAACCGGAGACTCCCACTTGTGACTCCCGTCACGTCGAGTGGCTGCACAGGGCGAACCACGGCACCTCGGGAAGGGCCGATGCCGCAGCTCAGGCGAGGTGCCCTTCCCGCAACATGATCACCGTGGGCGACCGTTGAATATCGGACGGTCATATGAGAGGTCGTCTGCATGCGTGTTCGGGGCGCTGAGCCGGTTGAGTGGCCGTCACCGGCGCACGCCGGGCACCAGACACCTCAACGAAGAGGATCCATGCACGAAGACGTCTTCCGTGCCGACGACGGCCACGGTTCCGCCACACAGGAGCCGCTCCCCCTGCCGCTGGACTTCGAGGCGCACTACGTGATGAACCAGGAGGCGTGGCACTCCTACGCGCTGTACCGGCTCGGCACCAACGATGCCGCCGAGCGCGCGGTGCACCGCGCCTTCCTGGAAGTGCTGCGGAACTGGGACGCGCTGCTCGCCGAGGCCAACCTGCCGCAGCAGACCTGGAGCATCCTGCGGCGCGTCGTCGGGGACGAGGCGCTGTGCGCGGCACGCGACGGGATCACGGCGATGCCGAGCACGATCGGCCTGTACCCGGCGCTGCTGAAGCTGCCGCAGCGCCAGTTGGACGTGGTCATCCTGCGGTACGTCCTGCAGTACAGCAGCCGCAAGACCGGCTGGTACCTCGGTATCACCGCGAGCACCGTGGACCACCACTGCCGCAAGGCCCGCGAGCGCCTCGCCCCGGTCTACCACCGTCACCGTGGCACGAGCCCGCAGAAGAAGGAGGAGGCAGACCAGTGACATCTGTGAGGAACAAGCGCCCCGCCGAGGCCGAGACGACATGGGCGGAGCGTCTGCGCGAGGCGGATCCCGTCGTGCGCGAGCCGCGCCGGCCGTTCAACGTCGCCGAAGGGCTGCGCCGGCTGGCCGCGGACGCCGGGTACGCCCCGACCGCGCCGGCCCGGCCCACCGGCGCCGGCGCCCGCCGCCAGCTGGATCTGATCTCCCGGTGGACCGTCACCGAGGCCGGTGCCGCCGACCACGTCGAAGAACTCGCCGCGGTCATCGGCGACGACGGCACCGGCAGGCCCAACTGGGACGACTTCACCGAGTGGACGCCCGTCGACGTCCACGGCATCCACGTCTTCGCCTGCATCCTCCACCTCGCCGACCACCCCGAGAGCGCCGTGTTCTGGTGGCAGATCGCCGCCGGCGCCGAGCACACCGGCGCCGCCTACTGCCTGCACCTGCACCACCTCAGCCAGGGCGAGATCCGCGAAGCAGCCCTGTGGAAACGGCAGATGAGCGCCATGCGCGACCGCACCGCACAGCAGTGGTTCGACGGCCCGCCCAACGACTACACCCACGACCTGGTCGGCGCCGTGAACGCCTTCACCGCCTACTGCGCCCGCCACCGCGAACCGGCGCCGATCCCCACCCGCCGCCTGCAGAAGCGTTACGAAGCGCTCGCCGACCGCCACGACGAGGACGGACTGGTCTGCCGGCCCGACAGCCGGCTGCGCGACCGCATCCAGGAACTCATCACACCGCGCTGACCCAGCACCGACGAAGAAGCCCGGCAGGGACGAAGGCTTCCGGGCCGCCCGCCCCACCAGGTTTCAGGAGCAGTACCCACGAGGGAGCACCGCCATGAACGAGACCAACCGCACCGCCCCCGCCGCGCAGGCTCCCGGCCGCTTCGGCCGGGCATCGGCATGGATCCGCCGCCGTCGCGGCGCCCTCATCTCCAGCGCCCTGCGCGGCGCCGCCTACGGCTGCGGCGCCGGCATCGCCGGCCTGCTCTTCCGGTGGCTGCGCCAGATGATCTGAGCCGCTACCGTGCCCGCCCCTGAGAGCGGATCCGTCAGACCCGGCTCCCGTGCGGGACCGGGTGGGCGAGAGCCTCGGACAGGCGCCGCCGCAACCGTCACCGACGCGGACATCGAGCGCGTCGTCGTCGAGACGCTGGAGGAGGAACCCAAGGCACCAGCAGGTGAGCTGCCGAACGCTACCTGTGCAAGGCCGCCCGTGTTCCCTTGTTCTGGCAGTTCATCGGCTTCGGCGACCCCGATGACAATGAGTTCACATGCCCGCGCAAGCTGGACACCCTCGCCGTCCCGGCCCACCGCATCGTCGACAACGCAGGCTTCTTCCACGCCGGCCGCGCCCCGCAAGCCGTCCCCGACCACCGCCTCTTCGACCAATTGCTGCAGGAATTCCCCGACTGGCTGACCACCGCCCGCACCGCCGGCATCCTGAAATGAGACGCCCGGGGCTGTCCCCCGCACCGGCGCACCGACGGCCACCGCGCCCCACCGGCACGCCCAGCGGAGGACAGCAACCGCAAGAGTGCCGGCACCCGAAGACGACCCATACGGCTAGTACTGCAAAGGTGCTCGCCGTTGCAGTACTAGGTCCAAAGTCGGTCTGGTGACACCCGCCCACGGGGGCGAGAATTCCGTCCATGGTCAACTCCCACCAGTTGCTCGCTTTCTGCGCCATGTCGTTGCTTCTGTCAGCCGTGCCAGGACCGAGCGTGCTCTTCGTCATCGGACGAGCTCTCGCCCACGGGCGCAGAACGGCGTTGTCTTCTGTCCTCGGCAACGCGCTCGGCGGCTACGTGCTTGTCATCGCGGTCGCCATGGGCGTCGGGAGCGTGGTCGAGCGTTCGGTCCTGCTCTTCAACGTGATCAAGCTGGCCGGAGCCGCCTACCTCGTCTTTCTCGGTGCGAAGGCGCTGCGGGCGAGCTGGAGGGACCGGGCGGTCACGAGGACCGCCTCGGGTGCCGCGCCCGGCGGTGGCGGCGGCTCGGTCCGGGCGGGCTTCGTCGTCGGGGTGACCAACCCGAAAAGCATCGTCTTCCTCACCGCCGTCCTGCCTCAGTTCGTCGACCCGGAAGCCGGCCACGCCAGCATTCAGATGCTCCTCCTGGGCCTGGCCGGAGCCCTGCTGCAACTGGTCTCCGACGGCATCTGGGGGCTGACCGCCTCCACTGCGCGTGCCTGGCTGGGTCGTTCTCCCCGCCGCATGTCACTGATCGGTGGCACGGGAGGGCTGGCCATGATCGGCCTTGGGGCGTCTGTCGCCGTCACCGGCCGGGCAGATTAGAGCCTGTCTGACAAATGATCACCTGGCCGCTTCACGGAGCCAGAGGATCAGGGAGGCCAGGACAACCCCCGCGCGGTAGCGGTCTGCGAGCTTGTCGAACCTGGTTGCGATCGCACGGAACTGCTTGAGGCGGGCGAAGCATCGTTCGACCACGTTGCGGTCGCGGTAGATCTCCTTGTCGAAGGCGGGTGGCCGGCCACCGAGGCGCCCCCGGCGTCGGCGGTTGGCCACCTGGTCGCGGCGCTCGGGGATCGTGGCGGCGATACCCCGACGCCGCAGCAGATGGCGGATGGCCCTGCTGGAGTAGGCCTTGTCACCCAGCACGCGGTCCGGTGTCGTGCGCGGGCGGCCCGTGCCAGCGCGCGGGGTGCGGATCTTGTCGAGGACCTCGGCGAACGCAGTGGCGTCGTTGACGTTTCCGGGTGTGAGCACGATCGACAGCGGCAGACCCCGGCCGTCGACGGCGAGGTGGACCTTGGTGGTCAGCCCGCCCCAAAACCGGCCGAGGGCCTGGCGCGTCTGCGAGCGGCCCGGATCTTCCAGTTCGTCCCCGTCCGTGTCCCCCTTTTACGGGCGCCCGCGGCGTGCTGGTGGGCCCGGTTTACCGTGGAGTCGACAGCGACGGTCCACTCCACCCGGCCCACCGCGTCGTCACGGACCTGGACGTGCTCCAGCAGCTTCGCCCAGGTGCCATCAGCCTCCCAGCGGGCGAACCGCTCGTAGACGGTCTGCCACGGCCCGTACCGCTCGGGCAGGTCGCGCCAAGGAGCCCCGGTCCGCAGCCTCCACAGCACCCCGTTGACCACCTGCCGGTGATCACGCCACGGACGGCCGCGTCCGTCCACCTGCGGCAACAGGGGCTCCATTCGCCCCCATGCCGCATCCGTCAACTCACCTCGACCTGCCACAAGATCAATTATCAGACCGGCTATAGAGTCCTGCCCGTGGCGAATCATCAGGACGAGACCAGGGCGGCCTACGACGGAGTCGTCGAGCTGTACGCATCGCTGTTCGCAGGCCGGCTGGAGACTCAGCCGTTCGCCCGGGCCATGATCGGCACCTTCGCCGAACTGGTGCGCGCGACGGGCAACCTGCGGGCAGCGGACGTCGGGTGCGGGCCCGGACATCTGACGGCCATGCTGCACGAACTGGGCCTGGACGCCTTTGGACTCGACCTCTCCCCCGGCATGGTCGACCACGCCCGGCGGGCCCATCCGGCGCTGCGCTTCCAGGAGGCGCGGATGGAGTCCCTGCCGATCGAGGACGGCGCGCTCGGTGGCGTACTGGCCCACTACTCGACGATCCATACCCCTCCGGGGGAACTGCCGGAGCTGCTCGCCGAGCAGGTACGCGTCCTGGCGCCGGGTGGCCTGCTCCTGGTCTCCTTCTTCGGGACCGACGGACCGGAGCCGATCCGGTTCGACCACAAGGTGGCACCTGCCTACAGCTGGCCGACGGATCGCCTCGCCGAACTGCTGGCCGATGCCGGGCTCGTTCCCTTCGCCCGGCTGCTTCACGATCCGGCCTCCGAACGGGGCTTCCTCGACGCCCACCTGCTGGCCCGCCGTTCGTAGGTCCTGCCCGGCGCTACCCGCCAGACGGTCGGCGCACCTCCGGACTGCCAGCTCGGCGGACACTCGCTGACACGACGGGAATTGTCAGACAGGCCTCAGCGCTCATGGGCTGTGGCCTCGTTGTTTGCAGTGGCAGGTGCGGGCCTGGTGTTGGCGTCGTCGGCGCCAGGCCGACCAGTGCAGGATCTGTTCGACGGGGGTGAAGTGGCGCTGGGCGAGCCGGTGGATGAGGCGGCGTACCTCGGCGAGGCTCAGGGCTATGAGCTGAAAGGATCCGTTTCCGCTTTCCCGGTGTCGAGTGCGCGGGCCCTCGGGACGGTCAGGACGGCGTGGGCGGCCATGGCGAGGGTGACGTGGCGGGTGGCGGCCATGACGTGAAAGACGTCGGCCTGTTCGAGTTCGGTCCGTCAGCCTTTGCCGTAGCCGTAGTCCGCGTCCGCCGTCACCCACCGGAACGGAATCTCGTCGGTGACCGCCCGGCGGACCATCTCCCGGGCCATGGTGACCTTGGTGGCGAAGCCGATCGCGTCCTCGACGCCCGCGCGGCGGCATCGTTCCCGGTCGTCCGTCCAGGAGGCGGGCAGATGCAGGCGCCGGTCGATCAGCGTCCGCCCGCGACTGGTGGCGTAGGCGAGGAAGACGCCGACCTGGCAGTTCTCCGTGCGTCCGGTGGTGCCGGAGTACTGACTCCGGACGCCGGCCGACCGGTCGCCCTTCTCCATGAAACCGGTGTCGTCCACGATCAGAACCGCTTCCTGGTCCCCGAGATGCCCGACCACGTGGCTCCGGACATCGTCGAGGACCAGGTCGGCGTCCCACCCGATCCGATTCAGCAGCCGGTGCAGCCGGTGCAGCCGGTCCGGGCCTGCATGGCCGGCCTCCCCCCGCCAGCGTCCAGCCGTTCTTCCGCTCCAGCGGGGCTGTCAGTCCGCGCATGTGGGCCAGAGCCGACTCCCGCGGCTCCGACCGGCCGAAACGAGGAGCGAAACGGCCATGCAGAGCATCCAGTTCACCGGCCCATGTCCGAGCCTCGGCAACGTCCCCACCCATGCCCAGGACAACGACAGAGCCGGCCTCCCCTCACGGCAAGCACCGTTGCAGTACTGGTTGCCGGGCCCGGCGCGCTGAGCGTCCGCGACGGCGCGGTCGCGGCGTGGCCGGGAACCCGGCAGGGCGCCGGCCTGCACAGCATGTCCGTGCTCGCCGGCTCGAGGAGTCGGCGGACGCGTGATCGGGCGATGCGCTTCGTCCGGGGCGTCCCCTGCCCCGAGTGCCACGGCGGCCGCATCCGGCCGGAGGCGCTCACGGCACCTTCGCAGGTCGCTCGATCGCCGAGGGCCGACGCCATGCCGCTCGCCGAGGTCGTGAAGCTGCTGCGGCCCGTGGCGGACCTGCCCGAGGCGGCTGCCACCACGCCCACCGCCCGGTCCGGGGAGCCGACCAGGGCCGCGGTGCGCATCTGCGCCGACCTGGTCGCACGGGTCGACGTGCTGCTCGACCTCGGCCCGGACCACCTCGGCTCGGACGACGCTCGACGGCCTTGTCGCCGGGTGAGGCCCAGCGCCTGCGGATCGCCACCAGCTGCGCGCGCAGGGCTGTTCGGCATGGTCCATGCACTCGACGAGCCCTCCGCCGGCCCGCACCCGGCGGACACGGGGCCACTGCCGGACGTGCTCGACCAGCTCAGGGCGTCGGACAACTCGCTCTTCGCCGTCGAGCACGCTCTCGACGGCGTGCGCCGGGCCGACGGGGCGGTCGACATCGGCCCCGGTTCCCGCAGGGCCGGCTGCGCCTGACCGGCGTCTCCCGCCACAACCTGCGCGAGGTGTCCGTCGACGTGCCGCTCCGGGTGCTGACCGCGGTGACCGGGGTCTCCGGTTCCGGCAACTCGATCCCGGTCACGCAGGTGCTCGCCGAAGTCGTGGGCCGTCATCCCTGGCCGGGTCGGTCGCGACGAGGCACTGCGGGCGCTCACGGCCGCCGACGTCCGCGACGCCCCTCACCGCCGCCACGCCGCATGACCGGTACCCCGGCCTTACGGGCGGGGACTCCCCGCCGTCGCGTCACGGAAAGCGACCCCGCCGTACGAGATCGGGAGCGGAGGGACCGATCACCTTGCCCCGCACGAGGGAAGCACACTGGAGGAGAGCTGATGCCGCCGGCCTTCGCGCCTGCCCGCCTGGGCAGCTCCTCGCAGGCCGGAGAGCGATGCGAGCCCTGACAGCGTGACACGGAGATGTGATGGCGAACCGCGTATACACCATCGGGCATTCGACCCGCACCTTCGATGACGTGCTGTCAATGCTGCGGAAAAATGAGATCACCCACCTGGTGGATGTCCGTTCCTACCCGGCATCGCGCAAGTTTCCGCAGTGGAATCAGGACGCGATCATCGACGGTCTCCCCCCAGCTGTCCGATACCGGTGGATCCGGGAGCTGGGCGGCAGGCGGCACACCCCCAAGGGCGTCGAGAGCGTCAACACTGCGTGGCGGGTGAAGGCATTCCGGGACTACGCCGATCACATGATGAGCAGCGAGTTCATGAGAGGGCTGGATGAACTGCTCGACCTCGCCGCGCACGGCCGGCCGGTGATCATGTGCAGTGAGGCCGTGCCGTGGCGCTGCCACCGCAGACTCATCACTGACGCGCTGCTCGTCGCAGGTGTGGAGGTCACGCACATCATGTCCGCCACCGTGACGAAACCGGCGTCCTTGAACGAGTGCGCGTGCGTCCACAACGGGCGCATCACCTACCCTGCGCCCTGCGGTGAGTGAGATGAGCATGGACATCGTCGCAGAGGTCCGCGAGGCAGTCGCGGCCATCCCGGCGGGCAGCGTCGCTTCCTACGGAGACGTCGCGGAATGGATCGGAACGGGTCCCCGGCAGGTGGGGCGCGCGATGGGCCTCCTCGACGAGGGCGTGCCCTGGTGGCGCGTAGTCCACGCAGACGGCACGCCCGCGACGTGCCACCAGGGTCAGGCCCCTCGGCTGCTGGCCGAAGAAGGGACACCGATGCGCGGCGCACGAGTGGACATGCGACGCGCACGGCACCGCAGGCAGACGCCTGTCCCGCCGTCGCCGTGATCGCGAGGCGGCCTTGCCCCGGAGCCGGGGGTGCCGCGGCCCGGTCGGGGGCCGTTCCGTCAGGTTGACGCCCTGGTACGGAACACCGACGGCACCACGGCCTCCGGCGGGCGTCCCGCGGCGGACCGGCGCAGCTCGTCGGGCGGGACCGTCCGGCCGTCCGCCGGGACGGCATTGGGCCACCGGGCGCTGCTGCCCGGAACTGCCCTCCCCGGCGACCACGACGGCCTGCGCGAGACCGGTGTGCTCGGACAGCGCCCCCTCCACCTCGGCCGGCTCGACCCGTGCACCGCGCACGCCCGCCCGGACGTCGGCCGGGGGCCAGTATCGCCCCGCAGGTCACCGCGTACGCGGCCGCCGCGGATCCGGTCGCCCGCGCACGCTCGGCCCACTGCCGGTCTACTCGTGCTCCGCCTCCGTGGTGCCGCCCGGGGGCGTCTCGGGTTTCGCGCGAAGGATCTCGCGGGCCTGTTCCGCGGCGCGCGCGGTGCTCTCGGAGACGAAGTCGAGGAAGCGGGCGATGTTCTCCAGGCGGGTGGCGGCCGGGGTGCCCGGGACGAGGACGTGGACGCCCTGCCGTGCGGTCTCGACGATCTGGGCGATGGAGCGGGCGCTGGCCATCATCGACTGGTACCAGACGTCGTCGTCCACGACATAGCGCTCGCGGCGGCCGTCACCCTGCTCCCGGCGGACAAGATCCTGGCTCTCGAGGAAGGCGATCGCCTTGGAGACGGACGCCGGGCTGACCTGGAGGCGCTGGACGAGTTCGGCAGCGGTGAGGCTGCCCGCGTCGGAGAGGGTGAGGCAGGCCATCACCCGAGCCGTCATCGTGGACATGCCCGAAGCCATCATGACGGTGGTGAACGTCTCCTCGTACTCGCGCACCGCCTCGGCGTCGCGCCCGTAGGCCTGCTCGGGCGCTCCGCTCCCCCGGGACGCGGCCTGTCGGCGGCGGTGGGCGCGACGTTCGGTGGCGCGCTGGGCCAGGTCGGCGCGATAGGCGGTGGGACCGCCGTTGCGCATCACCTCACGCGTGATCGTCGAGGTCGGACGCCCCAGGCGCCTGGCGATCTCCGCGTAGGCGAGGCCTTCGGCCAGTCCCAACGCGATCTGCTGACGTTCCTGCTGTGTGAGCCTGCCTCCCGGCATCACGGTCTCCTTCGTGCTCTGTGACGGCCCCCGGTGCCTCGAGCGTAGCGTCCGACCTCATGCCATTGCAACGATTACGACACCTGGCATTGCTTTACCCTCCATATCATTGCAATGATTTCACCCACTTCACCTGCAGATATTTAATTTTAGAGCAACAAGAATGTTGCTCAATCCATGAACGCAACGTAGCTTTTCCAATGTCAGAAAAAACGAGTCACAGGAGAGCACGATGCAGAAGTTCGACACCCCCGCCCCTATCTCCGCCGTCCTGGACGTCCAGGACGGGCGGGTTCAGGTCATCGCCGCCGACCGGGCCGACACCCTGGTCGAGATCCGGCCCGCCGACCCCTCCAGGAGCCGGGACGTGAAGCTCGCCGAGCAGGCCACGGTCGAATACGCCGACGGCATCCTGCGGATCACGGCCACGGCGGCGACGAAGAGCCGGATCCTGGGCCCGTCCGGCTCCGTCGAGGTGACCGTGCGCCTGCCCGCCGGCTCCCGCATCGAGGTCAGGGCGGCCGGCGCCGATTTCCGGGGTGTCGGACGGCTCGGCGAGGTCGCCGTCGACGGCTCCCGCGGCCGGGTCAAGCTCGACGAGACCGCCGGCGCCCGCCTGACCGTCCTGGCCGGGAACGTCACCGTCGGCCGGCTCACCGGCCCCGCGCAGATCAGCACCCACCAGGGCGACATCCGCATCGACGAGGCCGTCCGCGGCACGGTCACGCTGCGCACCCAGCAGGGCCGGATCTCGGTGGGAGCCGCCCGTGGCACCTCCGCCACCCTCGACGCCGGCACCTCCTACGGCCGCATCCGCAACACCCTCCAGAACACCGAGGGCGCCACGGCCGGCCTGACCATCCACGCCACCACCGCCCACGGCGACATCACCGCCCACAGCCTGTGACCCGCACCCGGGCCACGCAGCACCCCCTTGACCGGCTCGTCCGTCGCGGCGAACGGGCTGCGCACGGCGTACGGGGAGAAGGGCCGTCCTCGACGGCGTCGGCCCGGCCGTGCCGGAGGGCAGGAACTGAATTCGCGTTCGAGCCGGACCGCTTTCCGGCGCTGCGCGACGAAGATGCGGGGCGCCGGGACACGGACAATCATCTGAGAGAGGCGGTTTCGAGTCGTCCGCCGACCGCCGCCCGTGCCGCCTTCGTGCGCCTCTCTGACCGCGATCCGGGACGGAGTCTCCATGCCCAGGAACGGCGGGGCACGGCCTGCCCGCGCGAGCTGCAGGCCTCCCTCACGATCGCTCTCGCGAAGTCACGCGGCGGGAGGGCGACCGGCGTTTCCCGCCCCGGAATCGCCCCGCCCGGTCGACGAGTCGTCCGGCCGAGCGGCGGAGCCTGCCGGGTGGCCTCTCGGCAGGGGGCACGCGGGGGTCCAGGGCGGCCCGGCGGCCGCCGACCGGGACCCGGGCGGCGCGACGACGACCGCCCTCGACGCCGTGACGGTCTCCAGCGGTCCCGAACGGAGCCCTGACGGGGACCGCGCGCACTACGCCGGCACAGCGACGGGCCGCGTCGGCGTCTTCGACTACGACCGCGAGCACGGGCTGGGCGGACGGCGCCCGGTCACCACCGTGCCGGAGGGCGGCGGCAGCCCGGACGACGGGCCGACGGTCGACGCGGAGGGCGGCGCCCGGGGCGTCCTGTACGGCGGCGGCGCCGTGCACCGGTACGCGCCGGACGGCGCCCTCGACGGAGTCGCGGAGCTCCCGGTCACCGAGGTCACCGCGTGCGCCTTCGGCGGGCCCCGGCTCGACCGGCTGTCCGTCACCACCTCGCGCGAGCACCTCGATCCCAGCGCCGAGCCGGCGGCGGGCGCGCTGTCCGCCTGCACGCCCGGGTCGCTGGGGATGCCGGTGAGGGAGTTCGCCGGATGAGCGCCGCCGACGCCCCGGCGGGCCCGCACGGCGAGCGGCCCCAGACGCTGCTCGTTCTCGGCGCCCGCGGCGACCTCACGAAGAGGCTGCTCCTGCCCGGCCTGGGCAGCCTCGTCGCGGCATCCGGGCTGACCGGTCCCCATCTGGTCGGCAGCGACCGGGGCGAGGGCAGCGACGAGGAATGGCGGGCGCTCGTCGCGCGGGCGTTCTCCGAGGGCGACGCGAGCGGTGCGGCCGTCGACGCCGTCGTCCGCGACACGCGCTACGTGGCCGCGGACGCCGCCGGCGCGGACGACCTGCGCGGTCTGCTGGCCTCCTGCGGCGGCCGTCTCACGCTGTACTTCGCGCTGCCACCGGCGGTCACCGTCGAAGCATGCCGGACGCTGGCCCGGATCGGAGTGCCCGAAGGGACGCGCCTGGTGCTCGAGAAGCCCTTCGGCACCGACGCGGCCAGTGCCACGGCGCTGAACGAACTGCTGCACAGCTTCGTGCCCGAGGACCATGTAACTGGTCGAGGTGTGGGACGAGATGCCGGGCGCGCGCATAGGACGTCACCGAGCACGTCGGATACCGCCTCAAGCGCACCTCGGCCGCGCTGCGCTCCGCCATGGACAAGGCACTGCGCGAACACGGCCTGACCGTCCCGCAGTACTCCTGCCTGGAACTCCTCGACGAACAGCCCGGTCTGTCCAACGCCGACCTGGCCCGTGGCACGTTCGTCACCCGGCAGTCCGCCAACGTCGTCCTGCGCGGTCTGAGGGACGGCGGTCTGATCACCCGCCCGGCTTCCGCGCAGCACGGCCGCGCCCTGCCCGTGCACCTCACCCCGGCCGGCCAGGAACGCCTGCGCGCCGCCCGTGGCGCCGTCTACGCCATTGAGCAGCGCATGATCAGCAACGTGGCCCCGGACCGCCTGGCGGCCCTGCTCGCCGACCTCGACGTGATGGCCGAGGCGCTCGGCGACTGACCGGCCGCAGCAGAGCGCCTGCGGCCGGACCGAGGCGCCGGCCCCGGACCGCACGGCTGTGGACGCGGCCCGGTGCGCCCGGCCGCCCCGGCACTCCCGACGCGTCGTCAGTCCGGCGCACTAGGGTTTCCGATCACAGTCGTCGCGTGGACGGCTGCTCCGTCGACCGGGCATCAGGAGCTGAGGGCACCATGGGGTTTGAGGCAACGTACGCGGACTTCTCCGTCGAACCAGCCCGAGTGGGCAATGCCGACGTCAGGCTGCACAGGGCCCGATTCGCCGGGTCGCACCTGGCGCTGAGTGCGGGCGGGAGCGTGACGCTGGAGTTCGAGGTGGCCGACCCGGAGGACGTTCCGCAGGTGACCCTCACCGTCACCGCGCTCGTCTCCAAGGCCGGGAGATCGCTGGGGTACGCCCCGATGGACGTGCTCCTGCAGGGTGAGCCGGTGGTCGAGGATCTGACCGTGCCCGGGGGCGGGGACCTTCCGCAGGACAACGTGCTCGCCGTTCCCGGGCATCTGCTGAAGCCGGGCGTCAACACCCTGGAGATACGCTCCTCGGCCGAGGCGAGCACCATGCTCTGGCTCTACCGGGTCACCCTGGACCCCGTCTGGGAGCGCGGCCGTTCGGAGCGTGCCCGGACCGCGGCGGCCGCCCGTGACTCGGTGTTCGCCTACCGTACGGAACTCCGGCCCGCCCACTCCTCCTCCGCCCACTGGCAGCCGGCTCCGCGGCTGCTGTTCCACATCGACCGGGGCGAGCACTCGCTGCCCGCACAGCTCGGATGGCGCGGCGCCGACGGCGCCGAGACCGCCATCAGCTTCCAGTCGAACATGTCCGACTTCCACGGCTGCCGCCGTGACGCGAACGGTACGGTCCACGAGTACCGGGGCCGCGTCACCGGCCGCTGGGCATACCCGGAGGGCGTCGGGCAGGTACCGGCGGAATCCCTGTACCGCTTCCACACCGAGGAGGGGTGGGGCGGCGGCTGGCACCGCGCCCACGAGTTGCGGCTGCTGGTGGACGACGGCGGGTCCGCGCTGGAGCGGGTGACCTGGCGGGACCAACGGGGCAACTCCGGTGTGGCCGTCCTGCACACGCTCGAGACCGAGGCCGAGGTGACCGAGGTCGGGGCGAGCGGCGAGCACTACGCGGCGGGCGAGGTCGCCCGCAACCTCCTCGACGGCTCCCGCAGCAAGTGGCTGGTGGGCGACGACACCGCGCTGCTCGACTTCACACTGGCCCGCCCCGCCGCCGTCACCTCGTACGTCCTCGTGTCGGCGAACGACCACCCCGACCGCGATCCCCAGGACTGGACCCTCCACGGATCCCATGACGGCCGCACCTGGACACCGCTGGACTCACGCACGGGTGAGGTGTTCGACCGGCGTCACCTGACACGGGAGTTCTCCCTGCGCGGCACGCCCAAGGCCCACCGTCACCACCGTCTGGAGATCACCCGCAACGCCGGCGCGCGCGAGATCCAGCTCGCCCAGGTCCGCTTCCTCGAGGGCCCCGCCGGACAGGGCTTCACCGGCTACTACCAGCGCCACGACGAAGGTCCCGTCGGCTATCGCGGCACCCCCGTCGCCGTCGCGTCCCCCACCCGTCCCCCCGCCGCCGCTTCCCGCGTCGCCTCGGAGCTGGAGACCGCCGTGGCGAGCCTCACCGAGACGGCGCACGCCTTGTCCGGCCTGGCGGCGCGCCTCCGCGAGCGCTGACACCGAGCCCTGCCGGGGACGGGCCGGCCGGGGCGGGGGACCGGCTCTACCGGGGACGCGCGGACACCGTGCCGCGGGCCAGCGCGATGGCGCCCGACAGCCGCTCCCCCGCCTCGTACACCATGTACGGCACGCCGCCGTCGGTGCCGAACGACGGTGACGCCGCGCGCCCGTTCTCCGGCGCCGCGCTGCCCGAGGCGTAGAAGACGCCGAGGTGGTCGCGGCGGGAGAAGTCGCTGCCCACCTCGGTGATCAGGATGTCGCCGCCGCTGCCCTTGTCGGTGTTGTACACGACGTACGCGCTGCCGCCGCGGGTGAGCAGGTGCGGCCCGCCGACGTTGACCGCGCCGACGTCGGCGTGGTCGATCAGGGGCCGGTCGGAGAACTCCCAGGTGCGGCCGTCGGGTGACCAGCCCCAGCCGATGTCCCGGTGGTCGGCGGTGGTGTTCCACATGAACAGCATCACGTAACGGGCGCCCCGCGCGAGCAGGTCGTGCCGGAAGACCCGGGCGTAGGAGGTCTCGGTGGTGCCCGCCGGCATCATCGACGTGCTGAGGACCGTCCTGTCGTAGGCGAAGTGCACGCCGTCCTCGGAGCGGGCGAGCCGGGTGGTGGTGTTCTCGCCGTGGAAGTACAGCCACAGCTCACGGACGTCGGCGTTCCACAGCACGTGCGGTGAGGAGACGTGGCTGACCCTGTAGTGCGGGGACCAGTCGTTGCTCACGATCGGGTTGCCCGGGTACTCCGTGAACGGACCCTCCAGGGAGTCGCCGTACGCGAGGCAGATGCCGCCCGGCGCGTCGTGCGGGGCGTAGTACAGGTAGTACCGGCCGAGCGGGGCGCTCAGCTTGTCGTAGACCCCGCGGACGCACGGGAAAATGATCTCTCCGGTGGGGTTGTAGGCGAGCTGTGCGGGGGTGAGGAGGGTGCGGGCATGGCGGTAGTCGGGGAAGCCGCCGGGGGCGGCGCCGGCCGGGCCCGCGCCCTGCGCCCCGAAGGCGAGCACGGCGCCGCCGGCGGTGGCGGTGCGCAGGAAGGTACGGCGGTCGAACGTCATGTCGTCACGGCTCCTTCGGTTCGGTCGGACGGGAGGGCGGATCGCGTGCGGCTCACAGCTGGGTGGCGGCGGTGACGATCAGACCGCCGAGGGCGACGCACCACACGTACGGCAGGGTGCGCAGCATCACCTGCTGGGGGCTGACGCCCGAGTACTGCGCCGCCCACACGGTCTGCGTGCTCGTCGGGTCGCTGACGCCGAACACCTGGTTGTAGGACGCGGTCAGTCCGAGCACGGCGACGGCCGGGTAGATGCCGGCGGCGATGAGGACGCCGGCGATTCCCGCGCCGAGGCCGTACACGTTGAGCGGCCCGCGGTACAGGCACAGCGGCACCAGCAGGGTGAACACGAGCACGAAGACGACGGGGTTGTCCGGTGCGACGGCCTCGACGAGCGGGTTCAGCGCCTCGACGGCGCCGGGGAGTCTCACCGCGGCGAGCAGGACGCCGATCGCGACGAAGAGGGCGATGGGCGGGGCGGCGACCTCGAAGCCGGAGTAGAGGGTGCGCAGGAGCCGCTTGTTGAGGTGTCCGGGCCGGGTCGTGGTCAGCGCGGCCCACAGGACGCCGCCGAGCATCGACGGGATGACGGGCAGTTCGAGGCCGAGTGCGAGGACCAGCGGCACCACGGGGGCGAGCAGCGCGTACCAGGGGGCGTCGCCCATCCGGCGGGCGCGGGCGCGCCGCCGGCTCCGGGGGCTGTCGTCGCCGGAGCGCTCCGTGGCCGGCGTCAGCGACCAGGCGTGTTCGACGCCCTTGCGGCGGGACTCCACCAGGACGAAGAGGACGGCGAAGAAGGCCGCGAACGGGAACAGCTTCAGCATGAAGCCCTTCACCGTGTCGAGGGGCAGTTCCAGCGCCGTGGAGAAGAACTGCCAGACGGGCAGCTCGAAGGGCAGACCGGCGGCGATGCCCATGAGGATCGTGCCGGCGGCGGTGGTCTTCGGGACGCCGACCGCGATCATCGCGGGGATGCCGATGATGCCCGCCATCATCGCCGCGGGCGCGGAGCCGGTGACGGTGCCGATGAGGGCGGAGACCGTGAGGACGCCGAGGGCGACGACGGTGGGGCGGTCGCCTCCGAACTCGACGATCTTGCGGACCAGGGTGCCGGCGATGCCGGTCTCTTCCATCAGCTTGCCGAGCCAGGAGCCGATCAGCACGGCCAGCATGGTCGCGGCGAGAGCCGGCGGCCCTTCCTGGAGCACCGTGTCGAGGAGGCTGTTCTCCCCGGTGAGCGGCGCTCCGGCGGCGATCGCCAGGGCGACGCCGAGGAGCACCAGGGCGAAGGCG
This sequence comes from Streptomyces sp. DH-12, assembly GCF_002899455.1. Taxonomy (GTDB): domain Bacteria; phylum Actinomycetota; class Actinomycetes; order Streptomycetales; family Streptomycetaceae; genus Streptomyces. The sequence continues at coordinate 7,136,593 of NZ_PPFB01000001.1, read as the reverse complement.
GTGGGGAGCACGCGGGCCAGCATGAGCGCGACCCCGGCGAGCATGAGCAGCAGAATGACGATTCCCATGGCGGGGTCTCAGTCCTCTCGGAGGGCCTGGACCGCGTGTGTCAGCGCGGCGGTGAGGAGGAGCGGGGTGCGGCCCAGGCCGCAGACGGCGCCCGCGTAGGCGTGCGCCACGAGTTCACCGGCACCGGCGACGTGTCCCGGGACGCGCAGCGCGCCGATCCGCAGGGCGGTGTGTCCGAGCCGGTCGCGCAGTGCCCGGCGGGCGCGGGCGTCCTCGTGCAGCAGGCAGTGGGCCCGCTCGTGGGCGAGGGCGGCGGCCCTCAGGGAGCCGGCGGGGTACAGGTGCCGCCAGCCGAGGACGTCCACCAGGTGCTCGCCGAGGGCGAGGGTGTCGGTGAACAGCTCGACGGTGGGCACGGGCCGCGAGCGGTACCGGGCGAGGAGCAGCCGGTCCGTTCCGCCGGTGGTCTCGACGACGCGCGCTCCCGGTGTGCCGGGGCCGGGTCCGGCCGCTGCGGTGGCGGCCAGCCCGGCGCCGAAGTCCGTCGCCGTCCGGGCCCATCGGCGCAGCAGTCCCTCGTCCCGCGTCTCGTGCCCCGGCGTGCCGGCGAGCAGCCGCAGGCCGAACTCCGTGTCGTCCAGTGCCGCGAGGCGCGCGCAGGCCGCGCGCAGCTGCTCCTGGCGGGCCGGGGGCAGGGTGAGGAGCGGGGAGTCCGGCGGGACCGTCACCGGGCGACGGCCGGGCTGCCGCTCCCGCGGTGGTGTCGCCGAGGGGCTGTCCGGAGCGTGTCCGGCACGGGTGCGCGGGGCCGGCGGACGGTGTGTGCGGGTGCTCATGCGCGCACCTCCAGGACCGCGACGACCGGCTCGTCGGCCGCGCGGGACCGCAGTTCGCTGCGGGCGAGGGCCAGCAGCGGTCCCGCCTCCAGGACGCCGGAGAGGTCGGCGATGCGGGAGCCGAACAGCAGGCGCAGTGCCGGGGCGCGCACTCCCCCGTCGCCGTAGGAGGTGGTGTCGCGCACCAGGCCCGCGAGGAGTTCCGGTGCCTCGCCGACGGTGGTGGAGGCGACCGTGGCGTCGGCCGCGTGCAGCCGTACCACGCCGTCGGCGTCCAGCACCCGCACCGGGTGCCGGGCCTTGCGGAAGCGCCGGTGCCGGACGGTGCCGTACACGGTGTGGGCGGGCGTCTCGGCGAGCACCCGGACGGCGGCCGGGTCGGCGCGCAGGCTCGCGGCGGCCAGTTCGAGCCGCTCGGTGTCGTCGGCGCGGTGCGCCCGGTCCTGGGTGCGCAGTTCGGTGGCGCCGGTGGCGACGGCCCGTACGGTGTTGGTCTGGGGGTCGACGGTGACCTCGACCTCGACGGCCGCCGGGTCGGCGCCCTGGGCGACGACGGCGGTCTCGGCCTCGGCGCGCACGCCGAGGATCTGTTCCTGCGTCGCCCCGGGGATGATCCGTTCGACCTGTTCCCGGACGAGGGCGAGGGCGACCCCGATGGGGCTGATGACCTCGTTGTGCCGGGCGATGCGGCCGGGCAGCGCGGTGGCCGCGGCCAGGTGGGGGGTCACCGAGGCCGCGCCGCCGCCCCCGCCGACCAGCACGGCGGTGTCCCGGTCGAGTCCGTAGTCGTCCATCATCGCCTCGGTGACCTCCCTGACCTGTCGCACGCCCGCGTCGAGGAAGTGGCCGGCCGCCTCGTCGACGTCGGTGCCGAGCGCGTCCGCGAGCGGTCGGAGTGCGGCGCGGGCGGCCTCGGGGTCGCAGGCGGCGAAGTCGCCTGCGGGGACCCGGCCCAGGGCGTTGGCCGCGCAGGTCAGGGTGAGGGCGAAGCGGCCGCCGGCCGCCTCGATGACCGCGTAGTCGTCCGGGTCGCCGTCGAGGGGGGAGACGGTGACCAGTGTGGCGCCCGCGAGTTCTTCCGGAGTGGCGAAGCAGGCGTAGGGCAGGCCGGCGATGTGGGCGCTGCGCGGGCCGACGGCGTGCAGGCGGCCGTCCGCGACGCGGGCCATGGAGCCGCCTCCGACGCCGACGGTGCGCACGTCGAGCGCGGACAGGTACGAGGGTCTGCCGAGGATCGTGGCGTGCCGTACGGCGACCTTGCCGCGGCGTACGACGCTGATGTCCGTGGAGGTGCCTCCGGTCTCGAGGAAGACGCCGTCGCTGAGCCGCTCCCGCATCAGCGCCCCGGCCACTCCGGCCGCGGGACCCGAGAGCACGGTGAGCAGGGGGCGGCGGCGCATCTCGTCCAGCGACATCACGCCCCCGTCGCAGCGCATCACCATCAGCGGCGCCGTCACCCCGGCGGCGGTGATGCCGCGGTCCACGAGGTCGGCCGTGGCGAGCATCCTCGGCAGGATCGCCGCGTTGACCACGGCGGTCCGGGTCCGCTTGCGCAGCCCGTACAGCGAGGTGATCTCGTGCGCGGCGGTCACCGGCAGGCCTCGTGCGCGGGCGGCGTCCCGCACGGCCCGTTCGCCGTCCGGGACGTCGACGCCGAAGGGTTCGGTGGCGACGAGCACTTCGGCCCCCGCGGCGGTGACCGCGTCGACGGCGGAGCGGACGGCCGCGGGGTCGTCGGGGTCGGTGACGTGGGCGTAGTGCAGCGGAAGCCGTTTGCCCGGGGTGAGTTCGAGGGAGGCGAGCCCGGCGAGCCGTCGGGTGGGCCAGGCGCCCGGACCGGAGCCGATCCCGACGAGTCCGACGGGGGCGACGTCGCCCTCCAGCAGGGCGTTGGTCGCCTGGGTCGTGCCGTGCGCGAGGAACGCGACGTCCCCCGGGCCGCTGCCGACGTCCTTCAGCAGCCGGTCGAGTGCCTCGACGATGCCGTGGGCGACACCGTCCTCGTGGTGGTGGGTGGTGGGGACCTTCACCTGGGCCACGAGTTCCAGGGTCACGGAGTCGACGGCCACGGCGTCGGTGAAGGTTCCTCCGACGTCGATGCCGACGCGGATGCGGTGCGGGGCCGGAGCCATGGGGGAACACCTCCTTGTGTTCGTGCGCACGGCGGACGGTGCGGTACGGCGGGCGGTCGCGCCGCCGTACCGCACGGGCGGCCGGCGAGCGGGTGCGGGCGGTCAGTAGCCGCGGACGTCGGGCCAGTGGCGCTGCACGCCGGCCCGGTCGAGCACGCGGGTGAACTCCTCCAGCCGCTTGTCCTCCTCCTGCACCTGGTGCGGGCGGACGCCCTCCTCCAGGCAGTGCGCGGCGAGCGCGCCGGCGACCTCGCCGATGTTCCATTCGACCGGGTGGAGGCGGTAGCAGCCGTTGGTGATGTGGGTGGTGCCGATGTTCTTGCCGGCGGGCAGCAGGTTGCGCATCCGGCGGGGCAGCAGGGCGCCGAGGGGGATCTCGAACGGCACGGAACCGATGTCGATGTAGTTGTCGCCGCCGGTGGAGGGGTGCAGGTCGATGCGGTAGCCGCCGACGCCCACGGAGTCACGGTGGCGGGTGCCCCCGTAGGGGCCGACGAGGTCGATGGCGACGTCGTGTTCGGTGACGGTGGTGACGGCCTTGATGCGGCGTGACTCACGGACGTAGGGCGCCTTGGCGAGCCCGTCGGCGGTGCCGGTGACGTCCGGGCGCAGCCGCAGGCCGGGGAAGCCGGTACCGCCGTCGGTCCTGGGCGCCTCGGTCTGGAGCCAGTACAGGACGGACAGGGAGAGCTGTCGGGCCTCCTTCACGGCGGCGCGTGACGTGTCCTCGCCGGCGCCGACGAGCGGCTTGAGCCAGTAGTCGTTCAGCGGCCAGTTGACGAGGGTGATGTCGGAGTCGAAGGCGCCGGGGCGGTGCAGCGCGCGGGCCAGGATGCGGCGGAAGCCCCACAGTTCTTTGTCACCGGCGTCGGCGCTCTGGTCGGCGTCGACGCCGAGGGGGTCCGTGTCGGGGTTGGGTTCGAAGGTGCGCGGCACCGGCTCGAGGGAGCGGGGGTCGGGGGCGAGGAAGCCCAGGAGCGGGCCCGGCCAGAAGCCGGGCCGGTAGGAGCGCCAGAAGGCGTAGTCGTCCGGACGGTCGATGGTGTGGTCCTCGCCCTGGTGGTGGGAGAGGGCGAAGCAGACGGTGATGCCCTGCTGATTGAGGGGGTCGGCGGTGTCCGGGGCGTGCGGCTCGTCGTGCTCGGATCGGGCCTCGGCGCCCAGGGCGTGTTCCACACCGGCGAGTTCGAGCAGTTCACCGGTCTCCGTCGCGTCGAGGACGTAGGGAGCGGCGATGGTGTGCCGGGCGCCGTCGCGGACGTCCTCCACGGTGACGGCGCGCAGGGTGTCGCCGTCGGTGTCGGCGGCGACGGGCCGGGTGTGGGTCAGCACGGTGAGCCGCCCGGCCGCGATGTGCGGGGCGAGCATCGACTCCAGGACGGTCAGCGCCACGCGCGGTTCGTGGCAGAGCTTGCTGACACGGCCGGCGCCGGGGTTGAGCAGGGGCAGGTCCCGAGCCTCGGCGCGCAGCGGGTACCACTGCCGGTAGTACGCGCGGATCCCCTCGCGCAGCGCCCGGTAGGAGGCCGTGACGCCGAACTGCTCGACCCAGGGGTGCTCGTCCGGGGGCACGGCCTGGGCGGTGAGCTGGCCGCCGATCCAGTCGGTCTCCTCGGTGAGGACGACGGTGCGCCCCGCGCGGCAGGCGGCCAGCGCGGCGGCCACGCCGCCCGTGCCGCCGCCCGTGACGAGGACGTCGGTGTCGGTGGGGGTGCCGGTGGGGATGGGCATACGGTGCTGGCTCCTCGGGGGACGAACGGCGTGCGGCGGCACGCCGTGGGACGGGCGTGGTCGGGGTGCGGTGGGACGGTCCGGGGGCGAGGTGAGCCGCGATGGTCCGTCGGTGGCGCGGCGACGGTCCGTCGTGGCGGGTGGCCGGTCGGGGCCGGGGTGGTCCGTCGACGGCGTGGCGGGGCGGCCCTGGGTGACGTCGCCTCGTAGGTGATGCGGGAGTGCCGGGCGGAGGGTCCCGGCCGGTGACCGGGGCGGGCCGTCGCCCACCGGCCTCCGGCCCTATCGGGCGCCTCGGCCGGCCCCGCCGGGTGGCGGGCCGGTGGTGTGCCCGGGCCGGAAGGCACAGGCCACCAGGGGCTCCTCGTGCCCCTGTCCGGACAGCTGGGCGATGAGCAAGCGGACCGCGGCGGCGCCCAGGTCGGCACGGGGCACGTCGAAGCCGGTCGGTGACGGTGCGGTGGTGGCCAGGTCGGCGGGCGGGGACCCGAGCAGCGCCAGGGACAGGTCGCCGGGCACGTCCAGACCGGCCTCGGTGACGGCGGCCCGCAGCGCTCGCCAGGCCGCTCCGTTGTCGGTCTCCTCGGTGACGAAGGCGGTGACGCCTTCGTCCAGCCGCGCGCGCACCCACTCGGGCGTGATGTCGTCCTCGGGGCGCGAGGTGCGCACCACGACGGCCGGGTCGTCGGCGGCGCCCGGGGAGCCGTACCGGGCGAGCCCGGCGCGGAAGCCCCGCTCGCGGTCGGTGGAGGCCAGGGCGTCGTCGTCCTCGCGGACGAACAGGACGCGGCCGTGGCCGAGTTCGATGAGATGACGGACGACCTCGGCGGACGCGGCGACGTAGTCGGCGCCGACCCAGGCGAGTCCCCGAGGCTCGTCGCGGCGGCCGATGTGGACCGCCGGATAGCCGTCGGCGACGAGCTTGCCCAACTGGTCGTCGGGGACGTGCCGGCCGAGGAAGAGGCATCCGTCCGCGAGCCGCACCCGGTCCAGGGCTCCCGGCTCGCGCGCCTGGGCGCCGCCGGAACTGGAGCCGGTGAAGAGCACCAGGTCGTATCCCTGGGCGGCCGCCTCCTGCTCCACGCCGACCAGGAACGGATAGTAGGAGTGTTCCACCGCGGTCGGGAACGTCGCGGTGAAACTGAACACGCCCAGCAGGTTGTTGCGGGCCGCGGCGAGCCTGCGGGCGGCGGGGTCGGGCACGTAGCCGAGTTCCCGTGCGGCGGCCAGCACCCGTGCGCGGGTGTCCTCGTGCAGGGCGATGCCCTGCTTGTTGCCGCCGAGCACCAGCGACACCGTCGTCTGGGACACCCCGGCGAGCCGGGCCACCTCGGCCTGACGGGGTCGGCCACGACGCTGCCGGGACGGCACCTTTTCGGCCATGCTGAATCCTCCGGACGGCTCGTGACTAATGCGCATTAGCAGGGCGGTGGACAGGAGGTTCGACGCGCTAATGCGGATTAGTCAGCAACAGTGCCCCCGTCCGGCGGGAGGGTCAAGGGAGTCGGGACGACTAATAAGCGACTAATATTCCGCGCCCTCTCCGGGGCCCGTCCGAGCCCTGCCGCCGAGGCCCGGAGGGACGCGGCGTGGGCGGGCCTCGGGGCATCACCCGCCCCGGAGAGGGGCGTACCGCACCGGATCACGGCAGGGGCGCGATGACCGGCGCCGGCCGTCCGGTCCGGCGGCGCGGACGTCCCCGCCCGACCACCCGCGGACGTCGGCCAGCCGAGGGGCCGACCGGACGCGGCACGTCTTGTCGGCCGACCCGACGGCCCGGACTCCTCCGCACGCGCGGAGGTGTGGTGGACGGGATCGCGGGTATCCGGGGACCACGCCACGCCGCGGACGCCCCCCGCTGCCGCGTGGCGAGGCCGCGCCAGCAGCGCTCCCCCCGTCGCTGCACGGCGCGGCCCTTGTTCGTCCCCCGGCCTGCGAGCCTTCCGCCGTGCGGCATGCGTGGCGCCGGCCGGTCCTGTTCTCGGGCGGTACCCGACCCGGCCCTGCTCGACTTCGCCTGCGTCGGCCCGGGCATGACCACGGGAGGAGGCGGCCGAACGGCGGTGAACGCCGTGGCCCCACGTGCGGGCAGGGGCCGCGGCTCCCCTTCCGGGCGTCGCCCCGCACCAGGTGGAAGTCCCTGGCCGGCGACGCCCCGACAGCGGCGTGCCGGGCGCGGTCGGCCGCTGGTTCCGGAGGACCCGTCTATGTCCCACGGCCTAGTCGGCACTCCTCATGGCGGAGGACGCCGCCGGGCGCGCCGGGCGACATGATCGTTCACATGACTTTGTTCGAGCACGATTTCGTCGCAGCGGGTTCCGCCGAACCCCCCGTGGGGGTCACGGGCCGGATGCTTCAGATGATCACCGGTTACTGGGTCACCCAAGTGGTGCGCACCGCGGCCGAGTTGCGTATCGCCGACCATGTGCGGGGAACCGGTGCCACCGCGGCCGAGGTGGCCGCGGCGGAGTCCCTGGATCCCGATGCGGCCTTCCGGTTCCTGCGGGCCTGTGCCTCCCTCGGCCTGGTCGTCCCGGCCGACGGTGAGCGCTTCACCGGTACGCCCCTGCTCGACACCCTGCGTTCCGACGCCCCTGACTCCCTGCGGGACCTGGCCCTGTGGGGCGGCGCCCGGTCCCACTGGCTGCCCTGGGGGCAGTTGGCGGACGCCGTGCGCACCGGCGTCCCGCCGACCGGGGCGACCCTCGGTGCGCCCGTCTTCGACTGGCTCGCCGGCGAACCGGCGGAGGCCGAGGTCTTCACCAACGCGATGACCGCCATGACCCGCGGTCTGGCCCGCAAGCTGGCCGACGTGATCGACCTGGCGGACGCCCGGGTCGCCGTGGACGTCGGCGGCGCCGGCGGGAACCTCGTCCAGACCCTCATGCAGCGGCACCCCGGCCTGACCGGCGTGGTCCTCGACCTTCCGCACGTGGCCGCCGAGGCCCGCGCCTCCGCGGACGCCATGGGTGTCGCGGACCGGTTCGACTTCGTCGGCGGCGACTTCTTCGAGGAGGTGCCGCCGGGGGACGTGCACCTGCTGAAGTTCGTCCTGCACGACTGGGACGACGACTCCTGTGTCCGCATCCTGCGCAACTGCCGGGAAGCCCTGCGCCCCGGTGGGCGGGTGCTGGTGATGGAGCTCCTCGTCGACCGGGCCGGCACGCCCGGCCTGGAGCCGCTGATGGACCTCAACATGATGGCGCTGTCGACCGGACGGGAACGCAGCCTCGACGAGTTCGGGCGGCTCTCCGAGCGGGCCGGGCTGGTACCGGTCCGGACGACTCCGTCCGCGTCCCGGGTCGTCGTGCTGGAGCTCGTCCCGGCCTGAACCGGTCCGGCGCCCCGCACCCGCCGGGCTCGCCCGGCTCCCGAGCCGTCCCGGAGCCCGGTTCGCGCCCTGACCGGAGCTGGAGCGTGCGGGGAGGTTCCCGGCAGGGGCGCGGGCCGCCTCCGGGACGCCCGTCAGGGGGAGGCGAGGGCTCCCGACGGGCGGATCAGACCGCTCTCGTAGGCGAAAATCGTCGCCTGCACGCGGTCCCTGAGGTTCAACTTGCCGAGCACGGCGCTCACATGCACCTTCACCGTGCCCACCGCCAGCCCCAGCCGTTCCCCGATCTCCGCGTTGGTCAGGCCCGTGGCGACCAGTGTCAGCGTCTCCCGTTCGCGGGGGGTGAGGCTGTCCACGGCGGCCGTGGTCCGCGCGGAGACCGGGGCACCCTGGGCGAAGGCGGCTATCAGACGTCCCGTGACCGCCGGTGCGAGGACGCCGTCGCCGGCGGCGACGACCCGGATGGCGTTCAGCAGTTCGTCCGGGTCGGAGTCCTTGAGCAGATAGCCGGAGGACCCGGCCCGCAGGGCGTCGTAGACGTAGGCGTCGAGGTCGAAGGTGGTGAGCACGAGGACCCGGACGGGGCTGCCGTTCCGCGTGATCAGACGGGTGGCCGTCAGCCCGTCCATGCCCGGCATGCGGATGTCCATCAGCACCAGATCGGGCTGGAGCTCGGCGGCCATGGCGACGGCCGTGCCTCCGTCGGTCGCCTCGCCGACCACGGTGATGTCGGGTTCGGCCGCGAGGATCGCCGTGAACCCCGCACGTATCATCGCCTGATCGTCCGCGACCAGCACACGGATGCTGATGACATCTCTCCTTCCCTCGCCCGCGAGGGGCCGTTCACGCGGTCCATTCTCCTACACGCGCGGGGAGCCGGCCGCCGTGCCTGCGGGGCGCGGCGCCTGCGGGGCCTTGCCGGCGTCGAGGCTTCCCAGGAGACCGCGCATCGCGGCCAGGGTCGCCCGGGTGGCGGCGGCGACGTCGTCCAGACTGCCCGCCTCCGCGGCGGAGACGACCCGGTCGGTCTCCCGGAGCACCGTCTCCCGCAGGCCGTCCGCCACCCGCCGACGCTCGTCGTGGACCAGGTCCTTCGTGCTCGACAGCAGGGCCGAGAGCTCCGCGTGCCGGCGGTCCAGCTCCCGCCGCCGGCGCCTGTGCACCAGCCACCCTGCCAGCCACACGAGGGCGCATCCCCCGGCGAGGACGCACAGCAGCGGGACGAGGAGGAACACGACGCCGAACGGGTCGACGGGGTCCCCGAGGAGCCGGCCGTCGGCGGCGAAGGAGGCCATGACGGCGCTCGCGAGGGACAGGACGGCGGCGGGGACCGCGAGGAACGTCAGCCGGGAACGGGGCGGGTACGCCGTCCCCGTCGGCGGGGACCCGGCGTGCGGCGGGGTACGCAGGACACGGCCGTACGCGGCGACGGCGTAGACGGCGGCCAGTTCCGCGCACCCGCCCCAGAGCAGACAGCTCGCGGCGGCCGGCGGCAGCATCCCGCTGCGGAGCGCCGCCGGCCACAGCAGGGCGGTGGCGCAGGTCGCCGCGAGCATCACCCAGGGAGCGCGGCGACGGCCGAGCAGGGGCAGGGCGTGCGCGGTCAGCAGCAGCGCGAGCAGCAGGCGGACCGACGCATCGAGGGGGGAGTCGTCCGCCGCCTCCAGGGCGGCACCCACCGAGACCATGGTGACGAAGCCGAACACCGCCGCGTCCGCGATCCGCTGCTCGCGGGTGAAGTCGCGCCGTCTGCCGGTGGGCACACCGCGGGCGGAGGACGGTTCGGGAAGCACGGCGTGCACGCGCCAGCCCCCGTCGGGCCGGGGTCCCGCGGTCAGTTGCCCGCCCAGGTCGGTGGCGCGCCGCCGCATCCCTGCCACACCGCGGCCGGAGCCGATGCCCAGCCGGTCGCCCGCGGCGCCGGGGGGCCTGCCGTTGTCGACCGTCAGCAGCAAGGCGCCGTCGGCCCGTTCCATCCGGACGGCGGCCGGGGCTCCCGGCGCGTAGCGCAGGGCATTGGTGAGGGCCTCGCGGACGATGCCGTGGGCCGCTTCGGCCGCGGGGCCGGCGAGATCGGCGGGCAGGGACACCGCGATGGGGCGGCCCACCTTGCCGAACCCCGCGACGAGTTCCTCGATCGCCGCGGTCATCGGCCGGTCGGCCGGCCCGTCGTCCGCCCGCATGACGGTCACCAGCCGTTCGAGGGCGGACCGGGTCTCCTCAGCGGTGCGGCGCGCGAAGGCGAGGGCGTCCGTGACCAGTTCGGGCCTGCTGCCACCGAGCCGGCGGGCCGCTTCCACGGACACCACGACGGAGGTGAGGTGGTGTGCGCTGATGTCGTGCAACTCCTGGGCCAGCCGGTCCCGTTCGGCATCCGCCGCCCGCTTCTTCCCCCGCTCGGCGCGGGCCAGTCGCAGCAGCGACACCCGTCGCTCGCCGCGCCAGTGCCGTCGGCCCGCGCCGAGGGCGGCCGCCACCGAGCAGAAGCCGACGGTGAGGAACCAGTCGGGCAGGAGAGCGCCGCCGAACCCGTGCTCCGCCGCGCTCGGCAGGAACTGGACGGCGCAGGCGACGGCGGTCGCGCTCAGTCCCCTGACCCAGTCGCTCAGAGCGGTGACGGAGAAGAGCGCCACGAGGACCGCCACCACGGTGACCAGGTTCAGCGTGTCGGGGGGCAGGGCGAGTCGGGCCAGGACGGACACCGTGAGGGTTCCGGCCAGGGCGACGAGCGGCGCCCGCCTGCGCTGTCCGAGCGCGAGCACGCAGGCAGCCGTGGCGACGGAAGCGGTGATCCACGCGGCGGCTCCCGGGGCCGGTTCCGTCGTACGGGCCGCGGCGCACCACAAGGCCAGTTGGGCGGCCGCCAGGAGAAGGGGCAGGAGCCAGCGCCTGGTTCGGACCATTGACGCAAGTGTAGTGCCGGGGACAGGAGTGCGCGGTTCCGGGGCGTGGGCCTCACGCCGGGGCCTACGGCGGGCCGAAGGCCCGCGGGGACGCACGCGCCGCCGGCCGCCCCGCACCGACGTGGACGCCGCCGACCGGGCCGTGAACCGCGTCGGCCGCGCAGCCTCTTCACCGCCTCGCCCACGTGCCCGACGGACGGTTCCCGAGACGGCGCGACGCGCCTGGGGCCACCGCCTCGCTCCTCGCCCCGGACGGGAGCAAGGTCCCGGTTACTCTCACGGGGTGACGCAGCAACCCATGTCCGACGCACGGAGGCCCGCGAGCGGGGGCCCCAAGGCCGCTGCCCGCAACCGGGCGGCTCTCATCGCCGCCGCCCGGGAGATCTACGCGGAGCACGGGCTGGACGTCCCACTGTCGGCGATCGCACGGCGGGCCGGGGTCGGGCAGGGTGTGCTGTACCGGCATTTCCCCGATCGGGCGGCCCTGGCGGCCGCGGTCCTGGAGGAGAACGTCCGGCAGATCGAGAGGGCGGCCCAGGAGACGGATCTGGCCGGACTCCTCGGTGTCATCACCTGGCAGCTGACGGAGTCGGCGGCCTTCATCAGCATCCTGCACACCGACAGCACGGACGCTGTCCCCGCGTACGCCGTGGCGCTGTCCCGGCGGGTCGAGCGGGCGTTGCGCACGCTGCTGCCCCAGGACCATCCGCTCGCTTCGGAGCCCGACGACCTGATGATCGCCGTCGCCATGGTCTCCGGGGCCGTCACCGGGCCCACCCGCGAGTACCGGGAGCGCCGGGCGCGGGCGGCCTGGAGACTGCTCGGTGTCGAGGTGGGACCGGCACGGTCCGTCGCGGTGTGAGAGCGGACGGCGGCCGTCAGCCGCCGTTGGACTGCCGTACCCCCTCGGCCAGCGCGTCGAAGGCGTACAGGTAGCCGCCGGCGGGTCCGCTGACGGTCATGTGGGCCCGGGTCCCGCCGGGAGCGATGGCCACGTTGGTCGCCGACTCCAGTCCGTCGGCGGCGCGGGCCGGGACTTCGACGGTCGCCAGCCGTTCGCCGTGCTTGCTGTAGACCGCCATCGCCGGCCTCCCGTGCAGGCCTTGGTAGAGGTTGCCGGCCGCGTCCACCGCGATCGAGTCGGTCTGCGCGGTCCCGCCGTCGACCCGGATGGCGGTGTGCCGTGAGGACACGGAGCCCTCCGCGTCGAGGAGGAGGTAGGAGACGCGGTTCTGTGTCAGCTCGCTGAACCACAGCCCGCGGTGGTCCGCGTCGAAGGAGATGCCGTTCGGCGCGGCGAGGCCGTCGGCCAGGACGGTGGCGTCACGGCCGGTGCGGTCGATCCGTACCACGCGTCCCCTCGCCTCGCCTTCGGACATGCCGCGCGAGTCGCTGACGTACAGGTTGCCCTCCCGGTCGAAGGCCAGGTCGTCGGGGTTCATCGGCGCGCCGTCGACGTCGCCGGAGAAGAAGGTCCGCGGGTCACCGCCGTCCGGGTCGAGGCTCACGATGTCGCCGTGCGCGAAGTCGGTCAGGTAGATCCGCCCGTCGTACGGGCTGAACTGGGCCGAGGTGTAGGCGCCGCGGTCGTCGGTGTGGACCGGCCGGGACGTCTTCTTCCGGACATCGACGCGCAGCACCTTCGGCGCGCCGGGCGGGGCGGTGACGTCGACGACGAGCAGCGTGCCGTCCTCGTCGAAGACCGGCCCCTCCAGCAGGGTCATCCCGGTCCGCTCGTGCGCCTCCGTCAGGCGCATCACCTGCTGTGCGCGGATGGTCCGTCCCTCTCCGGCGCCGCCCGGCTCCTTCGGGGCGCCGGCCGTCTGCGTACCGCACCCGGTCAGGGCCAGTCCGGTCGCGGCCAGTCCGGCGAGCGGCCGGAGCGGGAGTCGTCGCATAGGGATCACTCTTCCTGTCCGAAAGTATGCGGAAGCAACCTTCCACCAACCGGACAGTGTTGTCCGGTTCTTGTTACCGTACGGCATGGCCGCTCAAGTCCTCAGGCGATGCGTCGAGTTGCGGACACAGTGGCTTCCTGGCAGATGACCGGAAGGAACAGGCCCCCCACATGGATCATTCACAGACGCCGACACCCGAGGCACTGGCCGAACTGAGGGAGCGCTACCGGATCGAGCGGGAACGCCGCGTGCGCCCCGACGGACCCCGGCAGTACGTCGGCGCCGACGCCGAGTTCGGCTACTACGCCGCCGACCCCTACACGGAGCCGGTCGGACGTGAAGCAGTGCGGGACCGGGTGGACGTCGCGATCGTCGGCGGCGGGTTCGGCGGCATCCTCGCAGGGGCCCGCCTGCGCCAGCAGGGCATCGAGCGTATCCGTGTGATCGACAAGGGAGGCGACTTCGGGGGCACGTGGTACTGGAACCGCTACCCGGGCATCCACTGCGACATCGAGTCACACGTGTATCTGCCGATGCTCGACGAGACCGGTTACGTGCCCGAGTGGAAGTACGCGCCGGGTGAGGAGATCCGCCGGCACGCGATGCGGACGGCGGAGAAGTTCGGCCTCTACGCCGACGCCCTGTTCTCGACGTCGGTCACCTCGCTGGTCTGGGACGAGGCGTCGGAGGCGTGGACCGTCTCGACCGACCGGGGCGACGAGTTCCGGGCGACATATGTCGTCACCGCCACCGGCACCCTGACCGAGCTGAAGCTTCCCGGCATCCCCGGCATCGAGACGTTCCAGGGGCACACCTTCCACACCTCACGGTGGGACTACGGCTACACCGGCGGCACCCCGGACGGCGGTCTCACCGGTCTCGCGGACAAACGCGTGGGCGTCGTCGGCACCGGCGCCACCGGCATCCAGGTCGTCCCGGTGCTGGCCGAGGACGCGGGACACCTCTACGTCTTCCAGCGCACTCCCTCCACCGTGGACGTGCGCGCCAACCGCCGCACCACCGCCGGTGACGTCGGCGCCGACCGTCACGGCTGGGCCCGCGAGCGACGCGACAACTTCCTGCGCATCGTCTCCGGCGAGAGCGCCGAGGAGGACCTCGTCGCGGACCGGTGGACGTCGTCCGCCGGGCTCCTGGAGAAACTGCTGCCGAGCTTCCGCCGCCAGGGCGATCGTGCCGCGTCCGAGGCCGCCTACGAGGTCGCGGACGCCGCCAAGATGAACGAGATCCGCGCCCGCGTCGACGCGGTCGTCACCGATCCGGACACGGCGGAGAAGCTCAAGCCCTGGTACCGCTATGCCTGCAAGCGCCCCACCTTCTCCGATCTCTACCTCGAGGCGTTCAACCGCGACAACGTCACCCTCGTCGACACCGCCGACACCCACGGCATCGAGCGCATGACCGAGCGCGGCGTCGTGGTCGGCGGCACCGAGTACGAACTCGACTGCCTGATCTTCGCCACGGGTTTCTCCGCCGGGGTCTCCGGCGTCCTCTCCGGCCGGCTGCCCGTGCACGGCCGGGGCGGCGCCCGGCTGCAGGAGGCGTGGGCCGCGCGAGGGCCACGCACCCTGCACGGCTTCACCAGCAACGGGTTCCCCAACCTGATCCAACTGGGCGGGGTGCAGAGCGCCCCCAGCGTCAATTTCACCCACGTCCTGGACGAACACGCCGTCCATGCCGCCGCACTCGTCGCGGCCGCGGAGGCGAAGGGCGCCCTGATCGAACCGTCCCGCGAGGCCGAGGACGCCTGGATCGCCGTCCTGGCGAAGGACGCCCCCGACCACGCGTGGTTCCACGCCGAGTGCACCCCCGGTTACTACAACGCCGAGGGACGCGGCCGGCCGAACGGGCCCACCGCCTATCCGCACGGCGCGTTCGCCTTCCACGGACTGCTCGCGCGGTGGCGCGAGGAGTCCATGGACACGATCCTCCAGCCGGCGCGTCCGGCCCGGTAGGGCTTCGTGCCGGGCTCCGGTCCGCCGGCGGCGGGGCGGCCGCGACACCGCCGGCGGACCGGACGCCGGACCTCGGCTGCGTGGTGTCAGACGGCGGACCACCCGTCGTCGACGGGCAGGATCGCGCCGTTGATGTTGCTCGCGGCGTCGGAGGCGAGGAACAGGATCGCCGCCGCCTGCTCCTCCGGCTGCGACACCCGGCCGAGGTTGGCGAAGTGGGGGCCGAGCGCGGCCGGACCGTGGGCGGCCGGGTCGGCGTCCACGGTGATGGCGGTCGCGGTCCCGCCGGGGCACACGGCGTTCGCCCGGATGCCGTTCTTCCGGTACATCACCGCGAGGGACTTCGTCAGCCCGACCACGCCGTGCTTGGAGGCCGTGTACGCGGCCCCCGCCGCGCTGCCGCGCAGAGCGGCCTCGGAGGCGGTGTTGACGACGACACCGCGGCCCGCGGCCAGCATGTGCGGCAGCACGGCGCGGGTGAGGAGGAAGGGGGCCGTCAGGTTGACGCGGACGACCCGCTCCCACTCGGCGTCGCTCACGTCGGCCAGGGCCGACATGCTGTCCATGATCCCGGCATTGTTCACCAGGACGTCCACGCCGCCGAACCGGTCCACGGCCGTCGCCGTCACCCGGTCCACGACGGCCCGCTCGCTCAGGTCGCCCGTGACGGCCACGGCGGTGCCGCCCGCCGCCTCGATCTCCGCGACGACCGCACCGGCCCCCTCGGCGTTGAGGTCGGCGACCACGACGCGGTCGTCCTGCGCGGCGAAGGCGAGCGCGGCCGCACGGCCTATGCCCGACCCCGCCCCGGTGACGATCACGCTGCGTCCGTTCACACCGTCGGTCATCCAGTACTCCGTCCGTAAAAGGCCGGCGCGGCGGACTCCGCTCGCGCCGTGCCGATGACTCCACCACTTTATGTCTCTGAGTGACATAAAGTGGTGGGCAAGAATACCGGGGACATCACTGACCGTCGTCGGAGGGGAGGCGCGGATGACCGCGACCCGCGGACGGACGGGACGGCCACCGCTGACCGAGGAGCGCAAGGCCGCCGTCCGGCTGGAGATCGCCCGTGCCGCGGTCGGCCTGTTCCTCGCCCAGGGCGTCGACGCCACGACGGGCGAGCAGATCGGGCAGGCCGTGGGCGTCTCGGCACGCACGGTCTGGCGCTACTTCCCGTCCAAGGAGAGCTGCGTACGGCCGCTGCTCGCGACCGGGATCGACGCGATCGCCGACGCGCTACGGCACTGGCCCGCCGGCCGGCCCCTCGAAGAGGCGCTCGACCCACTGTGGGCCGGCGCCGATGTCCTGCCCGGCCCGGACATCGGCGCCCTGCTGCGGCTGACCCGGACCGAGCCCGGCCTCCGCGCGGTCTGGCTCCGGACCCACGACGAGGCGGAACCCGTCTTCGCCCGCGCCCTCGCCGAACGGGCCGGCCTCCCCGCCGACGACCTGCGGCCGAGCGTCCAGGCCGCCATGCTCAACGCCGCCCTGCGCGCGGCCGTGGAGCACCACGCCTGGCACACGGCCGACCCGGCGACCGCCCGGGCGGACCTGGAGGCCGCCCTGCGCGCCGCCCTGGCGGTCGCGGCGACGGGGCTCACCTGAAGGCGCCCTCGCTCAGGGCAGCCGGGGGCGCGTCACGTGCCTGACGTGGCCCGACGTGTGTGCCTCACTTCCGCGCGTAGGTGAGGCAGTCGACCTGCTCGTGCTCGTAGCCGACGGTGACGGCCGGGGCGTGGCACTCCAGCCCGGAGTTGTGCCGGCAGTCGGCCATCTTGCACGCGCCGACCCTGCCGGTGGTCGACGGATCACCACCGTCCAGGTCGGCGCCCGTGAACGTGTCGCAGACGGGACTGTCGAGGTCCCCCACGGTGATCGCCGCGGCGCGGCACGTGTGGTCGTGGTTGTAGGCGCAGCCCTCGGCCGCGCACTCGCTGATGACGGGCAGGTGCATGACGGGCGTGGCTGCCATGGCGGTTCGCCCCTCTCGTGGCCTCGTACGGAGCGGACACCGCGGTGGCAGCCGGCTCGGGGCCGCGCCTGTCACCCGTCGGCAGCGGATGGGGCGGACGGCCCCGCGGGGCCCGTCCGGGCCGGCCGCTCACGGAACGCTCCTTTCCTGTCTTCCACTGTCCGCGACGGCAGGGGACGGCGCACCCCCGCGGGCGGAATCGGCTGTGCGGGACGCCGGCGGTGCCGGCTGCCCGGTGGTCCGGTACGCAGCAGGTCGCGATTCGGGCGACCGGGCGCCGTGGCCGTCGGGTTGCCCGTGGGGACGGCGGGCTGCGCCGAAACCCGTGGCGAAGGGTGCCCCATAGGGCAGTTGATCCTGTCCTTGCGACCGGTGTCGCAGCGATCACGGATCCCCTGGCGTGTGCGCGTGAACCGGCGTATCCCGCCGTGGCTGAGGACAGGGAAGGCACGGCGTGCCCCACAGGCCGGGACGCCGAGAGTGAGACCATGCAGAACGTGCCCGAGGGCGACGACGCGCCACGGCCCCCGTCGCGGGCTTCCACCCCCGCACCGCGTCGGCGTCGCGGCCCGGGCGCCTGCCTGCTGATCGTGCTGCCGGGCATGGTGACGCTCGGCGGTGTCTTCGCGTTCGTCTCGTTGGTCGGCGGTGGGGCGGCCGTACCGCAGGACGGGACGCCGGGCCAGGCGGAGTCCGCCGTCAGCAACGTGGACGGTTCCTACGTCCCTTGGCCGCGCAGGGCGACGGCTGACTGCATGGGCGTCACCCCCGCGCTTCTGGCCGCGCACATCGACCAGCTGTCCGGATGGCAGAGCGACGGCGCCGGCCTGTCCGAGCTGGGCGTCGCCCGTTTCACGGACGCCGGCTGGAAGAAGTGGGGCCGGGACGACGACGGCAACGGCAGGTCCTCGCCGCACGACGAGGTGGACGCGATCATGGCCCTGGGGCGGCAGGACTGCTCCTTGTCGAAGCAGATGACCGGGCTGCGCACCAAGGGCACCGTGAACGGAGATCTCGCCGAGCTCACGCTCGCCGCGTACGCGGTCGGGGTGGACGAGGTCGCCAGGGCCGGCGGAGTCCCTTCTCCGGCCCGCTTGTTCGTCGCCGAGGTGAAGAAGCGGCTGCCGCAGTACAGCACGCTGGTCGAGCGCAACCCCGAGCAGGGAAGCGGCCAGGCCGCCGACGCGCGGATGCAGGCGCCCGTCGCCACGCTGTACGTCACCTCACCGTTCGGCTCGCGCGCGCACCCGCTGACGGGAGTGACGAAGCTGCACACGGGCGTCGACTTCGACGCGCCGCAGGGGGTCCAGGTGTCCGCGGCCTGGGGCGGGGTGGTGGAGTTCGCCGACATGACCCCGGCGTACGGGTACCGGGTGGTGATCGACCACGGCACGGTGGACGGGAAGCGGCTGCAGACCACCTACAGTCATCTGTCGGCGCTTCAGGTGAGCACCGGTCAGAGCCTGTCGACCGGGCAGGCGGTGGGGCTGGCCGGCTCGACGGGTTTGTCCACCGGCCCGCATCTCCACTTCGAGGTGCTTCTCGACGGCCAGTACACGGACCCGATGGCCTGGCTCGCGAACGGCGGCTGAGCGGGGCTCGGTGAGGCAGGCGCGTTGATGAGCCGCGCTCAGTCGTCCGCGGCGGCCGGTCCGGGGTGCGATGACATGCCGGGGGAAAGGAGTGTGCCAGGGGCGGGCCGTCCCGCCGGCTTCACGTCGGCGTCACGTTGCGCGGCACCCCGCCGCCCCCCGGTCGCCGTCCGTACCGGCGGGGTCGGCCACCGTGCGGTCCGTCTCGTGTTCCGTCATGCGAGCGGCCGGCCCCCGGTCCCCTGCGGTGTGCCCGTACAGGGGCGGTGCGGGTGAGGGCGGACGGCTGTCGGCGGCCGGTGTGACGGCTCCCTGCCGCGCCGGGACCTGGCCGGACCGCGCGTCCCGCTGGAGAGCCGGCAGGACCAGTTTCCACCAGTCGGAGAGGCGGCCGGTGAGCGCGGTGGGGCCTTCCAGCGCCTCCGTGAGCGTGCAGAACCCGTAGAAGGCCCGGACCAGGGTGCGGGCGGCGGCGGCCGGGCGGACACCGGCGGCCAGGCACCCCCCGGCACGGGCCTCGGCGAGCAGACGTGTGGCCGCGGCCGTCCAGAGAACGAAGGGGTCGGGGAGGTCCGCGTTGATGGTGTGGCGCTCGGCCCACAGCCGGGCACCCGCACGCGTCAGGGAGTCCTCCGCGAGCGCGCGGGCGATCTCGTAGCTCAGTGCGACGAGGCGCTCCAAGGGGGGCACGCTCGGATCGTCGTACCGGGGGACGAGGCTGGGCCAGGTCGCGAATCCGTTCCGGACGACCGCCTGGGCGATGCCTTCCTTGCTGGCGTAGTGGAAGTAGACGGATCCGCTGGTCCGTCCCGACCGGGCGCTTATGTCGTTGACGCTCGTACCGGCGTAGCCGTGCTGGGCGAAGAGGCAGGCGGCTGCCTCCAGGAGTGATCTGCGGGTTGCTCTGGCCCGTTCCTGCAAGATCTCGCGCACCTCGTTCGGCTCCGTAGTGAACGGCCCAAAATGTAGTGCGCCCGCGTACGCCTGGAGCAAAGAACCGTCAGCCTCACACAGCAATTGCGGTATTTCTTTCGAATCTGAACACCCAGGGGTGGAAATTGGCTTCCGAGGTGCCGCTCCTGATTCACCGCCCTTATTTTCCGCCGCATGCCGAAGCGTGATCGCTCGCCGGGCACACGCGCCGCGACCCACGTCGCCAACTGCGGGTATGACGCTGCGTCAGGAGGGCGGGAGCGGCGGACCGCGGCGACCGCTTACACCCTGATCGCCTGCGGGGGGAGCACTCGAAACGGTGATTGCCCCGATTTTCCGGGACTAAATATCGTAGCCGTCGCAATGTTTTTCCTTTGCGGCTGATGCCCGGCATACGAGTCGTCCCCGTCGGTGGGCCACCGAAGGACACCGGCCTTCCTCGCGCCCCGTCGTCGCGGGCCCCGCCGCCTTCAGCCCCGCAGTCCCGCGACTCGTGCGACCCCTTCCGTCCTCTCCCCCAGGAGGCCACCATGACGCCGTCACTCCGAACCCTGTCGAACTGGTCGCCCGAGGCCGTCGTCTTCGACTGCGACGGCACGTTGATGGACACCGAACGTCATTGGCAGGATGCGCGGACCCGAGCCTTCCGCGAGTTCGGCCTGCTGCCTCCGCCGGGCTTCGCCGGTCGCGCCAAGGGCGTGCACTACGTCGACTGCGGCCGTCTGATGGCCGAGGAGACGAACAAGCCCGAGCTGGCCGCAGACCTGACCGCGGCGCTCCTGGCGCACTTCCTGTCCCTCGTGGCCGAGGACCCGCTGACGATGCCGGGAGCCTGCGAGACGGTGCGCCTCCTCTCCGGGCGGCTGCCGCTGGCCGTGGCCAGCAACTGCCCGCTGGAAGTGGTGGAGGAGAGTCTCGGCCGCGCAGGACTGCGCCGCCACTTCCGCCACATCGTCGTGCCCACGGCGCCTCCGGGGGACGCCACCGGGCCGGGGCCCGGAAGGGACGACGAACGGCCGCAGGCGGTACGGCCGAAGCCGTGGCCGGATGTGTACGCCACGGCGGCACGGCTGTGTGGGGTCCACCCGGGAACCGCGCTGGCCGTCGAGGACTCCCTCACAGGCGTCGAGTCGGCGTGGCGTGCCGGTCTGCGGGTTCTCGGCGTGGGCCCGCTGCCCGACGACGGGAACACCGGGCGTGCCGACGCCTGGGTGACGGCTCTGGACCGTCCGGAGGTGCTGGAATGGGTGCGGGACTGGCCGCGGGCCTCGTCACCGGGCGCCGGGCAGGGGCACGAGCCTCACGGTTCGCTCTGACCGGCCGAGTCGGACACCGTCACGCCGGTGGGCACCCCTGCCGGAGTGCCGGCTGCCCTCTGCCCTTCTGGCGATCAGCCGAGTCGCGCATGTGCACGAGGCCGCCGATTCCTGCCACCGGCTCGGGGCGGCTAGGGTGGGCTGTGACGCGACAGGGGGGCACCGTGGCCAAGGTCAGCATCAGTCTCGACGCCGAGCTCGTGGTCGAAGTGATGGTCCTGGCGGGGATCGGCTCGCCGCAGGACGCCGTCGAGGCGGTCGTGCGGGACTACATCGCCCGGGGGCACCGCACCGAGGCCCGGACCGGGCTCAAGGAGCAGGGCCTGCGCGAGGTCGACGTGAAGCCGCAGGAGCCGCAGGGCTGAGACGCCTCCCCCGAGGCGTGACGACGGTGCGCCTCACTGCGCATCCCCGCCCCCGCAGCGGGCACCCGGGCCGGGACCACACCGGTCAGGGCCTGGAAGGGGCGTACGCGATGGATGAGCAGGACCGGGACGCCGAGTTGCGTCGCGTCGCCCGTGAGCGGTTCGGCTGGAGCGATCTGGGGACGGAGCAGGCCGAGGCGATGCGGGCGCTGCTGGGCGGCCGTGACGTACTGGTCGTCATGCCCACCGGCTCCGGGAAGTCGGCGATCTACCAGGTGCCGACCGTGCTGCTGGACGGTCCCACCGTCGTCGTGTCGCCGCTGATCGCCCTGCAGCGCGACCAGGTGACCGGCCTGCGGGACAGCGAGGCTCCGGACGCCGTGGCCGTGAACTCCGCGCAGTCGCGGTCGGCGACCGACGAGGGCTGGCAGGCGGTCGAGGACGGCGACGCCGAGTACCTGTTCCTCTCGCCCGAGCAGCTGGCCAGGAAGGACGTCCTGGAGCGGCTGCGCGGCCTGCGGCCCTCGCTGTTCGTCGTCGACGAGGCCCACTGCGTGTCCGCCTGGGGACACGACTTCCGCCCCGACTACCTCAACCTGGGTGAGGCCGCCGACCGGCTGGGCCGTCCGCCGGTCCTGGCGCTGACGGCGACCGCGGCGGCCCCCGTGCGGGAGGACATCGTCGAACACCTGCACATGCGCGATCCCCTGTTCGTGACGACCGGCACGGACCGGCCCGCCATCCGGCTGACCGTGCACACGTACACCGACGACCCTTCCAAGCGGGAAGCCGTCTCCCGCTGGACGGCCGCGGCGCGCACCCCGGGCATCCTCTACACCGCCACCCGCAAGGACGCCGAGTCGTACGCGGCGCGTCTCCGGCAGGACGGGGTGGACGCCGAGGCGTACCACGCGGGTCTGAAGGCGGCCGACCGCCGGCGGATCCAGGACGGCTTCATGGAGGGCGCTCCCGCCGTGGTCGTCGCCACCTCGGCGTTCGGGATGGGCATCGACAAGCCCGACGTGCGGTTCGTCGCGCACGCGTCCGTGCCCGAGTCGCTCGACTCCTACTACCAGGAGGTGGGGCGGGCCGGCCGGGACGGCGAACCCGCCGACGCCGTGCTGTTCTACCGGCCGGAGGACCTGGGGCTGCAGAAGTTCCTCACCGCCCGGTCCCTGGACACCGGGGCGCTCCGCCGGATCATGACCACACTGCTCGACCAGGACGCCCCGCGGAGCCGCGGTCGCACGGCGGAGCTGTGCGGGCTGTCCCGCCGGAAGACCAGCGATCTGCTGAACCTGCTGGAGGAAGCGGGAGCCGTGGCCGTCGAGGGGCGGCGCCGTGCGGTACGGGCCGTGCCCGGCCGGTCGGCGCAGGAGGCCGCGGAGGCGGCGGAGGAGGTGTTCGAGCGGCGGCGCCGTATCGACCGCTCGCGCATCGAGATGATGCGCGGCTACGCGGAGACGCCGAGCTGCCGCCGTCAGTACCTGCTCGGCTACTTCGGCGAGCAGCTCGACGCTCCGTGCGGGCATTGCGACATGTGCGACCGTCTGGACAAGGAGCCCGGCGCCACGGGCGCAGGGCGTCCGGACGCCGCTCCCCCGCCCGGGGATGCCGGGCCCTACGAGCCGAACGAGCGTGTGCGGCACGCGGATTGGGGTCCGGGCACCGTGATGCGCAGGGAGGAGGACCGGGTCGTCGTGCTCTTCGAGCAGGTCGGCTACAAGACGCTGTCGCTGTCGGCCGTGGAGGAGGGTGACCTGCTGACCGGCGCCTGAGAGGCGGGGGAAGCGGGCTCCCACCGTACGGTACGTCGGGCCCGGCCGCCGTACGGTACGTCGCCGGGCCCGGGTCACCTCATGGGCGCGGGCGGACCCGCACCCAGCGGGGGCGTGCGTCGCTGCCGCGGCGTCCGGCCACCGACGCGCAGCGCGGGCACACCCGCTGCACCCTGTCGGCCGCGCCGCCCGACTCAGGGAACGTGTCGGGCCAGCTGACGTGCGAGAAGCGTGCGAGGCGCGAACGGCTGAGGGACAGGCCGCAGACGGTCTCGTTGCGGCCCGGCTCCCAGGCGTGGACCTCCCCGGCGGGCAGCCTGCGACGGCCGTCCTCCTCGTCGGTCCACTGTCCGGAGGCGGCGACGGCGTACCGCTTGCCGCGCTTCATGACGCGCGCCCGGCTGCGGTGGGGCTGTTCCCGGTCATGTCTGCACCGTCCTTACCCTCGGCGGCTGTCCCTGCGCGGTCGCGGCGCCCCAGGAGAGCGGGCGCCGCCCGCACCCGACGAGTGCCACGCGGGCCGCCGTCCCATTCCCGGCGTCCTACTCGCAACCGGTGCCGTCGCCGTCGCGGTCGAGGTGTCTGCCGTAGCCGGGGTCGCCGGCGTGGACGGGGGCCGCGCCCGCGGCGCGCGCGGCGGCGCAGTTGTCGTAGTGGACGCTGCCCCCGCCTCCCCCACCACCGCTGTAGTCCTCCTCGACGGGTTCCGCGGTCACGGTCTTGGTGACCTTCACCTCGACCTCGGCCGTCTCCGTCTCCGTGACCGTCACGGTCGGGGCGGGTTCCGGCTCCGCGGTAGGTGCGGCGGTCGTCGTGGCGGTGACGGTCGCCGTGGGCCGGGCTTCGGCCGCCAGGGGCTTGGCGTCGCCCTTCGCGCTGCCGTCATCGGTGGCGCCCGCACCGATGCCGACGAAGAAGGCGAGGCCGAGCGCGGGCAGTACGTACCGCTTGCGCGCCCACTTCGGCGCGGTACGGCCTCCCGGTGTGTACGGATCGGTCATGACGTCCCCCGAGGTGTTAGTTGAAGCACGAACTGTAGCGGCTGTGTGAAGAAAATATGAAGCCTCGGGGTGAGTCCGCGTCAGCGGTCCGCGGCGGGCAGGCGGTCCAGACCGGTGTCGCGCATGAGGCGGTCCACGGTTCCGGTCAGGACGCCGTCGGCGGTGACGACGGTTCCGGCGCCGCCGGGCAGGAGGCCCCGCGGGCGGTACCGCTCGCGCAGGCGGCTCTCGTCCACGGTGCTCGCGATCGGCTTGGCGGCATGGCGGGTGAGGGTCTCGCCGAGGGGGACGTCCAGGCAGTAGACGTGGGTCCGGCCGCGCCGGCTGAGACCGCGGCAGTCGGCGCGGGCGGAAAACGTGATGCGCCGGGGTCGGTCAGGTCACCAGAATCACGCGCATGACGGCTGAGATCACGCGCATCAATCCGCCTCGGCTCCATGCGACTCCGGGGTACCACCACATCACCGTCGTGGAGGCGGGCCGGACGGCTCATCTGGCGGGTCAGTGCCCGCTCGACCCCACGGGGAAGCTCGTGGGCCCGGGTGATCTGGACGCCCAGATCGACCAAGTGGCGGCCAATGCCGCCACGGCTCTGAACGCGGTGGGCGCCGGGCCGGAACACGTCGTCCGCTCGCTGATCCACGTGGTCAGCGACGACGTCGCGGTCCTGGGTGACGCCTGGCGACGCCTGACCGCATCGGTCATCGGACCGGCGTTCACCACTGCGAGCACGCTCCTGGGCGTCGCCCGGCTCGGCTTCCCCGGCCAACTGGTCGAGGTCGACCTGACAGCGGCGCTGCCGGACTGAGGGGCAGCACCCGAGCCGAGATCGCCCCCGCCCGGTCGCTGCGCGGACCCGTGCGGTTCACGCACCCCGAGGCCGGCCCCGACGCCTGACCGCCCGCCCCTGCCTGCCGGTCGGGGACACCGGGTCCTCCGAGACGTTCTTCCAGCTGCCGCAGTCGATGCCGTACGACTTCGGCGTGAACGAAGTACGGGTGCGGCATCGACGTCCGCACGGGATCACCGCTGCCGGAGGGCTCGCCGACACGGTGGACGCCGGACCGCATCCGACGCAGCAGGCGCGGCTGGACCAGGACGTGGCGCAGTGCGGTTACTGCCGGCCGGGGCAGATCACGGCCGCGGTCGAGCTGGTCCGCCGTGTCGCGGAGGAGGGCCGCGAGGTCACGGACGACGGCCTGGACGGCATCCGCGACCTCCGCCGCTGCGGCACGTGCCCGCGTGTCCGCGAGGCGATCGGGGCAGCGGCCGGGGGGATGTGAGGGGCGGTGCGCGGACGGGCCCCCGCGGGGTCAGGAGGTCCGGGGAACCAGCACCTCTTGGAGGAGGGCGCCGTACCGGGACACCAGTTCCGTGCGGTCCATGCGGAGCAGGCCCTGGTCCCCGGCCACCCACAGGGCGTAGAGAAGTCCTCCCGCCACGGCGGCGGCCATCCGCGCGCGGACGTCGGCGTCGGGGCCGGTCAGGCGACGGCGCAGGGGCTCGACGAAGAGATGCTCGTGCGTGTCCCGCAGACGGTCGTGGATGTGCGGCTCATCGCTGCCGTGGACCAGGGCGAGGAAGACGCCCCGTGCGGAACCGCCGAGGTCGAGGAGGAGTTCGGCGAGCCGTTCCCCCAGGTGCTCCAGTGGCACGTCGAGCAGGGGTTCGTCGTCGAGCGTCAGGTGCATCGTCTCCAGGAACAGAAGCTCCTTGCTCTTGAAGTGACGGATCACCAGTGCGGGATCCGTGCCGGCCTCGGCCGCGATCTGGCGGACGGTGGTCCTCGAGAAGCCCCTGCTCCGGAAGAGCCGGGCGGCGGCCGAGTGGATGGACTCGCGGGTCGACGCGCTGGAGCCGGTCTGCAGCATGCCGGTCAGGATAGGCGGCCGGGCGCTTCGCACCTGCGCGTTCGCTCCTTCACAGCGGCCGCTCCCAGCTCGCGCGCGTGTTTCGAGAAGTTCGGTCAACAATGTTGACTCCAGCTCGGGGCGGCTGCACATTACTTGACGGTAGAACCACCCGGTAACCGCCCGGCCGGGCACTCCTCCCCGCCCCCGACCACCCTGTGCCCTCGGCCGGCGGGCCCTGCCGGCCGCCGCACCCGCAGCCCCACCCCCTCCGGAAAGGGATCACATGCAGAAGCACGTCTCGCGCCGTAATGTCATGGTCACATCATTCGCGCTCGCCGGCGCGCTCGCCCTGAGCGTCACGGCCGGCGGCGCGGCCCAGGCTTCCGACCCGCTGAAGTACGTCGCCCTCGGCGACAGTTACAGCGCCGGCTCGGGCGTGCTGCCCGTGGACACGAGCAACCTGCTGTGCCTGCGCTCCACGGCGAACTACCCGAACGTGATCGCGGACCGGACGGGCGCCGAACTGAAGGACGTGACCTGCGGCGCCGCCCAGACGAAGGACTTCACCTCGTCGCAGTACCCCGGCGTCCCGCCCCAGGTGAACGCCCTCAGCGCGGACACCGACCTGGTGACGCTGACGATCGGCGGCAACGACAACGGCACCTTCATCAACGCCATCACCTCCTGCGGCAGCGCGGGCCTCCTCACCGTGGGCAGGGGCAGCCCCTGCAAGGACAAGTACGGCACGACCTTCACGGACCAGATCGAGAAGAACACGTACCCCGCGCTGAAGAGCGCCCTGCGGGCCGTACGCGCCAAGGCGCCCAACGCCCGCGTGGCGGTGCTGGGTTATCCCTGGATCACCCCGGAGAAGGCCGACCCGTCGTGCTACCTGAAGCTGCCGATCGCCTCCGGCGACGTGCCCTACCTGCGTGACGTGCAGACGCACCTGAACGCGGCGGTCGAGCGCGCCAGCAAGGAGACCGGTGCGACCTTCGTGGACTTCTCCCGGGTCTCGGACGGTCATGACGCGTGCAAGCCCGGCGGAACTCGCTGGATCGAGCCGCTGCTCTTCGGCACCAGCGTCGTGCCGGTCCATCCCAACGCCCTCGGTGAGCGGCGGATGGCGGAGCACACCATGGAGGTTCTCGGATTGCGGTGAGGCCGGCGCGTGGCGCCCGGTCCGCGGTGACCGGGCGCCACGTCCGTCACGCCGGTCAGTGACCGAGGGCGGCGGTGGGCGTGCGCCGCCCCGTGGGGGCGTTCTAGACGGGGAACGTCACCCCCGTCAGCTCCTCGGAGACAGCCCACAGGCGCTGCTGCACGGCCCGGTCGTGGGAGTCGCGGCTGGACCGCACCGGCTTCGGGCGGCCGCGGAGCTCCAGGCGGCCGCCGGGGCCGTAGTACTGACCGCCGCGCACCTCGGGATCGGTGGCCGCGCGCACCGTGGGCAGGGCCCCCATCGCGGCGTTCTGGGTGAGCAAGGGCGCGAGCCGGGCGATGGGCAGGCGGAACACGGCGGGCGCGTTGCGGATCAGCTCGGTGTTGGACACGCCGGGGTGGGCGGCCACCGCGAGCGTGGTGCCGTGCGGTGCGAGCCGGCGCTGCAGCTCGTACGTGAACATCAGATTGGCCAGCTTGGACTGCCCGTACGCGGCCACGCGACTGTACGAGCGTTCCCAGTTCAGGTCGTCGAAGTGGATGGCGGCGCGGATGCGGTGGCCGCCGCTGCTGACCGTGACGACGCGGGAGCGGGGGGTGTCCAGGAGCCGGTCGAGCAGCAGGCCGGTGAGGGCGAAGTGGCCGAGGTGGTTCGTGCCGAACTGCAGCTCGAAGCCGTCGGCGGTGGTCCGCTTCGGCGGGTGCATCACGCCGGCGTTGTTGATCAGCAGGTCGATGCGCGGATGCGCGGCACGCAGGTCGGCCGCCGCGGACCGGATCGAGTCGAGAGAGGCCAGGTCGAGAGCCTGCACACCGACGTCGCCGGCGATGCGGGCGGCGGCCCGCCCGCCCTTCTCGACGTCCCGGACGGCCAGCACGACCGTGGCCCCGCGCTCGGCGAGCATCCGGGCCGCCTCGAAGCCCAGCCCGGTGTTGGCGCCAGTGACGACCGCCACCCGGCCCCGTTGATCGGGGATGTTCCGCTCGTCCCAGTCGTCACCCATCACGCACCCCTGACGAACCATCGGCCTGTTGTCGCCGAACGTAAGAGACCGGCGGTACGATGTCAAGAGACCGATGGTCTCTAAGCTAGGGTGCGGTCATGACTTTCCAGCGGGCGCGAAGTGAGGAGCAGCGGGCGATCCGCCGCCGGGCGATCCTGGACACGGCGGCGGCGATGCTGGACGAGATGCCCGTGGCGGAGGTCAGCCTCAACGAGCTCAGCCGGCGGGTGGGCCTGGCCAAGTCGAACGTCCTGCGCTACTTCGAGTCACGCGAGGCGGTGCTGCTCGAACTGCTCGACGACTTCCTGGGCGGCTGGCTGGAGGTCCTGGCGGACGAACTGGCCGAGGGAGTCGACGCGGAGGCGGCGCCGGAGGTGCGGGCGCGCCAGCTGGCCGAGGTGATCAGCCGGTCGCTGGCGGACCGTACGGTGCTGTGCGACCTCTTCGGCGCGCAGGGCGCCGTCCTCGAGCGCAACGTCTCGGTCGAGGTGGTCAAGCGGCACAAGCGGGCCTCCCTCGCGAAGCTCGCGACCATGTCCGGCCTGGTGCGGCGCCATGTGCCCGAGACCGGTGACGACGCCCGGCTGTTCTGCCTGATGGCCCTGGCCGCGGCGGGCGCCCTGGGGACGTACGTCCCACCGCCGCCCGGCGTCCTCGCCGCCTACGCGGAGGAGCCGGCCCTCGGCGTGCTCCACCAGGAGCTGCCGGACGCCCTGCGGTCCACCATCACCTCGCTGCTGCTGGGGGTGCTCCCCCGCTCCTGAGCGACTCCTCGGGCGGCGGACGGTGTGCGGCCGGTCCGCCGCCGTCATGCGCGGACGAGGGGTCCGTGCCGGGGGTGCTACGCGACCGCGGTGCCTTCGGGCTCGACCATCTGCCCGGGGATCGCCAGGCGGGTCACGCCGAGCATGGTGGTGGTCGGTACGACGCCCGGCCGCGCCCGGGCGGCCCGCCAGCACACCGTAGTGCTGGACCAGCAGGTCGACGTCGGTCGTGTGGACGTTCAGCCGGACCAGGTTCGCCAGCGACATGCCTGCCCCGGCGAGCACCGCCTCGACGTTGTCGACGCCGAGGGCCAGTCGGGCCGTCATGTCGCCGTCGTGCTCGGGCTTGCCGTCCTCGCTCATCGCGGTCTGGCCGGAGATGTACAGGGTGCGGGAGTGCCCCGAGACGACCTCGCCCTGGTTGAAGCCCCTCCCGGCCGACCACGACACCGGGTTGACCGCGTTGCGTTCCCTCACCGCTCTGCCCCTTCGTCGGGTCGCCGTTGTTCCGTACGCCGGTGACCGGACCGTTCCGCCCTGCTCCGACGCCGTGCGGTGAAGCCTCGCGGGAAAACGTGACGTCTCCGGTCATGTATTTCGTCAGGGTCTTTCCCGTGCGCGCCGACCGCCTGGTGTCCCTCGTGCTCCTACTGCGTCAACGAGGCCGGATGACCGCGGAGGCACTCGCCCGTGAGAGGGAGGTGTCCACCCGGACGGTGCTGCGTGACAGGGAGGCGCTGTCCGCGGCGGGCGTCCCCGTCTACGCGGAACGCGGCCGGCACGGCGGGTTCGCGTTGCTGCCGGACTTCCGGACGGCACTCACCAGCCTCACCCACGGCGAGGCGCTCGCCCTGCTGGTCGTCGGATCGCGGCGCGGAGCACAGCTGTTCGGGCTCGGGTCGGCGCTCGCGTCGGCCGTGCTGAAGGTGGTCGACGCACTGCCCGGGGGGTGCGGGCAACGGCGGCGGGCGCGGCGCAGCGGGTGCTGTTCGACCCGGGGACGGATCTGCTGGCGCGGCCGGTGGCTCCTGACGAGGTGCCCGACGCGGTGGCGGCGGAGGTGCGGCGGGCGGTGTTCGGCGGACACCGGCCGCGCATCCGCTACGCGGCGGTGAACCAGCCCTCGAAATGGCGCACGGTGGACCCGATCGGCCTGGTCACCGTCAAGGACCACGGCCATCTGCTGGCCGAGCGGGGGACGCAGGACCGTACGCACCGGTTGTCCCGGGTGCCGGCGGCCGAGGAGCTCGACGAACCGGCGCAGCGATCGGACACCGTCGGCCTGGACCGCGCCTGGCGCGACCGCGAGGTGCGGTTCCGCAGGGGCGGTGACACCACGGAGGTGCTGGTGCGCGTGGATCCTGCGCGCCGGGAGCGGTTGGTCTCCACGGCCCTGGCGGTGCGCGGCGAGGGGACCGATGCGGACGGCCGGCTGCGGCTGACCGTCGTGTTCCAGGACCCACGGCACGCGGAGTGGGCGCTGTGGGAGCACGCGCCCGGGGCGGAGGTGCCGGCTCCGGGGTGGCTGCGCGCAGGGCTGGGCGAGCGTGCGAGGGCGGTGGCGGCTCTGTACGACCGCCCGGTCGGGGAGCCGGAGCCGAACGCGCCCCGTGCAGGCCGTACACACCCCGCGGGCGACGGCGGCGCGTCATCTGGGCGTTGAAGACGGCTGTCGCCCGGTACGGCGCTGTGCCACGATCCACGCATGGCGATGCGGTACCCGTCTGCCCGCGTCCCGGTGACCGTGTCGGTGTGACCTCTCCGCCGAGCGGAGTCCCGGAGGCACTGCGCGCACGGCTGGAGATGGCCCTCCATGACGTGCGGGCACGTGGGTACGAGGTCGTCGTCGGGGAGTGCACGGACGGTTCGGGGCACCTCAGCGCCCCGGCCGCCGAGCGGGCGGGCGAACTGATGTCGATGCTCACCGACCCCATGGTGCACTCGGCGGGTCGGAGTGAGCTGACGGGCGGCGGGCCGGGCGTCTCCGGCGCTCGGGGAGGGTACGGTGGTGCACCGTTTCGCTCCGTGGACGGGAGGCATGTGTGGAGCACCGTGACATGTCCCGCGATGCTCGCCTGGCGGCCCATGGGGCCGTGTCCACATCGCTGGCCCTGTGCAGTGACCGCGAGCTGCGCGAACGCGTGGATGCCGGGAGGCCGATCGGTTCCGGCATCGGCGGGCAGACCGTGCTGTTGGACGTCGCCGGTACGCCGGTGTTCGTGAAGCGGATACGCCTGACCGATCTGGAGCGGCGACCGGAGAACCTGCACTCCACGGCGAACCTGTTCGAACTGCCGCTCTTCTGTCACTACGGGGTCGGCACGATCGGCGGTCCGGGCTTCGGCGCCTGGCGGGAGCTGGCCGTGCACCACATGACGACGAACTGGGTGATCGCGGGAGAGTACGAGGGCTTTCCGTTGATGCACCACTGGCGCATGCTGCCGGACCGCGGCCACCCGCTCCCCGAGGAACTGGCCGATGTCGAGCGCGCCGTCGCCTACTGGGGAGGCGGGGCCGAGGTGCGCCGGCGCATCGAGTCCCTGCAGCGGTCCTCGGCCGGTCTCCTCCTGTTCATGGAGTACATACCGCGGAACCTGCACGACTGGCTGAGCGAGCGGACGAGCGCCGGCGAGGAGGCCGCCGAGCGGGCGTGCGCCATGGTGGACGAGGAGCTGAGAGCCGGCATCTCGTTCATGAACGCCAACGGGCTGCTGCATTTCGACGCGCACTTCGAGAACATCCTCACCGACGGCCGGCGGCTCTTCTTCACCGACTTCGGCCTCGCGTTCTCCTCCCGCTTCGAACTCGCGCGGGCTGAGGCCGACTTCCACGAACGGCACCGCGCGTACGACCAGTACTACGCCGTCACCCATCTCGTGAACTGGCTGGCCGCGGCTCTGCTGGGGTGCCACGCGGAGGAGCGGAGGGCGTTCGTGCGGGCCTGCGCGGAAGGGGCCTGCCCCCGGCAGATGCCGGCCGCGGTCGCTGACGTCGTGGTCCGGTACGCTCCGGTGGCCGACGTGATGGGGGATTTCTGTCGCCGGTTCCAGGCGGGGAGCCGGACGACTCCTTTCCCGGTCGAAATGCTCCGGCGGGTCGGGGAGCCGCCGTTCCCGGCAGGGACGTGAGATGCGTGATCAGGAGAGGTCAGGGGGTTCCATGGACGCGTTCGCGTACGCGCCCGCCGAGGACGCGCTCTTCGGCGCGGTGGAGATCGAGCTCGACCACGAGGGCGGGACGCTGCGCGTGGGCGGCGGCGGGCTGCCGTCGGTCGAGATCCGGCGAAGCCCGGGCACTCCCCTGAGGACCCGCGTGCCGATCGGCACGCGCGACCCTGACCGGCTCACGCTGCTCGTCGACGGGGTCCAGGAGACACTGCGGCCCGCGAAGGGGTTCCTGACGCGGAGGTCGTATCGGGTGGAGGCCGTCTCGGCAGCTCGCCGATGCCGGCATGTGCTGGTGCCGGACTCCCGCGACACCAGTCGCCTGCTGCGGGGCAAGCGGCGGCTCGGCGTCTTCACCTCGGCCGGCGACGGGAAGGTGACCGTCACGTGGGACAGCACCGACGGCCGTCCGGAGACTGGCGCGGAGCCCTACGACGCCTCCGTGGGATACGCGCTCGCCGCCGCCTTCGGGACCGGTGCCGAGCCGATGTGGAATCTGGCTCTGGAGGCCGCACTGGAGCTGTGGCCGTGACGCCGGTGCCCCAGGTGTTCGTGCGGAGGAGGAGGCCGGAGCGAGTGGAGCGCGCGATGACGCGTGTGGGCACCAGATGCGGGAGCGGCCGCCGGGCTCATCGCGCTCCGGTCACCTGCCCCTCCCGGCCCTTGGGCAAGAAGCCCAAGGGCCGGGGATCGCCCGGAACTACGGGCGGCCGGTCTGCGGCGGCATGCCGTCCGGGTGCTGGTCGGCGCCCCGGAAGGCGTCCGTGGACGGGTGCTCCACGCGGCCCGGGATCGTCTCGCCCTGGACGACCCGCGGGGGTGTGTCCGTCGCCTGCTTCTCCTCCGCCTGCTTCATGGCGCGCGCCTCGGCCTTGAGGATGCGGGCCGACTTGCCCGCGTTGCGGGCCAGTTCGGGGCCCTTCTTGGCCAGGACGAGCGCGATGACGACGATGAGGATGATGGCCAGTTCGCTCAGTCCGAACATGGTTTCCCGCTCCCTCTGTCTTCCCGGGTCAGACGTTCACGCCGAAATCGGCGGCGATCCCGGCCAGACCGGAAGCGTAACCCTGCCCCACGGCGCGGAACTTCCAATCGGCGCCGTGACGGTAGAGCTCGCCGAAGACCATCGCGGTCTCGGTGGAGGCGTCCTCGGAGAGGTCGTAGCGGGCGATCTCGGCGCCGCCGCTCTGGTTGACGACGCGGATGAAGGCGTTGCGGACCTGGCCGAAGCTCTGGCCGCGGTTCTCGGCGTCGTGGATGGAGACGGGGAACACGATCCGGTCGACCTCGGCGGGCACGGCCGCGAGGTTCACCTTGACGCTCTCGTCGTCGCCCTCGCCCTCACCGGTGAGGTTGTCGCCGGTGTGCTCCACCGAGCCGTCGGGGCTCTTGAGGTTGTTGTAGAAGACGAAGTGCCGGTCCGACGGCACCTTGCCGGAGGCGTCGAGGAGCAGGGCGGAGGCGTCGAGGTCGTAGTCGGTGCCGGTGGTCGTACGGACGTCCCAGCCGAGACCGACCAGGACGGCGGTCAGGCCCGGCGCCTCCTTGCTGAGCGAGACGTTGCCGCCCTTGGACAGGGAAACTCCCACTGCGTACTCCTTCTCGGCGGGTGAGGTCGAGGCCCGCGGCGCGGGTCCGGAGCTACGAATCTACATCACTGTAGAGATCACAGGGCAGGGCGTGCGACCGTACGTCGCGTGCGCCGCTCGGCACGCGACCGCACTCGGCGTGGGGCCGGGTGAGGTGCGGACGTCTATACGATGGCCGCGCGGGAAACACACGGCGGCAGAGGGGAGACAGGACGTGGGCGAGCAGCGGCAGCGTCCCCGGCGGGGGCAGGGCGAGCTGGAGGCTCTGGTCCTGTCGGCGCTCAAGGAGGCGGACGGACCGGCCACCGCCGGCTGGGTGCAGGAGCGGCTGGGCGGCGGCCTCGCGTACACGACCGTGATCACCATCCTGACCCGGCTGCTGGCCAAGGGCGCCGTCACGCGGGAGCGGGCGGGCCGGTCGTTCGCCTGGACGTGTGCGCTGGACCAGGCGGGACTGGCCGCCCGGCGGATGCGCAAGGTGCTGGACTCCGAGAGCGACCGTGAGGCCGTCCTGGCCAGCTTCGTGACCGGCCTGGGGCCCGACGACGAGCGGCTGCTGCGGGAGCTGCTGCGTCCGGCGGGGCGCGACGGGGAAGACTGAAGCCTCATGGGGGTCTTCGTCTTTCTGCCGCTGGTGCTGCCGCTGACGGCGTGGCCGATCGCGCGCCTGGCCGAGCAGCATCTGCATCCGCGGACCGCGACGCGGCTGCTGACCGGGGTGGCCGCGGTGATGGCGGCGTGCAGCACACTCTGTCTCGCCCTGGTGATGGTGGTCGGCACCGCCCAGCTGCCCGGCAACCCACTGCCCGACGGCTGGTCGGACCCCGAGGTGCGGGCGGCGGTGCCGTACGACGAGGTGGTGGGCAAGGCGGCGATCCCCGCGCTGTTCGCCGTGCTGGTCGCGTGCGGCCGGACCTGGTGGCGGCACGCTCGGGTGCGTCGCCGCACCCACCGGGCGCTGGCGGGACTGCGGAACACGGAGGTGGCCGTCCTGCCGGACAGCGCGCCGTACGCGTACGCGCTGCCGGGCGGCGGCCGACGGGGCCGTGTGGTGGTCACGACGGCTCTGCTGGACTGTCTGGAACCGGCCGAGCGGCGGGCGCTGTTCGCCCACGAGCGAGCCCATCTGGCGGCCCGTCACCACCGTTACCTCCTCACGGTGCGACTGGCCGCCCAGGCCAACCCGTTCCTGCGGCCGCTGCGCACGGCGGTGTCGTACACGACGGAGCGGTGGGCGGACGAGGACGCGGCGCAGACGGTCGGCAGCCGCCGCACCGTGGCCCGCGCCATCGGCAGGGCGGCGCTGGTGTCCCGGGGCACCCCGGTGGCCACACTGGCCGGTCTGGCCGCGGCGGGACCGGTGCCGCGCCGGGTGGCGGCCCTGCTCGGGCCCGCGCCGGCGGTGCGCACCTGGCCCTCCCTGTTCACGGCGGTGGGCGTCGCGGCGTGGGGCGCGGCCACGGGAGCCGTCGTGTCGGCGATGTCGTCCGCGAACTCCGCGGTGACGATGGTGCTCATCCTGTACGCGGCCACGCCGCTGTGACCGCGACCGCGTGGGCTGCGCGAAGGGCCGGAACCGTGACGGTTCCGGCCCTTCGCGTCTCACGGTCGCAGTCAGAGGTCTGACGCGACCGGTCAGAGGTCGAACTCGTGCGGCGGCAGGTCCAGCGCGAAGCACGCCTCGCGGACCACGGCCTGCTCGTCCTTGTCGAAGTCGCCGTCGGCGCCGCCGATGACGATGCCGATCTGGATCACGGCCCGTGCCTCGGCGGGCTTCTTCTTCGCCTTGGCGATCTCCTGGATGACGCTCACCTTGCCGAACGCGAAGTCGGCGGTGAGCTTGTCGAGGTTGGCCTCGAAGCGGCGGCGCAGATCGTCGGCGGGGAAGTTCTGCAGCACCTCGTTGGTGGCGATGAGCTGGGCGACGCGCTGCCGCTCGGCGGGATCGACGGTGCCGTCGGCGGCGGCGACCAGCGCGCACATCGCCATGCTGGCGTCACGGAAGGCGCCGCTCCTCAGATCGTTCCTCTTCGCCATGAGCTGGGTCTGCATCGATGATGCGGACTCCTTGAGGCGGTCCCACAGGGCCATGAGAGCTCCGTACGTGTCGGGTGGGAGCCCGGACGGAAGGGGGGCGTCCGGGCTCCCGTTGTTTCTACAACAATGTAGAAGGTACCAGCAGGGGCGGGGTGTGATCAGCGATCAGCGATCAGTCATCTCACTGCCGGCGGCCCCGAGGCGGGCCGCCGTCAGACCCCGCCCCCCTCGTCGCCCTCGAAGAAGTCACCGACCCCGTCGACGACTTCGGCCGCGACCATGCCGCCGACGACACCGACGGCGAGACCTGCGGCGCCCGCCACGACGGCGGCGCCCATGCCGGGGCCGCGCCGAACACCCTGACCGGGCGATTCGCAGCCATCCGCGTCCTCCTGAGCGTGCGTCAGGCCCATCACCGGACGGACTTTTCTACAGACACGTAGAAGCATAAGGCGCGGTCGGCCCGTGAGCCGCACGGCGGGAAGCGCTCGCCGGAGACGGCCGAAAACGGGTCGCCCGCAGGCGGGAGGCAGCGGCGGGTCGGCCACGTCGCGGCGCGGGGGCGAGCGCGAGATGCTGCGCGCCCGCGAGGGCGACGACGCGGTCGTGGGCGCCCGAAGGGCGCGTCCGGTCCCGCAGCGACGGTCAGCCGCGCTGCGGCGCGTCCTCGTCCGCGTCCCTCCCCGCGGCCTTCTCCGGGTCCTCCTCCCCCGTACCCTCCTCGGCGTGGTCGTCCGCGCGCCTGGAGCGCCGGGCGGCGCTGATCGCGGCCAGCACCATGCCGACCGCCACGATCGCCAGGCCGCGCAGCCACACCGCGGCCTCGATCTGCGTGGCGAGCACGACGCACGACGCGATGCCCAGCACCGGCAGGACGACCGGCGTACGGAAGTGGTCGGCCGTCCCCGGGTCGCGGCGCAGCACCAGGACCGCGGTGTTGACCATGAGGAAGACGACGAGAAGCAGCAGGACCAGGGTGGACGCGAGGGTGGCGACGCTGCCGGTGAGGGCGAGGAGCATCGCCAGGCCGGTGGTGACCGCGATGGCGGCCCACGGGGTGCGGCGGCCCGGCAGCACCTTGGTCAGCGCGCCCGGCAGCAGCCCGTCCTTCGCCATGCCGTAGGCCAGGCGGGAGGACATGATGCCGGTGAGCAGGGCGCCGTTGGCCACGGCGACGAGGGCGATGGCGCTGAACAGCTTGGGCGGCACACCGCCCGCCTCCTTCACGACCTCGAGCAGCGGCCCGCTGGAGGCGGCCAGCTCGGCGGTCGGCACGGCGGCGGACGCGGCGAGACCGACCAGCACGTACACGGCGCCGGCGGTGGCCAGCGCGCCGAACAGGGCACGGGGGTAGGAGCGGCGCGGGTCGCGGGTCTCCTCGGCCACGTTCACCGAGGTCTCGAACCCGACGAAGGAGTAGTACGCCAGCACGGAGCCGCTCAGCACGGCGGCCGCCGCGCCCTTCTCCGGCGTGCCGAGCTCGGTGAGCCGGCCGGGGTCGCCGTCGCCGCGCAGCAGCAGCCACGCGCCGAGGACGACGATGACGGCCAGGCCGCCCACCTCGACGACGGTGGCGACGACGTTGGCGCGGGTGGACTCCTTGATGCCGCGTGCGTTGACGAGCGCGAGCAGGCCCAGGAAGACCACGGCGACGAGTCCCACGGGCAGGGTCACGAAGGCCGACAGGTAGTCGCCGCCGAAGCCGCGGGCGAGTGCCCCCACGGACACGATGCCGGCGGCGAGCATGCAGAAGCCCGCGACGAAGCCGGCGAACGGCCCGAAGGCGCGGGTCGCGTAGTGGGAGGCGCCGCCGGCCCGGGGATACTTCGTCGCCAGCTCGGCGTACGAGGCGGCGGTGAGCATCGCCAGCAGCAGCGCGACGACGAGCGGTACCCACACCGCTCCCCCGGAGTCGGCGGCGACCTGTCCGACCAGGACGTACACACCGGCGCCGAGCACGTCGCCCAGGATGAAGAAGTACAGCAGCGGGGTCGTCAGCGCGCGCTTGAGGGCCGTCGGCCCCTGTGCCGCGCCCTGCGTCCGCGTCGCTGCCTCGTGACCGACTCGTCTTGCCATACCGCACCGTCTCCCCCGTGCCGGCGAAAACACGCCCGCGCATGTGGCGGTGCGGAGAGGGGCCGCGTCACACCGGCCTCGGGAGGCGGGGGCGGCGGCCGTCGCGGTGGGTCGGTTCCCGCCGCCTTCGTCAGTACGTGACCGGGTGCGGGGCCGCCGCGTGACAGGTCCCGCCGGGTCCCACGGCTGAGTAGGGTCCTTCCAGGCCGAGCGAGGAGGACGCCGTGCAGTTGCGGAATGTCGTGCCGGACGACGTGGACGCGTACATCCGTATGCGGTGCGACCCGGTGATGATGGCCCACCTGGGCGGCCCGCTGCCTCGGGAGGGCATACCCGACAAGGTGCGCCGGGACGCGCGCGACGCGGCCGCCGACGTCTCGTGGATCAAGATGATCGTGCCCGATCCGGCCGCGCCGGACGTGGTGGCCGGAACGGTGACCCTGTGGTCGCACGACACGGACGACGGGCCGGTCCCGGAGATCGGATGGATGATCCTGCCGGAGTTCCAGGGCC
Source organism: Streptomyces sp. DH-12 (assembly GCF_002899455.1). Taxonomy (GTDB): domain Bacteria; phylum Actinomycetota; class Actinomycetes; order Streptomycetales; family Streptomycetaceae; genus Streptomyces. The sequence continues at coordinate 7,098,659 of NZ_PPFB01000001.1, read as the reverse complement.
GCGGCCTGGGCAAGCGCGCCGCCCGCACTCTGCTCGAACGGGCCCGTGACGAGAACCGCTGGGGCGTCGTGCACGCGTTCCCCGCCGCGGACAACCCCGCCTCGAACGGCATCTGCCGCTCCCTCGGCTTCCGCTTCGTCGCGGAGCGGGAGGTCACGTTCGCGGACCGGGTCCTGCGGAGCAATCACTGGGCGATCGACCCACGCACCGATCTCGCACCGTCCTGACCCTCCGCCGGCCCGGCTGTCAGGCGGCCGGGAAACCGGTGGCCGCGGAGGACTCCTTCCGGGTGCCGACGTCGGCGAGGCGTTCGGCCGGGGCGTCGCGGACGAAGGCGTACGCGTCGCTGCCCGGCACCAGCCGCGGCGGCGCGGTCTGCTGTGCGGCCGACGCGGTGATCGCGGCGGCCGTCTTCGCCGGGCCGCCGGGCGACGTTCCGTGGCTGACGGCGGGCTTCCGCGAGGTCACCGGTCCGTACACCGGTGACCGGCCGGTGCGCCCCGGAGGGTTCCCCCGGGAATCGGGAGTACTCAGACCGGCGGGACGGGGCATTCGGTAGTCGCCGAGTCCGCTCACATGTAAGGAGTGCAGTCATGCCCGAGACATCGGACGTCGTCGAGCTCATCCTCCAGGACCACCGGCGCATGGAGGACCTGTTCCGCCGGATGCGCAGCGTCGAGGACGACCGGGGGGCCGCGCTGCGCGAGTTCTCGGACCTGCTGATCGCCCACGCGCTGGCCGAGGAGTCCGAGGTGTACCCCGCGCTGAAGCGCTACAAGAAGATCGACGACGACGAGGTCGAGCACGGCGAGGAGGAGCACGACGAGGGCAACCAGGCCCTGCTGGCCCTGCTCGAGGTCGAGGAGATCGGCAGCGACGAGTGGGACGAGAAGCTGGAGGAGCTCGTCGAGGCCGTCACGCACCACGCCGACGAGGAGGAGCGCACGATCCTCAACGGCGCCCGGGAGAACGTGGCGATGGAGCGGCGTGAGGAGCTGGGCAAGGCGTTCCGGGAGGAGCGGGAGCGCCAGCTGAAGTCCGGCTGCGGCTCCGTGGACAACGTGCGCAAGATCGTCGAGTCCTGACACGCACGGCCGGTGGTACGGCCTGCGGAAGGCCGGCCCTCCCTCGTCCGGGAAGGGCCGGCCTCCGTGTGTCTCCGGTGGCCGGGTGTCAGTGTCCGGCGGCCGGGTTCTCAGGGCGGATGCGGCCGTGCCAGCCGCCGTCGCTGCCGCCCTTCTCGACGTACTCCTTGAAGCGGTGCAGGTCGCCCTTGACCCGGCGGTCGATGATGCCCAGGGCGTCCGCGCCCTTCTCGGCCATGCCGGTGGGCTCGACCTCCATGGTGAGCTCCACGCGGGTGTGCGTGTCGTCCAGCGGCTCGAACCGCACCGACCCGCGCTGCTTCGTGTCGCCGTCGATGGTCCGCCAGGTGACCCGGTCGTCGACGAGCTGGTCCACGATCTCCGTGTCGAACTCACGCTTCACCCCACCGATCTTGGTGGTCCAGTGGTTGTGGCGGTCGTCGAGCTGCGTCACCTCCTCGACGCCCTCCATGAAGCGCGGGAAGTCCTCGAACTGCGTCCACTGGTCGTAGGCCCGGCGGACGGGGACGTTCACGTCGACCGCTTCCTTGACCGTGCTCATGGATCCTCCTGGTTTTCTCTGCGCGAAGGGCCGGCGTGCCGGGCACGTCGGCCCTTCGCCCTGTACGGGTCGTCCGGTGCGGCGGGTACCCGGCAGGCGGCGCCTGAAAATCCGTGATTCCGTCCGCGCTCAGCCGGGGAGCGCGTCCAGTACGTCGGCGGCCAGCCGGTCGGCGTCGTCGATCGCGGCCGTGAGGCGCTCCGGGGACGCGTCGAGCGTGCCGAAGAGGGCGTGGGCGCGGGAGGTGAAGTCGGCGGGGGCGGACGGGAGCGCGCCCGCCGAGCGGACCGCGTCCTTCTCGTTGAGCACCCAGGCGCCGGCGTCGGCGTGCAGGGCGTGGACGAGGAGGCCGACCGCGCGGTGGAGACAGCCGGCCACATGGAAGGCGTCGCCACGCGGGACGCCCTTGCGGGCGGCGGCCAGGATGAACGGCGCCTCCCAGCGCGCCTGTCCCACCAGCGCGTTCCGCAGGGGCCGGGGATATCCGGAGCGGATCTCCCTCTGCAGCGCGGTGAGCTCGCCGGTGGGGTCGGTGAGGACGCGGGCCAGGGCCACCTCCCCGGTGTAGGTGTGGGAGGAGAAGCCGTAGGGATGGCCGGCCTGGATGCCGGTCTCGACGTGTCCGTCGCGGCACCGCTGCCAGACCCGGTGGACGCGGTCCAGGTCGCGGTAGATCCAGTCGACGGGGGTGCCGTCGACGGTCAGCCAGGCGCCGCCGTCGACCCACGGGCCCCAGCCGCCGGGCTCGGAGACCTCCGCCGTGTCTCCGGACAGTCCGGCGGCCAGCCGGCGCAGCGCCGCCGTGTCGAGCGGAGCCCGGTAGTACAGCCCCAGGTCGACGTCCGAGTCGGGGCGGTGCGTGCCGCGGGCGCGGCTGCCGCCGAGGGCGACCGCGACGACGCCGTCGACCTCTTGCAGCCGGTCCGCGATGCGGGAGATCTCGTCCATCGGGTCGAGTGTGCCGAACGGGGCCCGGCGCTGCGACCGCGTTTTTCGTTCCGTCGCGGGGGTCAGCGCCCCCAGACGTCGGCCATCTCGGCGGCGACCCCGCGGGCCTGCGCGTGCCCGGCCCGCGCCGCCGCCGGACCGCGTGCGGTGTCGGCCAGGTCACGGCCCATCGCGCGGCGGGCCTCCTCGTCCGGGCACAGCAGTACGACGTGCGCGCCCTCCCCGGTGAGCCGCGCGGCCTGCTCGGAAGCGCTCGGGTGCGGCCCGACCGCCCGCGGGATCGGCACGACCGCCAGCACCCGCCGACAGCCGTGCGCGAGCTGGAGGTTGGCGGTGGAGCGGCTGCCGCCGTCCATCCAGCGCCGTCCGGCGACGGTGACCGGCGGCCAGACGACGGGGACGGCGCAGCTCGCCGCGACCGCTTCGAGCAGCGTCACCCCGGAGCGCGCGTCGAACGCCTCGACCTTCCCGGCCCGTGCGTCGACGGCCGCGATGCGCAGCTCGCGCTCCGGCCAGTCACGCGCCTCGCCGAGCAGCCGGCCGACCGTGTCGAGGACGTCCGACTCGGGTCCGGTGCGGGCGCGCAGCGCCGTGCGGCCCAGGCGTGCGACCGAGCGCTCGGGGTCGCGGGACCCGAGGGCGGCCCACAGGAACCGTGCCGTCTGGCGTGCGGTCACCGGCAGGCGCACGGCGTCGGCGCCGGACAGCTGGCGCTCGTACAGCTCCGCGGCCGGGGTGCCGCAGCGGAGGCGGGAGCCGAAGACGGCGCCGGCGGAGGTGCCGATCACGACGTCGGCGGTGTCGAGGCCGACGCCCGCCTCGGTGAGTCCGGCGAGCATCCCCGTCAGCCAGGCCCCGCCCACCGGTCCGCCGCCGCCCAGCACGAGCGCCTTGTCCGGCACGGCTCCTCCCCCTCCCCTGCCTGCGGCAGACGCCTCGACACACCAAGCGGGGACACCTCCCCGCTTGGTGTCGAGAAGCCTACCAGCGAAGCGGGGAGTACTCCCCGTCAAGGCGCGCCCCGGCAGGAAACGTCGCGCGCGGAACGCCGTGCCGACGGCGTCCGTCACCGCCGGCGCCGCCTTCTCCTCGTCGCCGCCGGACCTCGGCACCGGCGCTCCTGCTCCATGGACCGGCACCGGAGACGATGCCGGTGCCGGCACCGGGAAGTCAGCGACGCCTGCTCCCGGCCTGTGGTGCCCCCAGCGTTACCGCCGCCGCCCCGGCGAGCCCACGTTCCGTCCCCGGGCGGGCGGTGGCGAGTCCTGCCGACGGCCGTTCCCCGTGAGCCCGCTCTCGTCGGGCAGGGTCTCGCCGTGCCGCACCGAGCAGAGGTGGCGCGCGGGCTGCCCGGTCGTCTTCACGCCCTCCAGCGGTGTACGGCGATCATGCACCGCTGGGGAGGTCGCCGGGGTCGGGCGCGGTTCCGTCCGCGTCCGGCACGCCCGTCTCCAGGCGGTAGCGGACCGTGACGTCGTGGTAGTCCACGCCCGGTTCGACCTGGTCCGGGAGGTGGGTGCGGTCGCTGTGGCTGACCGACGCACGGTCGCCCGTGCCCGGGAAGCGGACGGCGGTGCGGGGGGCGTCGGCGAAGCGGAGGCGGTCGGCGTGGACCGTCGCGTGGAAGGCGATGTCCCTCGGGTCGTCGTCCTGGGTCGCGGGCGTTCAGGGCGGCTCTCCCGGCTCCCCCACGGTGCGGCGGCGGGTGCGCCTCGGGGGCGGTTTGCCGTCCTCGCCGCGCACCCGGCGCTTGGCGGTGCCGCCCTCGGTCGCCGTGCGCTTCTTCGCGGCCGAGCGGGTCGCCTTGCGAGCGGGGGCCGGGGCGCCGCCCGCCGCGTCCGCGGCCTCCGGCCCGGCCGAGGCCGCCCCGGCGACGGTCTCTCCCGCTCCCTCGGCGGCCTGCCCCGCCCCCGAGCCGACCTCCTCGACGGTGCGCCCCGCTCCCCCGCCCACCTCTTCCACCGCCGCTCCCGCGCCGCGTCCCACGTCCTCCGCGGCCTCGCCGACCCCGCCCCCGACGTCCTGGACGGCCTCCCCGGCCCCCGCGCCGACCTCCCGCACCGCGCCCCCGGCGCCCCGGCCGACCTCTTCGACGGCTCCGCCGGCGCCGCGGCCCACGTCCCGGACCGCTCCTCCCGCGCCGCGTCCGACGTCCTGGACGGCCTGTCCCGCGCCCGTGCCCACCGCGCCGACCGCCTCCCGGGCTCCTCCGCCGACGTCCTGCACGGCGGCGCTCACGCCCCGGGCCAGTTCGGTGAGGATCTCCGGGTTGCGGTCCACGGTGGTGAGCACCCGGTTGACGATCACGGCCACGTTGTCGAGGCGCACCTTGAGCCGGGCCTGGGCCTCCACGCCCGAGATGCCCAGGTGCACCCGGCCGAGGGAGACGTCCGCGCCGACGCTCAGTTTCAGCAGGTCGAGCACCTCGGCCTGGAGCGAGACATGGGCGCGCAGATCCTCCACGTCCAGGTCGATCTCGTCGACCTTGAGCAGCGGGACGTCGAGGAAGACGTCCGTGTCCGCGGGGGCGGCCGGAGGCCGGGCGACGGCTTCCTCGTCCCCGCCCTCGTCGGCGTCGTAGGCGTCCGTCTCCTCGGTCTCCGCCGCGTCGTTCCCGGTGTCGTCGGCGTTGTCACCCATCACCGCACCTCTCGGTCGTCGGCCCCCTCATCCCATCTTGCGGCGGGCGGCGGATCGGTGCCCGGTCAGCCGGTCAGCGGCGGACGCGGTGGACCAGGCGCACGGCCCGGCGCCCGGGATCACGACGCGCGGGCCCTCCCGCAGGTGCGTGCCGCGTCCGTCCACCGGCCCGAAGTGCCGCTCGCCGCGTCCGAGGACCACCGGCCGCCGTTTGCGGCGTCCTCGCCGGCGCCCCGCTCCCCCGCGAGGGCCTGCACCGTGTCGATCGCCTCGCGCGCCCCGCCGGCGAAGGGGAGGCGCGCCTCGGAATGCGGCCCTTCGGGGCGCGGCCGGCGGAAGACCACGACGACGTGGTCGACCCGCACCGGGCACCACACGGTGGCCGCGCGCACGTGTCGAGGGGGTGGACGCCCCGGCCGCCGTCCCGCTCAGCCGGGGACCGGCGCCGTAGCCGGCCGGGGCGCGGGCTCCAGCCGGACGACGACGCTCTTGGAGGCGGGCTGGTTGCTGCCGTCGGCGACGCTGTCCAGGGGCACCAGGACGTTGGTCTCCGGGTAGTAGGCGGCCGCCGTCCCGGCCTTCGTGGGGTACGCGACGATCGTGAAGCCGTCGGCGCGCCGCTCCGTGCCGTCCGTCCACACGCCGACCAGGTCGACGCGGTCCCCGTCGGCGAGGCCCAGTTCGGTGAGGTCGCGCGGGTTGACGAGGACGACGCGCCGGCTGCCGTGAATGCCCCGGTAGCGGTCGTTGTCCGTGTAGGGGACGGTGTTCCACTGGTCGTGGGAGCGCAGCGTCTGCAGCAGCAGGTGGCCGTCGGGGACGCTGGGCGCCTCGGGGTCGTTGCGGGTGAACCGGGCCTTGCCGGCCTCGGTGTGGAACACGCCCTCGTTGACCGCGTTGGGCAGCCGGATGCCGCCGGGGCGCACCACGCGCCGGTCGAAGTCGTGCAGTCCCGGCACGATGCGGGAGATGCGGTCCCGGATCTCGCCGTAGTCGGACTCGAACGCCGCCCAGGGGATGTCGGGGCCGCGTCCCGCGAGGGTGCGGCGGGCGAGGCGGCAGAGGATGGCGACCTCGCTGAGCAGCAGCGGCGAGGCCGGCTGGAGGCGTCCGCGTGAGGTGTGCACCTCGCTCATCGAGTTCTCCACGGTGACGAACTGCTCGCCGCCGGACTGCACGTCCCGTTCGGTGCGGCCGAGGGTCGGCAGGATCAGCGCGGTGCGGCCGCAGACGGTGTGCGTCCGGTTGAGCTTGGTGGAGATGTGGGCGGTCAGCCGGCAGGCGCGCATGGCCTCCTCGGTGACCATGCTGTCGGGTGCGGCGCGGACGAAGTTGCCTGCGAGGGAGAGGAAGAACTTGACGCGGCCCTCGAGCATCGCGCGGATCGCGTTCACCGAGTCGAGTCCGTGGTGGCGCGGCGGGTCGAAGCCGAACTCCTGCTGCAGGGAGTCCAGGAAGGAGTCCGGCATCTTCTCCCAGATGCCCATCGTCCGGTCGCCCTGTACGTTGCTGTGGCCGCGCACGGGGCAGGCTCCGGCGCCCGCACGGCCCAGATTGCCGCGCAGCATGAGGAAGTTGACGAACTCGCGGATGGTGGGCACCGCGTGCTTGTGCTGGGTGATGCCCATCGCCCAGCAGACGATGACCCGTTCGGAGCGCAGCACGTCGTCGCGGACCTGCTCGATCTCCTCGCGGGTGAGGCCGGTCGCGGTGAGGATGTCGTCCCAGTCGACGGCACGGACGTGCCGGGCGAACTCCTCGAACCCCTCGGTGTTGGTGCGGATGAAGTCGTGGTCGAGCACCGTGCCGGGGCGGGCGTCCTCGGCCTCCAGGAGGAGCCGGTTGAGGCCGTGGAACAGCGCGAGGTCGCCGCCGACGCGGATCTGCAGGAACCGGTCGGCGATCGGGGTGCCGTGCCCGATCAGTCCGCGTGCCTTCTGCGGGTTCTTGAAGCGCAGCAGTCCGGCCTCGGGAAGCGGGTTGACCGCGATGATGCGGGCGCCGTTGCGTTTGGCCGTCTCCAGCGCGGAGAGCTGGCGGGGGTGGTTGGAGCCGGGGTTCTGTCCCACGACGAAGATCAGGTCGGCGTGGTGCATGTCCTCCAGGCTGACCGTGCCCTTGCCGGTGCCGAGGGTCTCGTGCAGGGCGTAGCCGCTGGACTCGTGGCACAGGTTGCTGCAGTCGGGCAGGTTGTTGGTGCCGAAGGCGCGGGCGAACAGCTGGAGCACGAAGGCGGCTTCGTTGCTGGCGCGGCCGGAGGTGTAGAAGACGGCCTCGTCGGGCGAGTCGAGGGAGGTGAGTTCACCGGCGAGCAGTCCGAAGGCGTCGTGCCAGCTGATCGGCTCGTAGTGGTCGGAGTCGGGCCGCTTGACCATCGGTTCGGTGAGCCGGCCCTGGTCGTTGAGCCACTTGTCCGAGCGTCGGGCGAGGTCGGACACCGCGTGCTCGCGGAAGAAGTCGCGGCTGATGCGGCGGGTGGTCGCCTCGTCGTTGATGTGCTTGGCGCCGTTCTCGCAGTACTCGTTGCGGTGCCGCTGTCCCGGGGCCGGGTCGGCCCAGGCGCAGCCGGGGCAGTCGATGCCGTCGACCTGGTTCATGGTCAGCAGCGTCTGCCCGGTGCGCAGGGGGGAGGTCTGCTCGAGGGAGTACTCCAGCGCGTGCATCACCGCGGGCGCTCCCGTAGCCCATTTCTTGGGCGGTGTCACGGTGAGCCGCTCCTGGGAACCGTCGTCGGGCCGCTCGGGCATGGACTCTCCTTCACCGGACACGCGGACGTCTCCCAGTCTCACGCTCCCGCGGGGTGACGGCCACATGATCTTCCGCCGATGGGGTTGCCCCGGCCGCCGGGCGGCCGGGGGGAAGCGCGGCCCCCGGGTTCCCCTTCGGCGGCCGGGGGAACATCACGATCTCCGCGCATGTTGTCGCGCGTATGACAACGATCTCGTCGCGGCCCGAGGTGCTGCGTTACACCGCCTTCTCCAGCGACCCCGCGGGCGGGAACCCCGCCGGGGTGGTGCTGGACGCCGGTGCCCTGGACGACGGGGACATGCTGGCCGTCGCCGCCGGGCTCGGGTACTCGGAGTCCGCGTTCCTGACCGCCCCGCCGGAGGGGCTGGACGGGCCGGAGGGACGGACGTACCGCATCCGGTACTTCAGTCCGAAGGCCGAGGTGCCGTTCTGCGGGCACGCGACCGTCGCGGCCGCCGTCGCACTCGCCGAGCGGCAGGGCCCGGGCCCGCTGCTGTTCGCGACGCAGGCCGGCCCGGTGCCGGTGGACGTGACGGAGGAGGACGGCGCGGTCCGGGCCACGCTCACCAGCGTCGAGCCGTACGTCGAGGACGTGGCGGACGCCGATCTGGCGGAGGCGCTGGCCGCGCTGGACTGGCCCGCCGCCGACCTCGACCCGGCCTTCCCGCCGCGCATCGCGTACGCCGGCGCCCGCCACCTGGTGCTGGCGGCGGCCACCCGTGCCCGTCTGGCCGATCTGGCCTACGACTTCGAGCGTCTCGAAGCGCTGATGCACCGCCTGGACCTCACCACCGTGCAGCTGGTATGGCGGGAGTCGGCGACGCTGTTCCACGTCCGTGACCCGTTCCCCGTCGGCGGTGTCGTCGAGGACCCGGCGACCGGGGCGGCGGCCGCCGCGTTCGGCGGGTACGCCCGTGAGCTGGGCCTGGTCACCGAGGACGCCGTCCTCACGCTGCGGCAGGGCGAGGACCTGGGCCGTCCCGGGGAGCTCACGGTGACCCTGCGCGCGGGCGACCCCCGCGTCCGCGTCACCGGGGCGGGCGTACGCATCGGCTGACGGCGTGGGCGGGGGGCGACCGGGCGGAGACGCGTGGTAGCGGTGCGGCATGCGGGGCACACTGGGGAAGAGAACCCGAGCGACAGGTGGGGCCATGCCTGCAGCAGCCGCGCAGTCCGTCGAAGAGGCGATCGAGGTCGCCGTTCCCGTGCACACCGCTTACAACCAGTGGACCCAGTTCAAAACCTTCCCCCGCTTCATGCGCTGGGTGAAGGGGGTCGAGCAGCTCCGCCCGAACCTCACCCGGTGGGAGATCGGCACCGGCTGGGCGACCTGGACGTACACGGCGGAGATCGTCGAACAGCATCCCGACGAGCTGATCGCGTGGCAGGGACTCGGCCGCTGGGCCGGGCACCGGGGCGAGGTGCGGTTCCGCTCCCTGGACCCGAACCGCACCGAGATCGTGGTGGGCCTGCGGTCCGTGGCCCGGCCGACGAAGCGGCACCTGGTGCACCGGACGCCGGTGACACCGCGGCTGGTGCGGGCCGAGCTGGGCCGCTTCAAGCAGTTCATCGAAGGGGTGGGCCAGGAGTGCGGCGCCTGGCGCGGCGTCATCCGCAAGGGGCAGGTACGGCCCCTGGAGGCGGAGCCTCCGCGAAGCCGCGTGGCGGGCTGGCCGGTCGGCTGACCCACGGGAGCGACAGCCGGTCCACGGACGCGGGACGGAAGCGCGCGAGAAAAACCCGGTTCGGCTGCGAGGTCCGGTCCTTCCGGGGAACCCGGCGCTCGGAACCGACCCGAGGAGCGACCATGAGCACCCCCGACGACAAGGACCTCACCCATCCGCTGGAGCAGGAGACGGGCGAGAAGGACGTCCACCCCGAGGAGGACGAGTCCCGGGACCAGGAGGCGCCCGGCGGCGCGGACGCCCAGGACTCCGGAGACACGTCCGGAGGGCGGCCGTGACCGCACCCGCCGTGCCGATCTCCGGACAGGACGCCGACGCGCTCGGTGGTGACGACAGCATCCTGATGCGGCAGCGCCGGGACCACGCACGGCTCGACGCGATGATGAACCGCTACCGGTCCGCGGACCTCCCGCCCGGCGAACGCGACAGGCTGTGGCTGGACATCGTCCAGCTGGTGTTCAGCCACGCCTTCGCCGAGGAGACCGTGCTGTGGCCGCTGCTGCGGCGCGTCGCCCCGGACGGGGAGGCGCTGACCCGCCGGGTCGAGGAGGAGCACCAGGCGATCAACGAACTGATCGCCCGGATCGAACGCTCCCCCGACGATCCCCGGCGCGCGGAGTGGATCCAGGAGGCGTTCGCGCTCATCCGGGAGGACATCCGCGACGAGGAGGACGAGCTGCTGCCGCATCTGCGGACCGCGTTCGACGACCGCAAGCTGCGGCGCATCGGCGCCGCGTGGGAGGCCGTACGGGCGACCGCCCCGACCCGGCCGCATCCGGGCGTGCCCCGTCGTCCGCCCGGGAACGCGCTGCGGGGTGTCCCGCTCAGCGCCTTCGACCGGCTGCGGGACCTGACGCCGGGCAGTGGTCCGGCCGCCCGCCGTGCCTCCCTCGTGGCGGCGGGAGCGGTCGCGGCCGCAGGCGCGGTCGCCCTGGCGGTCCGTTCCGCCCGCCGGCGCGGTTAGAGGGCACAGCGAGGCACAGCCAGGGGATCATGCGGCGCCGCGTCCGTGGCGGGAGCCCGCGTACGCGGCGTCGCGCAGCCGGTTGAGGCGTCCGGCCGGCCGCAGGCCGGGCAGGCTGTGCGCGACGGGGTCGTACGACACCGTGGTCTCCGCGGGGGCGGGGTGCACCGCTTCGAGGGCGAGGGAGGCGAACGGGCGCCAGGGCTCACCGGCCGCGGCGGCGCACAGCCGGAACCGCACAGGACGGCAGGCGAGTTCCTGCCACAGCGTCGGCTGCGGTGTGTGCGGCGGATCGATCAGCGGGAACGCGGCGAGCACCCGCTCGCACTCCCCCGTCCGGTACGCCAGCAGGGTGGAGTACGCCCCGGTGAGGGCGTCGGGGCGCGGCAGCGGCAGGTGGCGGCCGAGACGGCCCGTGCCGCTGGACGTGAACAGCAGGTCGAGCGGCCGGTCCGGGCCGCCGGCGTCCTCGACGCGGACGGCCAGGCCGAGCGCGTCCGGCAGCCGCCGGGGCGTGCCCAGGGCGTGGGACCAGCGCACGATCACCGGGTACGAGGCGTGCCGGTCCAGCCAGGGCTCGCCCCACGGGCGGTCGGCGCGCCCGGTGACGTGCAGCGTGCCGGAGCACAGTACCCCGGTGGGGTGCACGGCGGGCGCGCCCCGCCACCGGGCCACCTGTGCGGCGGCCCGGTGGGCGGTCTTCAGTACGCCGGCCACGGACGGCCCCTCAGAGCCCGGGACGGATGACCGCGCGGACGCAGCCGTCGGTCTTGTGCTTGAACATGTCGTACGCCGTGGGGGCGTCGTCGAGGGACACCGAGTGGGTGGCCAGGTGGGCGGTGGAGATCTCCCCGGCGGCGAGCCGGTCGAGGAGCATCGGGACGTAGCGCTGCCCGTGCATCTGCGCGCCGCGCACGGTGAGCCCCTTGTTGACCACGGCGCCGAGCGGGAACTTGTCGACGGCGCCCGCGAACACGCCCAGGACGAACACGGTGCCCGCCTTGCGGCAGGCGTGGATGGCCTGGCGTACGGCGGTGGGGCGGTCCGTCTGCAGCCGGAGCTGCTGCTTGGCCTGGTCGTACAGGTGCATGGGCCCGTCGCTGTGGGCCTCCATGCCGACCGCCTCGATGCACACGTCGGGGCCGCGGCCGCCGGTGCGTTCGCGCAGTTCCGCCGCCACGTCGGTGGTGGTGTAGTCGATGGTCTCGGCGCCGATGTACCGCTCGGTCATCTCCAGCCGCTCGGGGATGCGGTCGATGCAGATGACGCGTTCCGCGCCGAGCAGGATCGCCGCCCGCGCCGCCATCTGGCCGATGGCGCCGCACCCCCAGACGGCCACCACGTCGCCGGGCTTCACCCCGCCGAGGTCCGCCCCCATCCATCCGGTGGGCACGGAGTCGGACACGAACAGGGCGCTGGTGTCGTCGATGCCCTCGGGCACGGTGAAGGCGCCGTAGTCGGCGAACGGGACCCGCACGTACTCGGCGTGGCTGCCGCGCAGGCCGCCCATGGCGTGCGAGTAGCCGAAGATGCCGGCGGTCTCGTAGCCGAACAGGGCCTGTCCGACACCGGGGTTGGTGTTGGTGTTGTCGCACAGCGACCACAGGTCGTTGGCGCAGTACCAGCAGCGGCCGCAGCCGACGAACGAGCAGACGACGACCCGGTCGCCCACCTTGTGGCGGCGCACCGCGGACCCGGTCTCGACGACCTCGCCGACGAACTCGTGGCCGATGACGTCCCCGGCGCGCATCGCCGGGATGTAGCCGCCGATGAGGTGCAGGTCGGAGCCGCAGGTGGTGCCCGCGACGAGCCGCACGATGATGTCCTGGTCGTTGCGCAGCTCCGGGTCGGGGACCTGCTCGACGGACAGTTTGTTGACGCCTTCCCAGCACAGGGCCTTCACAGCACTCCCTCCCCGCCGGAGCGGCGGCTGAACAGGCCGACGAGCCGGCCGCCCGGTGTGGGCCGGGCCGTCGGCGGTGCGTCGGGGAGCATGACCTCCCCCGTCTCCAGTACGGCCTTGGCCTCGCGCAGCGCGTGCCGTACCTCCTGGCGCGGGTCCTTCCCGGCCAGGCGCGAGGGCACGGAGGTCGCGGCGGGGGGCACCGGATCCTTGAGCCGGGCGGCCAGCTCCGTGCCGCGGTCGCCCGGTGCGGGCTGTGTCCGTACCTCGATGCGGTCGGCGAGCCGCTCGAGGGGCTCGGGCAGCTTGCCGTCCTGCCGGACGTCCTCCATGGGACGGTTCACCGTCACCGTGAGCCACCGGTCGCCCGCCCGGTCGTCATCGCCGCCGCGCGCCGCCGTCCCGGCCTTGCGTGCCGCCGCGACGCCGGCCGCGGCGACCGGAACCATCCACAACGCCTTCTTCATCCACTGCCTCCCACTCGTCACCGGCGGTCACCGTGAGGCGCCGGGTTTCCGCGCCGGGTGCGACGAAACGGCCGCTTCCGGCGCACCGCGCGTGCGTCACCGCCGCGGGGGCCGGTGCCCGTCGGCGGAGGTCTCCGCGAACGCCTCGCTGCCGTACGGCGTCTCGGGCACGTCGTGCTGGGGCAGCCGCACCTCCACGTGGCCGTCGGTCACGCGCGTGTCGAAGGCGGGCTGGGGCGCGGTGGCGGGACCCTCGACGTTCCAGCCGTCGGAGAGCCGGAAGACGCTGCCGTGCCAGGGGCAGCGGACGCATCCGTCGGCGACCGTGCCCTCGGACAGCGGTCCCGCCAGATGGCTGCAGCGTTCGGCGAGCGCGTGGACCTCCCCGCCGGTCTCCCGCACCACCAGGACCGGCACGTCGTCCACGACGCACCGTACGGGCTCGCCCACCGGGAAGTCGTCGACGCCGCCGACGCGGTGCCAGCCGTCGCGCACGACGTGCGGGACCTCCTCGGCGTGGTTGACGCCGGCCGCCTGCCGGTACGCCAGGTGGCCGCCGAGCAGCCCGCCGACGCCGACCGCGGTCAGCCCGAGGTACCCGAGGGCACGTCCGGCCGTGCCCCGGCCGGTGAGGCGCAGCACGAGGGAGGCGCCGTAGAGGCCGACGGCGGCCGTGTTGGCCATGGCGTGCACCAGGCCCACCCGCTGCTGTTCGCGGCGGAGTTCCGCCCAGTCGGTCAGGCCCGTCACGGCGGTGGGGACGGCCCCGGCCAGCCCGACGGCGACCAGGAGGTCGGCCTGCCGGGACCGGCCGGGCTTGAGGTCCAGCACGGCGGCCGACATCCAGCTGCCGATGGGCAGGTGGATCGTCATCGGGTGCACGGGGTGGCCGAGCCACTTGCCGTGGAGTACGTTCCGGACGCGCCCGAGCGGCAGCGCGCGCACGCGTGCGCCGAGCGCGTCGATCAGCTGGTCACGGCCGGGATCGCGCTCCAGCGCGTCCAGCAGCCACAGCATCCGGTTCTGTCCGAGGAGGCGGCGCCCAGGCTTCTTGCTCATGGGCGCTGAGTTTCCCCGCGCGCGGCGGGCAAACAACGGGAGGCGGCCCGCGCGGCCGGGGCCGGTCAGCGGACGCGCAGGCGCACGCGGGGCCAGGCGTTGTTGACGTAGCCCTTGGGGTTCCACAGCGAGGCCGGGGACTCCGGCATGCCCGTGCCGGAGGAGTCCCAGGCCCGGGCCAGGACGTGCACGTCGCCGGCCGGCAGGTCGAGGGTGGTGCGCCACCGCTGCCACGCCTCCGGCCCGTCCGGCTCGTCCAGCGCGGTACGGGACCAGGCGCGGCCGCCGTCCGTGGACACCTCGACCCGGGCGACGGTGCGCCCTTCGCCGGCGAGCGCATATCCGGTGACCTCCACCGGGCCGCGCGGCAGGACGGCGCCGTCGTACGGGGTGAGGACGGCGCAGTTGAGCGGGAGCGGGCCGAGGGTGACGCCCTCGGTGTCACGTCCGGCCGGGGGGAGGCGGTAGGCGGTGGCCTGGAAGTAGCCGTCGGAGGGGGTGGTGCGCGCGGTGACGCGGGTGAGCCACTTGACGCTGCGGGCGCCGATCCAGCCCGGTACGACCACTCGCAGGGGCGCGCCGTGGACGGTGGGCAGCGGGGCGCCGTTCATCGTCCAGGCCAGCAGCACGTCCGGGGCCAGCGCCCGGTCGCGCGGGACGGACACCTCGTACGGCTGGGGCGGGTCGGCGGACGGGGAGACGTCGGGGGCGTGGAAGGCGATGTGGGCGGCCTCCGGTGCGACCCCGGCGTGGACGAGGACGTCGGCGAGGCGCGTCCCGCCGAACCGGGCGGTCGACAGGGCGCCCGGTCCCCAGGGCGTCTCCCCGGTGACGGCGCGGACGGCGGTCAGGTCGGCTCGCCGGTTGCCCGCGCACTGGAGGGTGACGGTCGCCTCGGTCGCGTCGAAGCGGGACCGCAGGTCGTCCAGGGACAGCAGCAGCGGGCGCGTCACCAGGCCGTCCACCACGAGCCGCCAGTCCGCCGGGTCGAGGCGGGGCACCGGACCGTGGTTGCGGCTGTAGAAGGCGTCGACGGGCGTGACCGCCGCGCCGGCCAGCACGGCCCCGGGCGGCTCCGCGTTGAACGGTTCCTGCCCGTGGACCACCATGTCGTCCCGCTTGCCCCACATGCCCATGGTCGTGATTGTCCGCCTGTCCCCGGGGACGCGCCCGGTCGAGCGGGACCGGGCGGGCAGGTCGCCGGTCAGGCACGACCGGGCGGTGAGGCCTCCGGCCGTTGGTCAGGCGTCCGGTCAGGCGTCGCCCGTGACCGGGCCCTCGGTCGTGTGCTTCTGCGTCACCGGCCCGCGGCAGGTCCACGGCGCGCGGGCCGCGGATGCGCCGACCGAGCCGGACGGAGGGGATCGGCGGGCGGCTTTTTCCTGGCACGCCGGGTGTGCGCCGGGCCCGGCCGGGGAACATGTTCGCCCTGTTCGGGCCTGCGAGAGGACTGCGTGTGACAGCGTCGGCGTCAGGGGCGGGCGACCGGCAGCCCGGTGCCCAGGGAGACGCGTACGAGCCGGATCCGCGCCGGTGGCGAGCCCTGTGGGTCACACTGGTGGCCGGCTTCATGAGCCTGCTGGACGTCACGATCGTGGCGGTCGCGCTGCCCACCGTGCAGAAGGACCTGGGGGCCTCCCCCGCCGAGGTGCAGTGGGTGGTGTCCGGCTACGCGCTGACCTTCGCCCTGGCCCTCGTCACCGCGGGCCGGCTCGGGGACGCGCTCGACCGGCGGAAGATCTTCCTGATCGCCCTGTGCGGCTTCGTGCTGTGCAGCGCGGCCTGTGGCGCCGCCCCCGACATCACCCTGCTGGTCGTGGCGCGTCTCGCGCAGGGGCTGGCGGCCGGTTTCATGGCGCCGCAGAACTCGGCGCTGATCCAGCAGATGTTCCGCGGCGCCGAACGCGGCCGGGCGTTCGGCTACTTCGGCGCGACCGTCGGCATCTCCTCCGCCTCCGGGCCCGTCGTCGGCGGCGCGATCCTCGCCCTGGCCGACGGCATGCAGGGCTGGCGCTGGATCTTCTACGTCAACGTGCCCATCGGCGTCCTCGCCGTGCTGCTGGGCCGCCGCCTGCTGCCGCGGACCCGGAAGTCGGGACGGGGCCACGTGGACGTGCCCGGCGTGCTGCTGCTCGGCCTGGGCGTGCTGGCGTTCATGTTCCCGCTGGTGCAGGCGGAGGCCGGCGGGCTGAGCCGGCTGTGGTGGCTGTTCCCGGTCGGCACGGCGGTCCTCGCCGTGTTCGTCCGGCGGCAGCGGCGGCTGCTCGCCCGGGGGACGACGCCGCTGCTCGACCCGCGCCTGTTCTCCACCGTGCGCGGTTACGCCGTCGGCGCGGGCGTCGGCACCCTGTACTTCGTCGGCTTCAGCGGTGTCTGGCTGGTCTTCGCGCTGTTCTACCAGGAGGGACTGCGCTACTCGCCGCTGGAGTCGGGCCTCGCCGTGACCCCGTTCGCCATCGGCTCGGCGGGGGCGGCGGTGGTGTCCGGGCGGCTGGTCGACCGGTTCGGGCGGCTGCTCACCGTGTGGGGCCTCACGGGCGTGATCGTGGGCCTCGGCACGACCGCCCTGCTGCTGCGTCTCGCGCCGCTGGACCACGCGCCCTGGCTCGCCGCGCCGGCGCTGTTCATCGGCGGCATCGGCGGCGGGTTCGTCGTCTCGCCCAACATCACCATGACGCTGCGGCACGTGCCGGTGCGGATGGCGGGCGCGGCGGGCGGCGCCCTGCAGACGGGGCAGCGGCTCGGCGCGGCGGTCGGCACCGCCGCCCTGCCGGGTCTGTTCTACCTGACGCTCGGCCGGAGCGACGACTTCCAGACGGCCCTTTTCCTCGCGCTGGGCGCGGCCCTCACGGCGATGCTGGCGTCGCTCGCCCTGGCGGCGTACGACTGGACGCGCGACCGGCGCAGGCGCGCGGCGCACGAGGGGTGCCCGGAGGAGGTCGCCCACAGTCCGGTGCACTCCCGGCAGACCTGACGCCGGCCGGTCAGCGCGCCGCCGGCGCCCCGGGATGCAGGACGATCTTCCCCACGTGCCTCCTGCGGGCCAGTTCCTCCTGCGCCCGCGCCGCCCGGTCCAGCGGGTGCACCGCGGCGACGACCGGCTCGACGGCGGCCCGCCGGGCCAGGTCCATGAGCAGGCCGAAGTGCGCCGGCGTGTGCATCGCGGAGCCGATCACCTGGACGTTGTGCAGGTAGAGACGGCGTACGTCCAGGGTCACCCGGTAGCCGCCGAGCGCCCCGGCGATCACCCAGCGTCCGCCCTCGCGCAGCAGCGGCACCGCCTCGCTCACCAGGTCCCCGGCGACCACGTCCAGAGCGACGTCGACGCCCTCGGGCGCGGCGGCGCGGATCCCCGCGACGACGTCCCCCGCCCGGTCGACGACGGCGTGCGCGCCCGCCTCACGTACGGCGTCGGTCTTCGGGCCGCTGCTGACGGCGACCACCCGGGCGCCCCGGGCGCGGGCGATCTGCACCAGCGCGAGACCGACTCCCCCGGACGCGCCCGTCACCAGCACCGTCTCGCCCTCGCGCACCCGCCCGCGTTCGATCATGCCGAGTGCCGTGCCGTAGGCGGTGGGCAGGGAGGCGAGCTGGTCGTCCGTGAGCGGGGAGCCGGTGACGTCGTGCAGGCGCTCCACCGGGGCGACGACGAACTCGGCGTAGCCGCCGTCGCGTTCGCTGCCCATCAGGCCCACCGGGTGGGCGTCCGGGCCGTCGCCGTCGTAGAGCGCCGGGTCGACCACCACGCGGCGGCCGAGGAGACCCGCGTCGCCGCCGGGGCCCACGGCCTCGACCCGGCCCGCCACGTCGGCGCCCTGGATGCGGGGGAAGGCGACCGGTCCGCGCCAGCCGGAGCGGGCCTCCGGGTCGCCGGGGCGGCCGTAGGCGCCCTCGCGGGTCCACAGGTCGGTGTTGTTCAGGGCCGCCGCCGCGACCCGCACCAGCGCCTCGCCGGGCCCTGGCGTGGGCACGGGCACGTCGACCGTCTCCAGCACCTCCGGTCCCCCGTGCCGTGTGATGCGCACCGCGCGCATGTGCTCGGACAAGGCCCTCACCTCCTCATGGGTACACTGATCTGTATACCTTTCGCCCCACCGTACACCGATCAGTGAAGGTCCGTGCGCATGGACAGCAGCAGCGACGTCCCTCCCCTGACTCCCGCCGGGCTCCGCATCGTGGCCGCGGCCGAGGAGCTGTTCTACGAGCGCGGCATCACGGCGGTCGGGGTGGACCTGATCGCCGAGCACTCGGGCGTGACCAAGCGGACGCTCTACAACCGGTTCGGGTCGAAGGACAATCTCGTGGCGGCTTACCTGTCCGGACGCGACCGGCGCTGGCGGTCGGCGGTCCGCGCGGCCGTGGACGCCGGCGGCAGCGCCGAGGAGGCCGTCACCGCGCCGTTCGAGGCGCTGAAGAGCTGGACCGGGACGTACGCCCGGGGCTGCGCCTTCCTCAACGCCCTGGCCGAACTGCCCGATCCGCGGCACCCCGGACACCGCGTCGCCGCGGAGCAGAAGCGCTGGCTGCTGGGCCTGTTCGAGGAGCTGGCCACGGCGGCCGGCTGCGCGGACCCGGCCACGCTCGCCGCCCGGCTGTTCGTCCTGCACGAGGGCGCGGTGGCCACCCGCCCCCTGTCCCTCGGCACGGTCGCGGCGGCCACGGACCTGGCCCGGGAACTGGTGCGCACCGCGGCGCGCGGGTGAGCCGGGCCTCTCACTCCCCCTCGCCGATACCGGTGGCCGTGTCCTCCCGGACCACGACGACCGGGCAGGCCGCGTGCTGCACACAGTGCTGGGCGACGGAGCCGAGCAGCAGGCCGGCGAAGCCGCCCAGGCCCCGGCTGCCGACCACGAGCAGGGACGCGTCCCGTGCCGCGCGCAGCAGCACACTGGCCGGCGTGCCGTACCGGACCTCCGTGCGGACGTCCACCGACGGCCGCACGCCCAGCGTCTCCTCGACGCACCGGGTCAGATCCTCGCGCGCCCTGGCCTCCAGGGCCTCCTCGTCACCGCTCGACGGGGGCAGCCAGCCCAGCGCGCCGTGGTACTGGGGGTAGTCCCAGGAGGTCAGCGCCTGCACGGTCCCTCCGGTGAGCGCGGCCTGGCGGGCCGCCCAGCGCAACGCCTGCCGCGACGACGGCGAGCCGTCCACCCCGACCACGACGCGGTCCTGCTCGTCCACGCTCTCTCCTCACGCTCGGCCCGGGGCGGCCGGCGTGCGCCCCGCCCGGTCTCCAGCCTCCGGCGGACGGCGCCGGATGCCGAGCCCAGCGGGTCCGTACGGGGCAGCGGGGCCTCGCGGCGGATCGATCCGCCGCGAGCCGCCCACCCGAGAGGCGCCTCGTCGGTCCCGCACGAAGTGCGGCTCCCGGGTCGTCCAGCCGTTGCCGCGCGGCCCCGTACCGGGTGCCGTCGTCGGTGCGGACGAGGGGCGCCGGAAGTGCGTGGTCCGGGCCGTCCGTCCGCCAGGCGTCCGGGGTCGTGCCCAGTGCCGCGTCCGCCGACGGACGGACGGGACGCCGAGCCGCAGCCGCGGGCCGACGCCGGTGCCGAGGCCCTGGGCAGCGGTGACGCCGGCCGTCGGTCCGGGCGGCAGGGCCCGGCGCGGTCCCCGGTGACGGCCGGCCTCCCCCCGGGTCACCCGTACGGGTCCCCGCCGCCCGTCCTCCTGCCTGCCGACTTCGTCCCCGCGCCGTCTGACGGCGCGCGGTACCGGGCGCGTGAGGTGAGGATCGGGGACAGGATCCGGTGTCACATCGACCGTGCGGAGGGATGACCGTGGACGGGCAGGGCCAAGGGAACGGCGCGGGACCGCACTGCCTGGTCACCGGGGCGTCGGGGTACGTCGGCGGACGCCTGGTCCCCGCGCTCCTCGAGGCCGGCCACCGGGTCCGGTGCCTGGCCCGCTCCCCCGACAAGCTGCGCGACCACCCGTGGGCGCGGGACGTCGAGACGGTGCGCGGCGACGTCACCGACGCCTCGTCCGTCGCCGGGGCGATGGAGGGCGTCGACGTGGCGTACTACCTGGTCCACGCGCTCGGCGCCGGTGCGGACTTCGAGGACACCGACCGCCGGGCGGCCCGCACCTTCGCCGAGCAGGCGCATGCGGCGGGGGTGCGCCGGATCGTCTACCTCGGCGGACTCACCCCGTACGGGGTGCCCGAGCACACCCTCTCGCCGCATCTGCGGTCCCGCGCCGAGGTGGGGCGGATCTTCCTCGACTCGCCGGTGCCCGCGACCGTGCTGCGGGCCGCCGTCGTCATCGGCTCGGGGTCGGCGTCGTTCGAGATGCTGCGCTATCTCACCGAGCGGCTGCCGGTGATGGTCACCCCCAGTTGGGTGCACACCCGCACCCAGCCCGTGGCGGTGCGCGACGTGTTGCGCTACCTGGTCGCCTCGGCGAGGATGCCGCCCGACGTCGACCGGGCCTTCGACATCGGCGGCCCGGACGTGCTGACCTACCGGGACATGATGCGCCGCTACGCCGCGGTCGCCGGGTTGCGACGGCGGGTCATCCTGCCCGTGCCGGTGCTCACGCCCGGTCTGTCCAGCCACTGGGTCGGGCTGGTCACCCCGGTGCCCGCCGCGATCGCCCGGCCGCTCACCGAGTCGCTGCGCCACGAGGTGGTGTGCCGCGAGCACGACATCGCGCGGTACGTGCCCGACGCCCCCGGCCGGCCCCTGCCCTTCGACGAGGCGCTGCGGCTGGCGCTGGCGCGGGTGCGGGAGGCGCAGGTCGCCACCCGCTGGTCGTCCGCCTCCGTGCCGGGCGCGCCGAGCGATCCGCTGCCCACCGACCCCGACTGGGCCGGCGGCAGCCTCTACCGGGACGAACGGGACCAGGTGGTGCCCGCGTCGCCGGAGGCGCTGTGGAAGGTGATCGAGGGCATCGGCGGCGAGCACGGCTGGTACTCCTTCCCGCTGGCGTGGGCGGTGCGCGGGCGGCTGGACCGGATCGTCGGCGGGGTGGGGCTGCGCCGTGGACGGCGCGACCCGCACCGGCTGCGGGCGGGAGACTCCCTGGACTTCTGGCGGGTGGAGGAGATCGAACCGGGGCGGCTGCTGCGGCTGCGCGCCGAGATGCGGCTGCCGGGCCTGGCGTGGCTGGAGTTGCGCGTGGAGACGGACGGTGCGGGCCGCACCCGGTACCGGCAGCGCGCCCTGTTCCATCCGCGGGGCCTGCTGGGCCACGCGTACTGGTGGTCGGTGTCGCCCTTCCACGCCCTCGTGTTCGGCGGCATGGCCCGCAACATCGCCCTCGCGGCGGCCGAGGGCGCGGACGGACCGGCCAGCCGGCGGACCCGCCGGCGACGGACAGGCGTCCGCCGCTGATGTCCGGTCCGGTACCTCGGGAGGCGCGCGGGCGCTCCGGGCCGTCGCAGGCGCCGGAAAAGGTCGACGGACCCTTTCCCGGGTACCCGGGGGCGAGCGCGAGCGGGCGGGCGGCGGACGACGAAAAGGGGCTGTGCATGCGTGAACTGCGGTCGGCGACGGAGGAACCGGCGGACCGGGCCGGTGGACCGTTCACCGCCGACGCCGCCACCGGGGCCGTGGGGCGGGTCCTGGGCGAGGTGCTGGACGAGCGGATGTCCGGGGCCTACGACCTCGACGCGGTGTTCGCCCGTGACGTGGCGGGCCGGGTCTCCGCATTCGCCCGGCGCGGCGGGAAGCGGCTGCGCACGGCGTTCGCCTGGTGCGGCTGGCGGGCCTCGGGCGGTACGGGCGACCCCGGCCCGCTGCTGCGGACGGGCGTGGCGCTCGAACTGGTGCAGACGTGCGCGCTCGTGCACGACGACGTGATGGACGGGTCCCGTCTGCGGCGCGGGGCGCCCTCGATGCACGTGGACCTGACGCGGATGCACCGCGCGGAGGGCATGACGGGCGACGCCGAGTCGTTCGGGCACTCGGCGGCGGTCCTGGCCGGCGACCTGGCCCTGGCCTGGGCGGACGACCTGATGACGGACGTCGCGCTCGCCTCCCCGAACGGGCCCCGGGTGTACCGGGAGTGGCGGGCGATGCGCGAGGAGATGGTGGCCGGGCAGTACCGCGACCTCCAGGCGCAGGCGGCCGGCGCGTCCGGCGTCGAGGAGGCGCTGACCATCGCGACGCTGAAGAGCGCCCTCTACACGGTCGAGCGGCCGCTGGCCCTGGGCGCGTCGCTGGCGGGGGCGGACGAAGCGGTGACGGCGGCGCTGCGCGCGGCCGGCCGGTGCGCGGGGCTCGCCTTCCAGTTGCGGGACGACCTGCTGGGCGCCTTCGGCGATCCGGCGCTGACCGGGAAGCCGGTGGGTGACGACCTGCGGAGCCGCAAGCTCACCTATCTGCTGGCCGTCGCCCTGGAACTCGGCAGGACGACCGGGGACGAGGAGGCCGTGGCGCTCCTCTCCCCCGGCGCACCCGCGCTGCCGGAGCGCGCCGTGGAGAGCGTACGGGCGGTGCTGGAACGGACGGGTGCCCGGGCCGTGGTGGAGGAGAAGATCGCGGAGCTGGCGGACTCCGCTCTGCGGCACTTCGGCGAGACGGACGCGGGCGACGCGGTACGGCGGGAGTTCGCCGCGCTGGTCGCCCGCGCGTCGGGCATCACGGCCTCGCAGGTGCGGGAAGCGGTGTGAGGCCCGGGCCCGCCGCGGTCCGGGCCGGATCGTGCTGGGCCGCCGATGCGGGAGCGCCGGTCAGGGCTGGCGGCGGGCCTGCTCCGCGGCCTGGTCGGCGGCGCCGGTCTCGGTGGTGGCGCCGCGCGTGCTGAGCTTGCCGCCGCTGGACTCGAGGTGGGCGCGGACGAACCACTGGAACAGCTCAAGGCCGCGCAGCTGCTCGATGAGCATGTCCTGGGTGACCGGGTCGGCCTCCTCGGTCTCCCGCATCGCCTCCCGGTGGTCCTCGATGATGTTCGTGTACACGACGTCCAGTGCGCCCAGGTGCTCGATCGCCTCGGCCCGGCCGATGGAGTAGTCGTTCCAGGTGCGCGCGCCGACCAGCGCGCCGGGCGTGCCGTTCGGCTCGCCGCCGAGCGTGGAGATCCGCTCGGCGATGTCGTCGGTCATGTCCCGCACCTTGTCGACCTGAGGGTCGATCATCTCGTGCACGGCGATGAAGTGCGGTCCGACGACGTTCCAGTGGATGTGCTTCAGGGTCAGGTGCAGGTCGTTGAGGGAGTGGAGTCGCATCTGCAACAGCTCGATGATCCGTCCGCTGTCCTGGGTGCGCAGGCCCGGCACGGTGTACGAGGGTTCGGCAGGCGGTGACGACACGATGGGCTCCTTGCGATCGTCCGATGCTCGGACATCCAGATAAGCGGTTCGTCGGCCGTTTGCGGCGTTCACCGCTGTGCACCCCCGCGCATCTCACCGGTCTGGAGCAGTGGGCCACGATCTCCACGGTCCACTCGCATATTCCTTTGCCGGGCGGGGCGGCGCGTGGTTGGCTCCGGCACATGACCTGGCTTCCGCGTGACTTCGTCCACCCCCTGCACGTCGACATCCCCGGCGGCGCGGGCCACCGGCTGCGCCCGATCAGCGGCGCGGACGCGCCGCTGGACTATCCGGCGGTGATGGGATCGCGCGAGCGGCTGTGGTCGGTCTTCGGGCCCGCCTGGGGCTGGCCCCCGGCCACCATGACGTACGAGGCGAACCTCGCCGACCTGGAGCGGCACGCCGCCGAGATCGAGGCGCACGAGTCGTTCAACTACACGATCGAGAACCCGGAACGCACGGCGTTGCGCGGCTGCGTCTACATCGACCCGCCGGAGAAGGAGGGCGCGGACGCGGAGATCTCCTGGTGGGTGGTGGACGACGAGGCGGGCGGCCCGCTGGAGCGGGCGCTGGACGCGTTCGTCCCGCGGTGGATCGCCGAGGACTGGCCGTTCGAACGGCCCCGTTTCATCGGCCGGGACCTCACCTGGGAGGAGTGGCTGAAGCTGCCGGACCTCGGTTAGGGATCAGGGGGCCGGCGTCGCGAGGGTGCGCGCGGTCCCGCGGAGGCCGGCCGCGTCACGGCTCGCGCCGAACGGGCGCCGGCACTCCCGGCACCGGCAGGGGCGAGGAGGGGCGAGCCCCTTCGCACCGGCTGCGTCCCGGTGCGCGGCACGGCCGCCTTCGGGCCCGCCGTCGGGGGGAAGCCTCCCTCGCCTCCCGGAAGGCACCCCGCTGCGGGCGGGCACCACGGGTACGACGCGCGGTTCCCGCGGGCGGGGCTGTCGGTCACGGCCCGCCGGACGCCCACCGGCCGGCTCGGCCGGGTGCTGCGGCGGGCCGCCTCTAGCGGGTGAACAGCCAGAGCGCCGCGTTAATCCCGGTGCCGCAGGCCAGCAGGCCGGACGCCCAGGCCACGTGGCGTCTCAGGAGCGCCCCGCGCAGTTCGGCGTACCGGGCCTCGTACTCGCGGCGCAGTTCCTCGGCGCGGCGGACCGTCGTGCGGAGCATCTGCCGGGTGAGGTCGATGCGCCGGCCGACGTAGTGCCGGGTGAGGTCCTCGGCCTGAGCGGTGGTCAGCCACGGCAGGTCGGCGCAGAGTGCCTCCGCCTCGCGGCGGGCCTCGGCGATGTGGGACCGCGCCATCACGATGCCCTCCGCCTCGGCCATGACGGCCGAGGCGTCGTGCGCGAGGGCGCGGCGGGACCGGGCCCGCGCCATCAGCGGTCGCCCTTGTGGCCGCCGGGGTCGATCACGTCGCGCTGGCCGGTGTTCTCCGCCTGGTCGACGCCGGCCAGGGCCGGGTGGCGCAGGTCGAAGGCGGGCGACTCGGAGCGGATGCGGGGCAGGGTGACGAAGTTGTGCCGGGGCGGCGGGCAGGAGGTGGCCCACTCCAGCGAACGCCCGTACCCCCAGGGGTCGTCGACCTCGATCTTCTCGCCCTTCTGCGCGGTCTTCCAGACGTTGTACAGGAACGGCAGCGTCGACAGGCCGAGCAGGAAGGCGCCGATGGAGGAGACCGTGTTGAGGCCGGTGAACCCGTCGGCGGCGAGGTAGTCGGCGTAGCGGCGGGGCATGCCCTGGGCGCCCAGCCAGTGCTGGAGCAGGAAGGTGGTGTGGAAGCCGACGAACAGCGTCCAGAAGTGCACCTTCTCCAGCCGCGAGTCGAGCATGGTGCCGGTCATCTTCGGCCACCAGAAGCTGAATCCGGCGAACATGGCGAACACGATCGTTCCGAACAGCACGTAGTGGAAGTGGGCGACGACGAAGTAGCTGTCGTGGACGTGGAAGTCAACCGGCGGGGACGCCAGGAGAACACCCGTCAGACCGCCGAACAGGAAGGTGACGAGGAAGCCGGCCGCCCACAGCATCGGTGGTTCGAAGGACAGACTGCCCTTCCACATGGTGCCGATCCAGTTGAAGAACTTCACGCCCGTCGGCACGGCGATGAGGAAGCTCATGAAGGAGAAGAACGGCAACAGCACCGCGCCGGTGGCGAACATGTGGTGGGCCCACACCGTGGCGGAGAGGCCGGTGATGGCGATGGTCGCTCCGACGAGCCCCATGTAGCCGAAGATCGGCTTGCGGGAGAACACCGGGATGATCTCACTCACGACGCCGAAGAACGGCAGGGCCAGGATGTAGACCTCGGGGTGGCCGAAGAACCAGAAGAGGTGCTGCCACAGCAGCGCGCCGCCGTTCTCCGGGTCGAAGATCCGCGCGCCGAACCGGCGGTCCGCCTCCAGCGCGAACAGCGCCGCCGCCAGCACCGGGAACGCCAGCAGGACCAGCACGGACGTGAGCAGCACGTTCCAGGTGAAGATCGGCATCCGGAACATGGTCATGCCCGGGGCGCGCATGCAGATGATCGTGGTCATGAAGTTGACGGCGCCGAGGATCGTCCCGAAGCCGGACAGTCCCAGGCCCATGACCCACAGGTCGCCGCCCACGTGCGGGGTGCGCTCGCCGCCGCTGAGCGGCGGGTATGCCGTCCATCCGAAGTCCGCCGCGCCCTCGGGCGTGAGGAAGCTGCCCAGCACGATGAGGCCGCCGAGGGCGAACAGCCAGTACGACAGCATGTTCAGCCGGGGGAACGCCACGTCCGGGGCGCCGATCTGCAGCGGCATGATGGCGTTGGCGAACCCGGCGAACGTGGGCGTCGCGAACAGCAGCAGCATGATCGTGCCGTGCATCGTGAACGACTGGTTGTACTGCTCCTCCGACACGATCTGCATCCCGGGGCGGGCCAGTTCCGCGCGGATCACCATGGCGAGCAGACCGCCCACCAGGAAGAAGGCGAACGAGGTGATCAGGTAGAGGTGCCCGATCTTCTTGTGGTCCGTCGTCGTCAGCCAGGAGACGACCACTCGCCCCTTCCCTCGTCGTCCCTCCGCCGCCGGCACCGGGGAAAGGGGTTCAGTCGTGTGTGTCGCCATCGAGGTCCTTCGGGTCACAACGCGGAGATCGGCCGGGAGGGCGGGCACGCCGTCGCGGGCGCGATCGGCACGGGTGTGCCGGATCGACGCTATGTCAGGTAACCGGGCGTCGGGTTCTCACACCCGCCGAGCGGACGGCGACTTCACCCGTGCGAGTGGCGTCGTTCCATGAACGTCTCGTGGACGGTCCCGGGTCGTCTCCGGTCCCGGGCCGCCCCCGCGCTCCTTGCCCGGTCCCGGCAACATCGGCCCGGGGTCCGTGTCCGGGGGCGTGCAGTGTGGAGCGGCCGGAGGCCCGGTAAGGATGCGGGGCATGACCGGACGGACGAACGCGCGGCGGGAGGGACGCTCCCTGCCGTCCCGCGACCCCTCGCACAAGGACTCACCGCCTCCTGACGCCGTGGCCGACGTGGTCACCCGTTTCGAGGCGTACGCGCGGGCCCGTGCGGCCCGGGACAGCCTGCTGCCGACGGCGCGCACCAGCCCGCGGCGCGAGCAGCAGGCCTTCGACGACCTCCAGGCGGCCGTCGCCCGGCTCCGCGACGGCATGCGCTGACCGGCGGACGGGCCCTTCGCCCGCTCAGGCGGGTCCGCCGTGTCCGGGGCGGGTGCCGACGCGCACGGCGAGGAGGGCGACGTCGTCGTCGTTGTCGGCGGGGCGCGCCCTGCGCAGCAGTTCGTCGGTGAACGCCTCGACCGTGCGGTGGGCGAGCACGGCGGCGTGCCGGCGCAGCCGCTCCAGCCCCTCGTCGATGGAGTGGGTGGGGGACTCGACGAGCCCGTCCGTGTAGAGGACGAGGGTGGACCCCGGCGGCAGGACCGTCGATCCGTCGCCGCGCGGACGGTCGGCGCCGGTGCCCAGCAGCATGCCGCCGCCGTCCGTGAGGTAGCCGGCCACGCCCTCGTGGGTGACCAGGAGCGGGGGCGGGTGGCCGGCGTTGGTCCAGCGCAGGGTCCACCGCCCCTCCTCGTCCGTCCCCAGAACGGCGAGCACCAGGGTGGCCATGGAGACGTCGGTGATGCGCAGCACGGCACGGTCCACCCGCTCGACGACGCGGCCGGGCGGCTCGTTCTGGGACCAGGCGTAGGAGCGCAGCACGTTGCGGAGCTGGGCCATCCCCGCGGCGGCTTCCAGGTCGTGCCCGGAGACGTCGCCGATGACCAGCGCGGTGTCGCCGTCCCCGAGGGTGAAGGCGTCGTACCAGTCGCCGCCGACGTGGGAGGCGTCCGGGGCGGGCAGGTAGCGGGAGGTCATCTCCAGGCCGGTGACGCGGGGCAGCTGGGGCAGCAGGTAGCGCTGCATGGTCTCGGCGACCTTGCGCTGCCGCTGGTAGAGGCGGGCGTTGTCCAGGGCCAGTCCGGCGCGGCGGGTGATGTCCTCGAGCAGGGTGAGGTCGGCGGGGGTGAACGCCTCCGCCTGTTCGGACCGGCCGAGGGTCAGGGCGCCGAGCACCTCGCGCAGACCGCGGATGGGGGCGATGGCCGCCGAGTGCATGCCCGTGGCCTCGAACAGCCGGCGCTGCTCGACGGCGATGCCCGAGTCGGGGGACCGCTCGTAGGTCTCGGGGCCGGCGATGGTCGAGGAGACGCCGCGCAGGGCCCGGGACAGCGGCATCGGGGACTCGGCGGGGACGGGCGCCATCGGCCCCTCCAGATCACGGCGGGAGACCGGGACGCCGTCCTCGAGGTGCACCACCTTGGTGCGCCACACCTCGTCGTGTTCGCTGATCAGGTCGACGACCGCCCAGTCCGCGAGGCGCGGCAGCACCAGTGACACAAGACGGCGCAGCGCCTCGTCGACGGAGAGGGTGGACGTCAGCTGGGTGGTCGTCTCCGCCAGCAGGGCGAGCCGCTCCAGCTCGTCGAGCGTCCCTTCGCGGGCCGTGGCACGGCCGTGCGCCCCGGTGGCGGCCTCGCGGGGGTGGAACAGGACGAGGACCAGGGCGTCGTGGGCCCCGGCGGCACAGGGGACGATGCTCCAGGCGACGGGGAGCAGCGTGCCGTCGCCCTTCTCGTACCACTCGTCGTCGTCCTGGGCCGGGCGGCCGGCGAGGAAGGCGGGCCGCATACGGCACTGCGAGGTCGGCATGGACTCGCCGCGGGCGTTGCGGTGCAGCAGGTCGTGCGCGTCGGCGCCGACGAGTTCGGCGGCGGACCGGTCCAGCATCCGCTCGGCGACGGCGTTGACGGCGACGATCGTCCCCCGTCCGTCCACGGCGTAGGCGCCGGTGCCGATCAGGGCGAGCGTGTCGCCGATCGCCTCGCCGGGGACCGTTCCGGCGTTCTCATCTCCGGGCTCTGCCCCTTCGGCCGTCGTGTCCATGTCCCCTCCACGCCGACTGTCGCTCGGGGAACCGGTCACGGTTCCCGCGTTCCGAGTGCTCGGCCGGACCGTGGCGGAAAACCGGAAAGCACGATGTGACCCTCCAGATCATCACACGTCCCTCACCCGTGGGGCCGTCCGCCCCGGGTCCGCGGACCGCCGCGGGGGCCGGGCCGGGGCCGGTGCGGGCCCGGGAAGCGCGAGTCCCGGGGCGTGCGCGAGTCACCGGTCGGCACTTCGTAGGATGAACCGGCCGGCCGGGCACCACGAGATGGGCGGAGGTCAGGCTCACCCCGTATGCGCCGAAAACCCCGCCGAGGAGACTCCGTGTCCGTACCGGACGAGACGTTCACCGTGACCCCCCGCCCCAGCGCCACGGGCCCGTACGTCCTGGAGGTGGCCGGTGAGCTCGACCATCACACGGCCCCGCTGCTGACGGAAGCCGTCAACGAGGCGCCGTTCGGTCCGTGCGGCGTGGTGCTGGACCTGTCCGGGCTGACCTTCTGCGACTCGTCGGGGATCACCGTGTTCGTGACGGCTTACCGGCGGTCCCAGGACAAGGGGTCGCGGCTCAGCCTGGCCGGGGTCGCCCCCGCCCAGATGCGGGTGATGCGCATGGTGGGGCTGGACGAGGTGTTCACCTTCCACTCCGGCGTCGCCGAGGCGTTCCGCGCCGCCCGGCCGTCCTCGCCCTGACCTGGCCCGCCCCACGGGCAGGGCCGCAGGACGGTTCTCGTCGGGCGGTCCGAGGCGGGGCCGCTCCCGTGCGCCCGTTCGTCCCCGCGAGGCCCGCCGCGGTCGCGTTGCGGTGCTCCGGGGCGTGCCGGAGACTGGCCGGGGGCGGCGTCCGTCCCGGAGAGGGGCCGGGAGGCATGGGCGACTACGCGGACCTTCCCGGGGTCAGGACCTGGTACGAGACCGAGGGTTCCGGCGACCCGCTGGTGCTGCTGCACGGCGGCTTCTGCACCAACGACACCTGGGGCGCGCAGCGGCCCGGCCTCGCCACGGCCCACCGCCTCTATCTGCCGGAGCGGCGGGCGCACGGCCACACCCCGGACGTCGGGGGCCCGCTGACGTACACCGACATGGCCGACGACACGGTGGCGTTCCTGGAGACCGTGGTGGGCGGTCCGGCGCACCTGGTCGGCTGGAGCGACGGCGCCGTCGTCGCGCTGCTGACCGCCCTGGCACGGCCGGACCTGGTGCGCAGGACGGTGCTGATCGGGGCGAACTTCCGCCCCGCGTCCGAGGCGTTCATGGCGCCCGGGATGCTGGATGCGATGACCCCGGACAGCGCCGGCCTGGCCTTCTTCCGCGAGCTGTACGTGGCCGTCAGCCCGGACGGGCCGGAGCACTGGCCGGCCGTGGCGACGCGGGTGATCGACATGTGGCGCACCCAGCCGACGCTCGACGCCGGGGACCTGGCCGGCGTGCGGGCGCCCACGCTCGTCATGAGCGGCGACGACGACCTGATGACCCTGGAGCACACCGCGGCCCTGTACCGCGCCCTGCCCGACGCCCGGCTGGCCGTCGTCCCCGGCGCGTCCCACCTGGTGCCGCTGGAGAAGCCCGCCGAGGTCAACCGGATGGTCCTGGACCACCTCGCGGGGGGCGGGGTCGAGACGATGATGCCGGTGCTGCGCGCCGGGGCCTCCGGGCCGTCCGCCCGAGGCGGCGCCGCCTGACCTGCCGCCCCGGCGCTGGATGCCTCCGGTACGGTTTCGGCGTAGTGTCCCGGTATGGGAGAAGTTCGGGCGGCACCGGTCGACGGACCTGCCCCGCCCGCGCCGGGCGGCCGGGCGGGTGGCTGATGGACACCGCGCTCACCGAACTCGTGCGGGCGGCCGGGGCCTCCAGCGCCCTGCTCTACGTCCTCACCCCCGACCGCCGTGCCCTCTGGCTGATCCTGGTGTCCGGCGCCTCGCGCGAGATGGTCGCGCCGTGGAGCAGAGTGGCGGTGAGCGACCCGATACCGGTGGCCGACGCGGTGCGCGAGGAGCGCCTGGTGTGGGTGAACAGCCAGGTGGAGATGGCGCGACGCTATCCGCGGCCGGCGGTGGTGCTCCCTTACGACTTCGCCCTGGCGGCCGTACCGGTCGCGTCGGACAAGGGAATCCGGGGAGGGCTGGTGCTGCTCTGGCCGAGCGGGCACCCGCCGCAGCTGAGCCGCGCCGAGCACGACGCCGTCCGCGCGGGCTCCCGTCGCCTCGGCCACCTCTTCGAGCAGGCCGCCCGGCGCGGCGAGCCGCTCCTCTCCGCCGGCCGGCCGCGCATCCTGCCGCCGGAGCCGGGGCGCACTCCGACGGCTGCCGAGGCATGGGCCGGCACGGCGCTCCTCGACCGGCTGCCGGGCGGGTACGTCGCCCTCGACCTGCACGGCCGGATCACCCTCGTCACCCCGGCCGCCGCCGAACTCGTCGGCGCCGCCCCGGACCGCCTGCTGGGCGCCCTGCCGTGGGAGGTCCTGCCGTGGATGGACGTCCCCCATGTCGAGGACCGCTACCGCGCGGCGGTGATCAGCCGGGCCCCGCAGGAGTTCCGGGTGCTGCGGCCTCCCGGCACCTGGCTGTCGTTCGAGCTGTACCCGGATCCCTCCGGCATCAGCGTGCGCATCGACCGCGCCACCGATCAGCAGAACGCGGATCCGGTCGCGGAGACGGCGCGGGGTCCCGGCCGGGCCACGGTGCTGTACCACCTGATGCACCTGGCGACCACGCTGACCGAGGCCGTCGGGGTGCAGGACGTGGTGGACCAGACCGCCGACCAGCTGCTGCCCGCCCTCGGCGCCCAGGCCATGGTGCTCATGACGGCCGAGGACGGCCGGCTGAGGATAGTGGGCCATCGCGGTTACAGCACCGAGCTGCTCGCCCGGTTCGACGGCGTGCCGCTGAGCCGGGACATTCCGGGGGCGGCGGTCCTGGCCACCGGGGAGCCCGCCTTCTTCCCCACCTTCGAGCAGATGGCGGCCGCGTACCCGGAGGTGACGCACCAGGACGGCAGGGCCGCGTGGGCGGTCCTGCCGCTGATCTCCTCCGGCCACCCGATCGGCTCCCTGCTGCTCTCCTACGACCGGCCGCACGGCTTCCCGCCCAGCGAACGCGCCGTCCTCACCTCCCTGGCCGGTCTGGTCGGCCAGGCCCTCGACCGGGCCCGCCTCTACGACAACAAGGACCGCCTCGCCCACCGGCTCCAGTCGGCGCTGCTCCCCCACAGCCTGCCCCGCGTCCCCGGGCTGCGGGTCGCCGCCCGCTATCTGCCGGCCGCCCGCGGCCTGGGCGTCGGCGGCGACTTCTACGACCTGATCCGCCTCGACGAGAACACCGCGGCGGCCACCATCGGGGACGTGCAGGGGCACAACGTGGACGCGGCGGCGCTCATGGGGCAGGTCCGCACCGCCGTGCACGCCCACGCCACCGTCGGCGCGCCCCCGGACCACGTCCTGCGCGGCACCAACCGGCTCCTCACCGACCTGGACCCCGGGCTCTTCACCAGCTGTCTGTACGCGCACCTGGACCTCGGCCGCGGGCGGGCCTGCCTGGCCACCGCGGGGCATCCGCCGCCCCTGGTGCGGCACGGCGACGGGCGCACCGAGCTGCTGAGCATCCCGCCCGGTCTGCTCCTCGGCATCGACCCGACGGCCCGCTACCCGTCGCTGGAGTTCGCCCTGCCGCACGGTTGCGTGCTGGTGCTCTACACCGACGGGCTGGTCGAGGCGCCGGGGGTGGACCCCGACGACGCGACCGCCGCCCTCGCCGGTCTGGTGGAGCAGTCCGACCCCTGCGACCTGGACGCCATGGCCGACACGCTCGTCCGGCACGCCCCCACGCCCGGCGACGACATCGCCCTGCTGCTCCTCAGCCCCGATCCGGACTGCGGGTGACCGCCCGCCGGCTCACCCGAGGGCTTGGACCGCCGCGGCGAACAGCCGGGGCAGGCGCGCGGCCACGGGGACGATGTGCGGGGCGAGCGCGGGCTGCTGGCGCGCCCTGACCAGCGCTTCCGTCAGGACGCGGTAGCGGCGGGTGACGCGGGCCCAGTCGGCGTCGTAGCGGCCGGGCGTGCCGGTGCGGAGGTTGGCGACGAGGGCGCGGGCGCCGGTGAGGGCGAGGCAGACGCCCTCACCGGTCAGCGCGTCGACGTATCCGGCGGCGTCGCCGACGAACAGGACCCTGCCGTGCACGCGGGTGCGGGAGCGGCGGCGCAGGGGGCCGGCGCCGCGGACCGGGGTGACGGCCGTGTGCGGCGGGAGGCGGGCGGCCAGCTCGGGGAAGCCGGCCAGCTGGACGTCGTAGGGGGCCCGGTGCGCGGTCAGCAGGGCCACGCCGACCAGTTCCGGGCCGAGCGGGGTGACGTAGGCCTCGGCGTCCGGTCCCCAGTGCACCTCGACGCGGGACGACCAGGGCGGCACGGCGTAGTGCCGGCGCAGTCCGTAGCGGGGCGCGGTCCGGGCCGGGCGGTCCAGGCCGAGGGAGCGGCGCACGGGTGAGTGGAGGCCGTCGGCGGCGACGAGCCACCGGGCGCGCAGTCCCGCCCCGGGGACGGTCACGCCGTCCGCGTCCTGCCGTACGCCGTCCACGCGCAGCGGGAGGACGGGCACGCCCGCGTCGAGGACCGCCCGGTGCAGGACGGTGTGCAGGTCGGTGCGGCGGACGCCGAGGCCCCGCTCCCGGCGGAACGCGGCCTCGACGCGGCAGGGCCCCTGCACGTAGCGGATGCCGGTGAGGGGGTGACCGGGGGCGTGCAGGCCGAGGGCGGTGAGGGCGCGGACGGCGCCGGGCATCAGGCCCTCGCCGCACGCCTTGTCGACCGGGGCCGGGCGGGGTTCCGCGACGACGGTGTCCAGGCCGGCGCGGGCGGCGTGCAGGGCGGTGGCGAGGCCCGCCGGTCCGCCGCCGACGACGAGGAGGTCGGGGCGTCTCACGCGGGCACCGCGCGGGTGAGGGCGGCGTTCTCGCAGCGGATGCGCACGGTCAGCAGCACCGCGTCGGCCAGCGTGAACACGGTCGCCGTGATCCACGCCGAGTGCACCAGGGGCAGGGCGGCGCCCTCGACGACGACGGCGACGTAGTTGGGGTGGCGGAGGAAGCGGTAGGGACCGCCGCCGACGAGGCGGGCGCCGGGGACGACGATGACCCGGGTGTTCCAGTACGGGCCCAGCGTGACGACGCACCACCAGCGCAGGGCCTGGGCGAGCAGGGCGAGCGCCAGCGCGGGCCAGCCGAGGGCGGGCAGGAACGGGCGGCCGGCGAGGAGGGGTTCGAGCAGGCAGCCCGCGAGCAGGCCGGTGTGCAGGACGACCATGACGGGGTAGTGGCCGCGGCCGTGCTCCACACCGGCCCGTGCGCGGGTCCACGCCGCGTTGCGGCGGGCCGTGACGAGTTCGGCGAGGCGTTCGACGGCCACGGCGAGGACGAGCAGCGTGTACCAGGTCATGACGGGCTCCTCACCAGCGCAGCAGGACGAGTTCGGAGCAGAAGCCCGGGCCCATCGCCATCAGCAGTCCCCAGGTGCCCGGCGCGGGCCGGTGGGCCTCCGTGAGGCCCTGGAGGATGTGCAGGACCGAGGCGGAGGACAGGTTGCCGACGGCGGCGAGCGAGCGCCGCGACGGGGCGAGGGCGTCGTCGGGCAGGGCGAGCGCGTCGGCCACGGCCTCCAGCACCTTGGGGCCGCCCGGATGGCACACCCAGGCGCCGATGTCCGCGATGCCCAGGCCGTGTCCGGCGAGGAAGCCGCGGACCTGTGCGCCCAGGTCGCGGCGGACCAGTGCGGGGACGGCGGGGTCGATGACGACGCGGAAGCCGTCGGCGCCGACGTCCCAGCCGAGGAGGTGCTCGGTGCCCGGGTAGAGGTGGCTTCGGGTGGCGAGGACCGTGGGTCCGGCGGCCGGTTCCGGTCCCGCTCGGCCGGTCGCGGTGGCGCGGGCGACGAGGGCCGCCGCTCCGTCGCCGAACAGGGCGCCGGCGACCAGGTTGGCGCGGGAGTCGTCGCCCTTCTGCAGGGTCAGCGAGCACAGTTCGACGGTGAGCAGCACGGCGGTCCCGCCGGGGTGTCCGCGCAGGTAGTCGTGGACGCGGGCCAGGCCGGCGGCGCCCGCGACGCAGCCCAGGCCGAACACCGGAAGCCGCTTGACGTCGGGCCGCAGGCCGACCCGTCCGGCCAGCCGGGCGTCGAGGGACGGGGCGGCGACGCCGGTGATGGAGGCGCACACCAGCAGGTCGACGTCGGCCGGGGCGAGCCCGGCCTGGGCCAGCGCGGTGGTGAGCGCCCGTTCGGCCAGGTCGAGGCCCGCCGTCAGCCATGCCTCGTTGCTCTCGCGGAAGTCGCGGAGCGCCGCGTACCGCTCGATGGGCAGGGCGAGATGACGGGTGCGCACACCGGCGGACGCGTGCAGGCGGCGCAGCACGGCGCGGTCGGCTCCCGGGGCCAGGCACAGGTCGCCGATGGGCTCGGTGAGCCGGTCCTGGGGATAGTGGTGGGGCGGCAGCGCGGTGTGCACGGCGGCGACGGCGGTGGTCGCCGCGGCGGCGTCCGGAGGCGGAGGGGCGGCGGGCGCCGGGTCGGCGATGAGAGGGACACGCATGTCGGTCATGCCTTCCTCGCCGTCGCCGCCCGGCTACCGTGCACCCGTGTCCCACCACCCGACCGGGGTTCTTCCGCGTACGCCGCCGCGCCGTCTCCTGGCGTTGCTGCGCTGCTGCCATCCGGAGCCGGCGCTGGCCGTGACGGTGTTCGTGACCGCGCTGGCGGTGGCGGCGGGGCACGGTCCCGCGGGGGCGGCGGCGGTGGGCGCGGCGGTGCTGGCCGGTCAGCTGTCGGTGGGCTGGTGCAACGACGCGGCCGACGCGCGCCGCGACACGGTCTGCGGGCGGACGGACAAGCCCGTGGCGGAGGGGCGGCTGTCCGCGCGGGCGGTGGCGGGGGCGGCGTGGACGGCCCTGGTGCTGTGCGTGCCGCTGTCGCTGCTCGGCGGGCCGGGCGCGGCGGCGGCGCATCTGACGGGGGTGGCGGCGGGCTGGTGCTACAACCTGCGGCTGAAGCACACGGTGCTGTCGCCGCTGCCGTACGCC
The DNA here is from genome assembly GCF_002899455.1 of Streptomyces sp. DH-12. Taxonomy (GTDB): domain Bacteria; phylum Actinomycetota; class Actinomycetes; order Streptomycetales; family Streptomycetaceae; genus Streptomyces. The sequence goes on along the minus strand of NZ_PPFB01000001.1, from coordinate 7,062,863 downwards.
GTGGGGTTCGGTGCGCTCCCGGTCTTCGTCACGCTGGGGCTGTCGCGGCCCGCCTGGCCCGCGTGGTGGGCCGTGACGGCGGGGGCGCTGCTGGGAGTGGGGGCGCATCTGGTGAACGTGCTGCCGGACATCGAGGACGACCTGGCGACGGGCGTGCGGGGGCTGCCGCAGCGGCTGGGCCGTACGGTCTGCCGGTGGCTGGCCCCGCTGGTGATGCTGGCGGCCGTGGGCGTGGTCGTCGCGGGGCCGCCCGGCGCGGCGGGTCCGGGCGGGCTGTGCCTGGCCGTCGCGGCGGGCGCGGTGGCCGTGGCGGGTACGGCGCCGGCGGCGGGGCGGCGCAGCCGGTGGCCGTTCCGGGCGGCGATGGCGGTGGCGGGGACGGCGGTGACGCGGCTGCTGTGGTCCGGGGCGGAGCTGGTCGGAGGCGGGGGCGCGTAGGGGGCGTTCCGCGCCTCACTCCCCCGTCGGGGCGGGCGGGGTCCCTGTGCGCAGCATGCTCAGCACGGCCCGCTCGGCGGCGCCCTGGGTGGCGGGGATGCCGAACGCGGCCTCGTTCCCCAGGTGCGGCAGGGCGGGCGCCACGGTGACGCCCTCCTCGTACAGCTCGATCACGCGCGGGTTGATGTAGGAGGCGCGGCAGACGGCGGGGGTGTTGCCGAGGTATCCGGCGACTTCGCGCGCGGCGCGGGCGATGGCGCGGCGGCGGGCGGTCTCGCTGCGGGCGACCGGCTCCGAGACGGCCAGGGCGACGGCGGCCATGACGGTGGCGTGCCAGGTGCGGAAGTCCTTGGCGGTGACCTCGAGACCGGCCAGCTCCTTGAGGTACGCGTTGACGTCGGCGTTGCTCACGTCGTGCCAGGCGCGTCCCTCCCAGTACGCCAGGAGCCGGTCGCCGCCGCCGCGGCGGCGCAGCAGCGCGGTGAGGCTGCGGCAGACGGCGGGGTCGGCCACGGTCTGGATGATCTCCCTGCCGTGCTTGCCGGTGTAGCTGAACCGCACCGCGCCCGCCCGGCAGCTGGAGTGCTCCCGCAGCAGGGTGGTGAGGCCGTAGCTGTTGTTGAGCTCGGCGTACCGGTCGCTGCCGATGCGGAAGAAGCCGAGGTCGAGCAGGCGGACGGCGGTGGCGAGGACGCGGGAGCGGGTCAGGCCCCGGTCTGCGAGGTGTCCCTCGACGGCCTCCCGCAGCGCGGGCAGCGCCTGGGCGACGTCGAGGACGTGCTCGTGCTTGGCGGCCTCCTGCTCGGCGCGGAACCGCGGGTGGTAGAGGTACTGCCGGCGTCCGGCGGCGTCGGTGCCCACGGCCTGGAGGTGGCCGTTGGCACGGGCGCAGATCCACACGTCCGTCCAGGCCGGCGGGATGACCAGCGCGCGGACGCGGGCCAGCTCCCCGGGGTCGCGCAGGGGCTCGCCCCGGGTGTCGAGGTAGCGGAAGCCACGCCCGTGACGCAGCCTGCGGTACCCGGCGTCGGTGGGACGACTGTGGCGGAGACGCAACCGGACCTCCCGGCGTGCAACCCGTCCGTCGCACGCGGCGGGGCGCGCGGCCGGAAGGGTGGAGAACTGGGACCACCGGCGCGGGTACCCGCGATCCCGCGTCCGGCACGCGGACGGCTTCCGCCGGGTGTAGGACGGCCGTGCGGGAGCACTCGGGGCGTGTTCGGGACGCCGGAGACGGCGGAGGGAGTTCGCCGTGCAGCACACACCGCCCACGGGCACCGTCGAGGTGCAGTTCATCGGCAACGCCACCCTGCTGATCCGCTACGGGGACCTGACCCTGCTGACCGACCCGAACTTCCTGCACCGGGGACAGCGGGCGCACCTCGGCTACGGCCTCGTCTCGCGCCGGCTGACCGAGCCCGCCGTCGACGTCACCGATCTCCCGCACGCCGACCTGGACGCCGTGGTGCTGTCCCATCTGCACGGCGACCACTTCGACCGGGTGGCCCGGCGCCATCTGGACCGGGGTCTGCCGTTCCTGACGACCCCGCACGCCTCCCGTGTCCTGCAAGGGGTGTTCGGGTTCCACCGCGCCGTGGGCCTGCGCACCTGGCAGAGCCACACCCTGCTGCGCGGCACGTCGCTGGTCCGCGTCACCGCGCTGCCCGGGCGGCACGCGCCGGCCCCGGTCCACCGTCTGCTGCCGCCGGTGATGGGGAGCCTGCTGGAGTTCGGCGACCGCTCCGGCCGTATCCGCCTCGTCCTCTACATCTCCGGCGACACGCTGATGTTCGACGGGCTGCGCGAGATCGCCCGCCGGCACCCCGACATCCATCTGGCGGTGCTGCACCTGGGCGGGACCACGCTGCCCGGCGGACTGGTCGTCACCATGGACGCCGGGCAGGGCGCCGATCTGCTCGACGTGATCCGTCCGCACCGGGCGCTGCCCGTCCACTACGACGACTACGGCGTCTTCCGCTCGCCGCTGTCCGACTTCCTCGACGAGGCCGCCCGGCGCGGCCACGGCGGACGCATCCTGCGCTGCCGGCCGGGTGAACGGGTGACGGTCGGCGGGGACACCCGCCGCTGAGCCGCGCCTCCGCGCCCCGCCGGACGGCCGTCGCGGGCGGCTGTCCGGCGGGACCGGGCGGGCGGGCGAAGTGGCGGGCCCCGTCGCGGTCACCGGATGATGGGCGCGGGGAGCGGAGCGGGTGCCGCGCGGCGCCCCGGCCCGCCCCGGCGTGGCACGAGACGCTCCGGTCCCGCCGCGGCTCACTTCGCGGCGCGTGTCCGGGCAGGCGAAGGAGGGGCACCGTGAGGCGGTACCTCGGCGTGCTCCGGAACAGCTGGAGGTGGCTGGGCGCCCACGCCCTGATGGCGCGGGGCCGTGAGCTGGAGCTGATGCACCGGGCCATGGGCTTCGCCACCCTCGCGCTGGTGACCCTGGCGCCGCTGCTGATCGTCGTGGCCGCCGCGGACCCGCTGGGCCGGGGCGGCTTCGCGACCTGGCTGGCGGACGGCATGGGGCTCACCGGCCGGTCCGCGCGGGTGCTCACGGAGATCATCAGCCCGCCGCGCAAGGTGGTGGGCGCCATCAGCGTCTGGGGCGGTCTGGTCCTCGCCCTGTTCGGCGTCGCCCTGGGCGGCAGCGTCCAGAACGGCTACGAACGGGTGTGGCAGCTGCCGCACGGCCCCTGGCACCGGGTGTGGCGGCAGGCGCTGTGGCTCGTCGTGCTGACCGCGTACCTGTACCAGGAGGTGCGCACGCGCACGCTGCTGCACGGGCCCGAGCGGATCACCCTGACGGCGGCGACCGGGGTGCTGTTCTTCTGGTGGGGCCAGCGTTTCCTGCTGGGCGGCCAGGTCCGCTGGCGGGACCTGCTCCCGGGCGCGGTCGCCACCATGGTGGGCCTGATCGGCCTGCGCATCTTCTCGTACTACGTCTTCACCCCGCTGATCGTGGACAACGCCGTCAGTTACGGCACGGTCGGCGTGGTCCTGGTCGTGGAGTCCTGGCTGATCGGGGTGGGCTTCGTCGTGTACGGCGGCGCACTGTTCGGGCACTGGCTGCTCACCCACCACGGCCACTTCCACCTCGGTCACCGGCACCGGCACGAGGAGCGGCAGCGGGTCGGCGCCGAGTGACGGGGAACTGCCGTCAGCGCGGGCCGCGGGCCGGCACGGCGGACCGGCCGGCCAGGGCGGCGGCGCGCTCCATGACGTCGGCGCGGAAGACCGCACGCCCGCGTGCCGCCCGCCGCCGACGTGCGTCGGGGCCCTCCGTGGTCAGCCGCCGCAGGACGTCCAGCAGGGCGGCGCCGTCGGCGGCTGTCTCGGAGAGACCGAGCTCCGCCATCCGGTGCACCCCGTCGGCGCCGTGTCCGGGCAGCGGGCGGTGGCCGACCACCGGCAGTCCGGCGGCCAGGGCCTGCACGGCGGTCTGGCCGGCGGCGTTGTCGACCAGCACGCGCACCGCGTGCAGCAGGCCCGGCATGTCGGTCACCCAGTCCTGGGCGAGCACGCCCGGCACCCGGGCGGTGCGGGACCGCAGCGCCTGGTTGCGGCCGCACAGCACCACGGGGAGGTAACCGGCGCCGGCCAGCAGCCGGGCGGTCTCGCCGAGGCCCGCGGCGGCTCCCCAGGCGCCCGCGGACAGCAGCACGGGCGGCCGTCCCGGGGCGTACCGCTCGAACCGCTTCCGCCACGCGTCGGCGCCGGGGGCGGGGGCGGGGGCGAAGAAGCCGGGCGCCACGACCGGGCCCGTGGTCTCGACGTGCGTGCCGGGCACGGCCGCGCGCACGTCGTCGGCGGCCTGGTCGGTGAGGCAGAAGCAGGCGTCGTTGCCCGGGTGGAGCCACTGCCGGTGCACGGCGAAGTCGAGGACGAACACGACGCTGGGGACGCGCAGCCGGCCCAGTGCCCTGAGGTGGCCGGTGAGCTGCGCGGCGAGGTGGAAGACGGGCACGACCACGTCCGCGCCGGTCCGTTCCACGAGCCGGACCAGCCCGTCGGCGGCGAGCCGGGCGAGCGGGACGCCGCTGGGCCGGGTGTGGTCGCCGGGGCGCAGGAACGCCCGGTAGAGGCCGTCGTACACCCAGGGCGCGTGGCGCACCGACGTCCGGTAGAAGGCGCGCAGCCCGGAGCCCGTGCCGTACGGCAGCAGCCGCATCAGGTCCACCGCGTCCGCCTCGTGGCCCTGCGCGCGGGCGCGGCGGACGAGTTCACGGGCCACCGTGTCGTGGCCGGCGCCCATGCTCGCGCTGATCACCAGCACCCGGCGGGCGCCGGCCCGGCGGGCGGCGCCCCGGTGTGCGGCCGGGGAGGACGGAAGCACGTCCGCCGAGTCACCTCCGGCGCGCCGGCGAAACGCCCGCCGGGCGTTTCGGGCGTCCCTGACCTGGATACTCCGGGCTCACCCCCTCCCGGACGACGGGAGTGGTCACAGCCGGCCGCTTCCGGTGTCCGCCCAGCAGCCGAGGTCAGCCCATGCCCCACGCACCCTCCCGCGCCGGTACGGCCGGCGCCTCCGGCACCCGGACACCGGCGGTGTCCGCCGACGACGCACGGGAGCGTCCCGGAGCGGCGGCGCAGCGCCCGGGCACGGCGCTGGTGACCGGCGCCTCCTCCGGCATCGGCGCCGCCGTGGCGCGCAGGCTGTCCGCGGAGGGGTGGCGTCTGGTGCTCAACGGGCGGGACGCGCGGCGTCTGGCCGAGACCGCCGCGCGGGCCTCCGCCGCGGTGTTCCCCGAAGATCTCACCCGGCCGGCCGCCGAGCGGCGGCTGACCCGGTTCGCGCTGGACGCGGTGGGACGGCTGGACCTGCTGGTGGCGTGCGCCGGGGTCGGCTGGGCCGGTGACTTCACCGCGATGTCCCGCCGCGCCTTCGACGAGGTGATGGAGGTCAATCTGCTGACCACGCTGCGGCTGGTGCGGCAGGTGGTCCCCCCCATGGTGGAGGCGGGCTCCGGCCGCGTGGTGCTCGTCGGTTCGCTGGCGGGGGCCGTCGGGGTGCGGGGCGAGGCGGTCTACTCGGCGTCAAAGGCGGCGGTGGCGGTCTTCGCCGACGCCCTGCGGTACGAGCTGCGCGGCACCGGCGTGGGCGTGAGCCTCGTCGTGCCGGGGGTGGTGGACACGCCGTTCTTCGACCGGCGCGGCACGCCCTACGCGCGGACCCGGCCCCGGCCGGTGCCGCCCGAGCGGGTGGCCGACGCCGTGTGGCGTGCCGTCGTCCGGGGGCGGAACGAGATCTACGTCCCCGGATGGCTGCGACTGCCGGCCAGGGTGCGCGGCGCGGCGCCGGGACTGTACCGACGGCTGGCCGCCACGTTCGGATGAGCGGCGCCGCGGCGTGCTGACCGTGGTCCTGGCGCTCCTCGCGGCGTTGGCGAACGCCGCGGCCTCCGTGCTGCAGCGGCGGGCCGCCGCCGACGAGCCGGGGAGCGGCCAGGGGCTGCGGCAGGCGCTGCGCTGGCTCGGGCGCGTGCTGCGACGGCCGCACTGGCTGGCGGGCGCGGGGATGCTCGCCCTGTCGACGGTGTTCCAGGCGGCCGCGCTCGGGGTGGGGAGTCTCGCGCTGGTGCAGCCGCTGATGGCGGCCGAGCTGCTGTTCACCCTGGCGGTGGGGAGCCTGGTCTTCCACCGCCGCCCGGATCTGAGAACCTGGCTGGCCTTCGTCGCCCTCGCGGCGGGCCTGTCCCTCTTCCTGACCGCGGCCGCGCCGACGCCCGGGCGGTCCACGGCCGTCCCCGGACACTGGTGGCCGGCGGGATCGGCCCTGCTGGCGGTGGTGGTGTCGCTGACGGCGGT